>NZ_JBEXGX010000012.1:0-67564 GCF_040607495.1 Streptomyces sp. NPDC005281 | reverse complement strand
ACACGCGCATGCCCTCCAGCCCCGGCGAGGCCCAAGCCCCCGACCACCCGCAGCCGCCGTACGACGCGAGGGGCCGTGCCGGTACATCAAATGCCCGCAGGCCGGACGGATCATCACCCACGCAAACTGTGAGACCCCGGTGGGATCCGTTCGGATGCGGGCGGATGCACCGGCGCGGCCCCGCCCCCCGGGAGCGTCTGCGCCCTGGACCGAGCGCTACCCGCCCCGAAGCCCCGACCGAATCCGGCCCGAATCCGCCCCGAGCCCGCCGCACGGACGCGGGACGGACGCGGGACGGATGTCGCACGGACGCCGCACGGACGCCGCACGGACACCGGGGACGGTCGGGGACGTCGGGTGCCGGATGCCGGACGCCGGCCCGTCTCAGGCCAGCAGCCCAGACGACTTCCACAGCCGCCGCCCCGCCCCCCGCAGCACCCCGATCTCGTCCAGGAAGTCCGTCAGCTTCTTGGCCCCGGTCTGCATCACGTCCCGCCGATGCCCACTGGCCTTCACCTGGGCCAGCGCCTCGCGCTTGTCGAGCCCGACGTTGGTGTAGACCTCGGGATTGATGAACGCCACCGAGAACACCCGGGCGAACTCGCCCGAGGTGACCCGGGTGAACTCCTGTGACCACCGCGGAGCGGTCAGCATCTGGCGCCGCAACTCCTCCCGGGCGTAACGGACATGCCGAGCCTCCTCGACCACGTGGATCCGCGTGACCCCCCGGACGAGGGTCTGCACCCGCTCGTCCGGGAACGTCAGCCGCTGCATCCAGTCGAGGATCTCCTCACCGAGCAGCGTCGCCGTGAAGGAGCCAGGAGTGGTCGAGATGGTCTTGAACACCCGTCCCAGATTCAGATGCGCCCGGCTCACGGGGTAGTACGGCGTGCCCCCACGCGTGATCAGCCGCGCGAACATCTTCGAGTGCCGGCACTCGTCCTCGATCTCGGTCAGCGCGTACCGCACGTGCGCGCTCGTCGCAGCCTTGTCATAGATGTGCCGCACCAGCAGCTGCATCAGGATGATCTCGAACCAGATGCCCAGCGAGGCCAGCGCCGCCGCCTCGTGCTGCGACAGCGCGATCCGCTGCTCCTCGCTCATCCGCCGCCACAGCGGGGTGTCGAACAGCGACACCAGCTCGGGCGGCCAGAACCACTTGCCCTCCTCGAAGGGCGCGTCCCAGTCGAGCTCCTTGTCGGGGTCGAAGGAGTGCTTGGCGGAGGAGTCGAGGAGGCGCTCGGCCACCTGCTCCCGGTCCTTGAGCAGACCGAGCGCGTCACGGAGCACATCGGCTTCGGGCACCGTCGTCATGGCTGTTCCCACCTCGTCGTACGGGATCACTTCAGAAGTTACCGGCGGTCACAACTTATGAGACTGCTTGTCAGCAAGCTCGTCAATCCCTTGTGCCGGACTTGTTGACGACGCGTCTACTCCGTGTGAGCCTGCGAAGTATGCCGACGCATGAGCTGTACGCCGCGGACTCGGGAGATCCCCTCTGGCAGATACCGGCCTCGGGAGCGGCCCGCTTCAGCTGGGAGTACGACGACGGTCGTGACCGGCTGCTCGCCCTCTATCAGAAGGGCAAGGACAAGCAGTGGGACGGCCAGAAACGCATCGACTGGGGCCTGGAGGTCGACCCCGCCGATCCGCTGGGCACTCCCGACGAGGCGCTGACCCTGTACGGCACCCCGTACTGGGCGAAGATGACCGACCGCGACAAGGGTGAACTGCGCAAGCACTACACCGCCTGGCAGTTCAGCCAGTTCCTGCACGGCGAACAGGGCGCGATGGTCTGCGCGGCGCGGATCGTGGAATCGGTCCCCGACCTCGACGCCAAGTTCTACTCGGCCACTCAGACCATGGACGAGGCCCGGCACGCGGAGGTCTACGCCCGCTTCCTGCACGAGAAGATCGGGATGCTCTACCCGGTCAACGACAGCCTCCAGTCCCTTCTCGGCGACACCCTCCGCGACGCGCGATGGGATATGCCCTACCTGGGCATGCAGGTACTGATCGAGGGGCTGGCCCTGGCGGCCTTCGGGCTGATCAGGGACACCACCGACAAGCCGCTGCCGAAGCAGATCCTGTCGTACGTGATGCAGGACGAGGCCCGCCATGTCGCCTTCGGCCGCATGGCCCTGCGCGACTACTACAGGCAGCTCTCCGACGCCGAACTCCGCGAACGCGAGGAATTCGTCATCGAGGGCTGCTACTTGATGCGGGACAGGCTGCGCGGGGACGAGGTCCTGGAAAACTTCGGCATCCCGAAGGCGGAGGCCGAGGAGTTCAGCGAGAACTCCGAATTCCTGCACCTCTTCCGCCAGTTGCTCTTCAGCCGCATCGTCCCGTGCGTCAAGGACATAGGCCTGTGGGGCGAACGCCTCCAGCGCGCCTACGTGGACATGGGTGTCTTCGACATGGGCAATTCCAACCTGGACCTCCTGATGACCCAGGACGAAGAACTGGCCGACCAGCTGGACGCACAGCGCTTCGCGGCAGAGGAACGGGAACGCGTGGCGGAGGTCGGGAACCTGATCGACGAAGGGAGGACCACGACCGCCACCACGCCGACCGCCCGGACATCCGGACCGCAGGACTAGGACGGGCCCGCCGCCCCCGTCGGGAAGGATGCCCGGAGGGTGAACGCGTATGGGGTGGGGCCGTGTTCGCGGAGGTGCAGCAGGCGGGCCTCGGCCTCCGCGACCGTGGGACGGTGGCCGGCCGGGACCCACCACAGAGTGGTCACCGCCTCCTCCAGCCGCTCGAACCTCCCCCGAGCTCTCGGCTTCGCTCGAGCAGGGGGAACCCCCACCGGCGCCTGGCCATCAGCTCGCGGTGCCGGCCCTGGTACATGAACGCCGTCAGCGCGTTCGTGTCGCGCCAGGAGGACATGTTGACGATCAGCCATTCGTCGCCGAGGACGCGGATGTCCGTGGCGTCGCCGGAGTCGTCCTGAAGGCGCCAGACGAATCCGTCCGCGTCGTCCGCGACGGCGTTCACAGGATCGAGGGCTTCCACGAAGCCTTTCAACTGAGGTGAATCCAAAGGTGCTTTGAGGCGGGCGATGTTGACCTGGGCGAGCTCGAACGAGGCTGTCGACGAAGTCATGGCCGAACGGTAGGTCGGCACAGGGACGGCCGCCGCCCCTGTCTCACGAAGTGAGAGCCGAAGCCGGACCGCGAGCCGATCCGAACCGAGACCGGACCGCGAGCCGGATCAAGATCGGACCGGGAGCCGAACCGAGACCGGACCGCGAGAAGCCCCGTCACGAGCCCAGCACCGCTTCCATCACCGCCCGGGCGATCGGCCCCGCGAACCCGCCCCCCGTGATGTCCCCCCGGTCGGCCGCCGCGTCCTCGACGACCACCGCGACGGCCACAGCGGGTTCGAGGGAGTCGTCGGCGCGGGCCCAGGAGATGAACCAGGCATACGGCGTACCGGAGTTGCCGATGCCGTGCTGGGCGGTGCCGGTCTTCCCGCCGACGGTGGCGCCGGGGATGGCGGCCACGGTTCCGGTGCCCTTCTCCACCACGTCGGTCATCAGCTCGCGCATACGCTGCGCCGTCGCCGCGCTCATCGCCTGATGAAGGATCCGCGGCCCGGTCGTGGTCAGCGTCCCGCCGCCGCGCGTGGTCGTCCGCTCCACCAGATACGGCGTCTTGACCGACCCGTCTCCCGCGACGGCCGCCGAGATCATCGCCATCTGGAGCGGAGTCGCCCGGGTGTCGAACTGCCCGATGGAGGAGAGCGCCAACTGGGCCCTGTCGAGCCGCAGGTCGAAGTTGCTGGGCGCCACCGAGAAGGGGATGCGCAGCTTGCGGTCGTTGAAGCCGAAGCCCGCCGCCGTCCTCGTCATGTCGTCGAGCCCGACGTCCACGCCCAGCTTCGCGAAGACCGTGTTGCAGGACCAGGTGAAGGCGTACCGCAGGGAGGCGTCCTCGCAGCCCTCGGTCTCGTTCGTGAGCCTCGTCGTGGTGCCGGGGAGCCGGTACGGGTCCGGCGACCTGGTCGGCGCGTCCATGTCGTCCACGGCGCCCGAGTCCAGCGCCGCCGCGGCGGTCAGCACCTTGAACGTGGATCCCGGCGGATACGTCTGCCGGATCGCCCGGTTGAGCATCGGCTTGTCGTCCTGGCCGTTCAGCCGCGCCCACGCCCTGGACGCGGCCGGCCCCGTCCCGGACAGCTCCCCGGGATCGTAGGAAGGGGTGGAGACCAGGGCCAGGATCCGGCCGGTGGACGGCTCGATCGCCGCGACCGCGCCCCGGCGGGAACCGAGCCCCTCGAAGGCGGCGCGCTGCGCCGCCGGGTCGAGAGTGGTGACGACTCTGCCGCCGGGACCGCGGGCCCGGGTGAGACCGTTCAGCAGGGGCATCGGGGCGAGCATCGGGTCGGTGCCGGACAGGACACCGTCCTCGGTGCCCTCCAGCAGCGTGCTCCCGTACAGCTGCGAGGCGAAGCCGGTGACGGGCGCGTACAACGGGCCGTCCAGGTAGGTCCGTTCGTAGCGGAACAGCTCGCCGGTGTCCCTGGAGCCGGTGACCGTCCGGCCGTCGACGACGATGTCTCCGCGCGGCTGCCCGTAACGGGCGATCGCCGGACGGCGGTTGGCGGGATTGCCGTCGTACGACGGCGCCTGTACGACCTGGACGCGGGCGGCGTTGACGAGGAGCGCCACGAGCAGCACGGCGCACAGTCCGACGGCCCGGCGGATGTACTTGGTCATGGCGCCGGTGTCCCGTCGTACTGACCGCGGGCGCAGTCGCTGATCCGGATCAGCAGGGCCACGATGATCCAGTTGGTGACGACCGAGGAGCCGCCCTGAGCGAGGAACGGCATCGCCATGCCCGTCAGCGGGATCAGTCCGGTCACGCCTCCCGCGATGACGAAGACCTGAAGGGCCATGATCGAGGCGAGGCCGACCGAGAGCAGCCGGCCGAAGGGGTCGCGCAGCGCGAGGCCCGCGCGGTAGCCGCGCTCGACGAGGAGCGCGTAGAGGAGGAAGACGGCGGACAGGCCGATCAGTCCGAGTTCCTCGCCCGCGGTGGCCAGGATGAAGTCGGACTTGGCGGCGAAGCCGATGAGCACCGAATGGCCGAGCCCGAGACCGGTGCCGAGCATCCCGCCGGCCGCGAACGCGAAGAGGGACTGGGCGAGTTGGTTGGGTCCCTGGCCCGCGGTGATCGAGGCGAAGGGGTCCAGCCAGTCCTGCACCCGGCTGTGCACATGCGGTTCGAGACGGCCGACGGCGACCGCGCCGACGCAGGCGAGCAGCAGCCCGACCGCGATCCATCCGGTGCGGCCGGTGGCGACGTAGAGCAGGATCACGAACAGGCCGAAGAAGAGCAGCGAGGTTCCGAGGTCCCGCTCCAGGATCAGGACCAGGACGCTGAGCAGCCAGATCGCCACGATCGGGCCGAGTACGCGGCCGGTGGGCAGCTGGAGCCGCCGGAACCGCCAGATCCGGCGGCCGCTGTAGGCGAGGGCGTTGCGGTTGGCGGCGAGGTAGCCGGCGAAGAAGACGGCGAGCAGGACTTTCGCGAACTCGCCCGGCTGGATGGAGAATCCGGCGATCCTGATCCAGATGCGGGCACCGTTCACCGCCGGGAAGAAGATCGGCAGGACGAGCAGGGCCAGCGCGCCGACCACCGAGACGTAGGTGTAGCGCTGGAGGACCCGGTGGTCGCGCAGACAGAGCACGACGGCGATGAAGAGCGCGACGCCGAGCGTCGACCAGATGAGCTGGATGGGCGCCGCCTGGTCGTCCGGGGTCTCCAGGTCGAGTCGGTAGATCAGCACCAGGCCCAGCCCGTTGAGCAGGACGGCGATGGGCAGCAGCAGCGGATCGGCGTACGGGGCCCGGATGCGGACGGCGACATGGGCGAGGAGCGCGAGCACGCCGAGCCCGGCGCCGTAACCGGCGGCGCCGGGCGGAACGGTGCCGTGCTTGGCGAGACCGACGGCGCAGTAGCCGTACACGCAGAGCAGGACGGCGACGACGATGAGGGTGAGCTCGATCCCACGGCGCCTGGGCAGGCGTTCAGCGGGAGGGGCCGGGTCCGCCGCCACGGCCGTTCCGGACATTCCGGGCAGGATCATGTCCGGAACGTAGCAAGCGGGCGACCCGATGTCCCGTTATGCGGTGATGAACCGGCCGGTCTGGTCCGTATGCGGTGATCAAGGGGCCGGTCCGGTGCTTGTGCGAATGGCGAGCAGGCCGGGTGCGGCGCGTAGGTGATGTCGAACCGGCCGGTCCGGTGCGCACGCCACGCCGAACCGGCCGGTCCGATGGGCAGGTGATGTCGTGTCGAACCGGCCGGTCCCGTTCGCAGTCGGGAGGTCAGCACCAGCGCGGGGACGGACCGATGTTGTCGATGTACCGGGCGGCGCCCCAGGCCCAGGTGCCGTCCGTGAGGAGGTACCAGAGCGGGTTGCGGTCGACGGTCTCGCCCGAGGTCTTGCAGAAGATGGAGACGATCTCCCCCTGCCGCGCGACCCGGATCAGCTGGCTGCCGCGAGTCGGGGAGCTGCGCAGGGCCAGCCCGCCGCGAGCGGTGATCCGGCCCTGGTACAGACGCGGGTTGCTCTGGGCGGCGCCGTCACCCCTCCCGTTGCCGTTGCCGTTGCCGTTGCCGTTGCCGTTCGCCGGTTGACGGCCGGCACCGCCACCACCGCCGCCGTTGTTCCACGTGTTGCCGCCACCGCCACCGTCACCACCGCCGTTGTTCCAGCTGTGGGTGCCGCCACTGCCGTTGTTCCACGTCTGGTTGCCCGTCTGGTTGCCCCCGCCTCCGCCTCCGCCGCCGCCGTTGTTCCACGAGTGGCCGCCGCTGCCGGTGCCCTGCTCCCGGCCGTCGCCGCCTCCGTTGTTCGACTGGTGGCCGCCGGCGCCGTTGCTCCACTGGTGGTTGTCGCCGCTTCCGTTGCCGCCGTCGCCGTCGGCGAGGGCGGGAGTGGCACCGGCGAGGGCGACGAGGCTGCCGGCGGCGAGGGCCATACCGATTCGGGTGTATGTGGACCGCAGGGACATGGAGGGCTCCTCCAGGAAGGGGGCGAAGCTGACTTATCGCCACATTAGGATCGGGAGCCGGGGAACGCAGTTCACACTCCGCCATCGGAGACGCCCGGCTCCCTCCGTCCGTCCTGAGAGAGTGTCAGTGTCGCGACCGCTCCTCCGTCCGGGGCGTCGGCGAACTCCAGACGCGCACCCAGGACCTCGGCCTGACCGAGCGCGATCGTCAGGCCGAGCCCATGGCCCTGCGCGCCGCCCTCGGTACGGAAGCGCTGCGGACCGTGCTCCAGGAGGTAGCCGGGGTAACCGTCTCCGTGGTCCCTTACGGTGACGACCGGGCCGTCCAGGGTCAGCACCACCGGCACCCTGCCGTGCTTGTGGGCGTTCGCCACCAGGTTCCCGAGCACCCGCTCCAGCCGCCGCCGGTCCGTCTCGACCCGCGTGCCCCGCACCACCCGGACCTCCGTGTCGGTCCCCGACGCGCGCACCACCCGTTCGGCCAGCGGCACCAGCGGTTCCGAGTCCAGCTCCAGACGCTCGGTACGGGCGTCCAGCCGGGAGATCTCCAGCAGGTCCTCGGTGAGGGTGCGCAGCGTGGCCACCCGGTCGCGCACCAGCTCCGTCGGCCGGCCCGGCGGGAGCAGTTCGGCCGCCGCGTGCAGCCCGGTCAGCGGAGTGCGCAGCTCGTGGGCCACGTCCGCCGTGAACCGCTGCTCGCTCAGCAGCTTGCCCTGCAACGAGGACGCCATCGTGTCGAGCGCGCCCGCGACCGCGGCCACCTCGTCCTGAGGCCGCGTCGGATCCTGGGCGCGCGGGTCGTTGACGCGCGCGTCCAGGTCACCCGCGCTGATCCGCCGCGCCACCCGGGCCGTCGCGTGCAGCCGGCGTGTCACCCGGGTCACCGCGAACACCCCCACCAGCAGGGTCACGCCGATCGCCAGGGCCGACGACCACACGATCGCCCGGTCCAGGGCGTCGATGGCGTGCGCGCCCTGGGCGTAGTCGAACCGGACGGCCAGCGCCCGCCCTCCGCCGGTGGGCCCGGCCGCCCACATCGTGGGGTGGGCGTCGTGCTCGCCGACCATCGTGCCCCGCTTCCCGTCCACCGCCAGCTCCCGCAGCCGCGGGGGCAGCCCGGGAGGATCGATGCCCGCGTCCGGCGGCAGCCGGTCGCCCGCCGCGTAGGCCGCGGTGACGTCGGCGAGCCGGCCGAGCGCGCGGTCGCGCGCCTCGCCGACGGTCTGGTCGGTCACCGACACATGCACGAGGGCGCCGAGAAGGGCGACGAGACAGCAGCACATCACCGCGATGAACGCGGCCGCCTTCCAGGTGAGGGTGGCGGTCCAGCGCGGCAGACGCAGGGACGGTCTCACGAGGCGCTCGCGGACGGGGAGAGCGCCGTGGGGGAGGGCGGAGGGAGTGCGAGGGAGGGCGGCCGTACGGAGCGGGACGGCGACGGGGGCGTTTGTCGTGCGTACGGGGGTCTCGCCGGGGGTGCCTGCCGCGCGTACGGGGATGGCGCCGGGGACGCCTGCCGCGTGGACAGGGATGGCGCCGGGGCAGGCTGCTCTGCCGAAGGGACTCGGGCCGGGGTGGGCTGCGGTGCCGAAGGGCCTCGCGCCGGGGAGGGCGCCCCCGCCCGCGTCGGCGGTCCGACCCGCAGGATCTCGTCGCGGGTCGCCAGCATCGCGTTCTGGTGCGGGTCCCAGGACCAGACCGTACGGAACTCGTATCCCGGCAGGGTCGAGGGCGAGCGGATGATCACCTCGCGGCCCGCCAGCTCCACGCTGGCCACGCTGTCCGCGGTCCCCATGACCTGCACCAGCCGGTGGCCGAGGAACGTGTACACCCGTACCGCCAACTGGTGGGCGGGGAAGCGGATGCCGAGCGCCATGTCGGCCTTCCCGTCGCCGGTGAGATCGCGGTAGTACGCCCGCAGGACTGGGCACTTCCCGCCCCGCGCACCGGGCTGCCCGCAGTCCTGGAGGTGCCGGGCCGTCTCGGCGTACGCCGCGTGCGGCCCGCTGTACTCGTCCGGATGGGCCGCGACCTCGGCACGCACGACCGCGACCGGATCGAGGGCCCGGATGTCGTCGCCGGGAGCCGTGACGCCCTTGACCGTCTCGGTGTCCGCCTCGCCGTAGTCGGTCGCGGGCGTCGACGCGGGCGGCAACCGCGGCCACAGCCTGGTCGGCCCGACCGCGGTGGGGGTCGCCCCTGCGCCGTGCAGATCCCCGGAGTCGCCGCAGCCCGCCAGCGCCGTGGCCAGGACGGCGACGGCGACGACGGTACGGCGGACGCCATGACCGCTCCCTCCGGGCCCTCGCACGAGGACGCTGTGGATCACTGCGCTCCCGGGTCCGGGCCGCCCCGTCCGCGGGCGCCGGAGCGCCGCTACCGCACGAGACCGGCGAAGGAAAGGATGCCGTCCGCGGGGTGACCGCCGAGGCCGGGCACGCCCCGGACGACCGGGCACGACCCGGGACGGCCGGCCGACCCGTGCTCCTTATTCATACAGAAATCTCTTTTGCCCGCATGAACGGCCACGGCATCCGGCCCCTCTCCTCACCCGTTCCTCTCTCGCCGAGCGAGGCCCCGGCCTCTGTCCGCGCCGCTTACCCCCTGCCCCCGGCTCCTGGCCACTGACCCTTGACCTCTACCCCTTGCTCCTTGCCCGCTGCCCCTTGCTCCCTGCCCCTGGCTCCTACTCCGCGAGCTCTTCGAGAAGCCGTGCCGTGGGGAGCCCGGCCCGCAGATACTCCACGAACAGCTCGTTGTGCAGAGCCCAGGGCGAGCGCCGGGCCCGGATCAGGCGTATCGCGTCGTCGGCGGTATGACCCGCCAGGACGAGTGCGTGCGCGACGACCAGCCCCGAGCGGTTGTACCCGTGATGGCAGCGGACGAGCACCCGGCGCCCGTCCTCCAGCGCGTCGTCCGCGGCCCGCGCGAGGCGCATGACTCCGGTGATGTGCGTACCGTCCAGCGGTCCGTCCGGGATCGGCCACACATGGTGCTCGACTCCCGGGTCGGGTCCGTGTCCCGGCTGCCGCAGCAGCGTCAGGACCAGGTCGAACTCATCGTGTACGACGGCGGATTGCGGTTGCCCCGAACGCCCCGCGAACTCGTGCCCGCCCATCCACAGGCCGGGCACGATCTCACTCCACGGGCTGTCCGGGGACGGAACGTCCGGATACCTTCTGCGAGTTCGCAACGGCGCCTCCCCACCAACTGCCCCAACTCCTGCCAAAGGTAACCGGGTTCTTGCCCACGGAGCACCCCGCCTGTTCCCATGGTCATGGGGTGATGGTGCATGAACGGACTGCGCGTCGTACCGGCCCGGCGGCACGGCCAGGAGCGCCTGTACGTCTGCCTGACCGACGGCAGAAGCGTCGCCTGGTACGACCGTGACACGGCCAGGGTCAATCTGCTCAGCGAGGACCGGCGCGAGGACGTGCTCGGCGTCCTGGGCCCGTTCCTGACCGGCCCGGTGACGATCGGACCGCCGCCCGTCCCGACGCCGGCCGAGCTGGCCCGTCTGGCCCTCCACCCGGACGACGACCTCGCGCCGAACCGACCCGGCGAGGCCCTGGTGATCGACCTCGACCGCGACCCGGGCCCGGCGCGCCGGCTGCGCCCCGACCCGCGCAGGCGTGCGCTCACCGCCGAGCAGACCGTCGGCGCGGCCATCGACCGGCTCGAGGGAGGCGGGTGGCACACCCTGCATTCGATCCCGCTCCCGGGCGGCGACCGCATCCACCATCTGGTGATCGGCCCCGCCGGCCTCTTCTGTCTGTACGCCCTTCACGCCCACAAACAGCGCGTCCTGGTCGCCGACCCGATGGTCACCGTCGGCCGCCGCGAGTCACGCCCACTGCTCCGCCGGGTCCGTGCGGACGCGGACCGCGCGTCCCATGCCCTGACCGCTCAGGTCCGTGCCGTGCTCGCCGTGGTCGGCCCCGCCCGCCTCGACATCCCGGCGCCCGCGAGGGAGGTCCGCGTCCTGAGGGACACCGACCTGGCGGGCCTGGCACGGCTCGGCGGGGTGCTCAAGCCGGCCGACGTGGAGGCCCTGCACGCGATGGCCCGCGACCGGCACACCTGGCTGCGGGTCTGAACCGGAACGGGGCGCCCGCCCCACGGCCTTCAAGGCAACGGGGGGCCCGCCCCGCGCCCCTCAGCCTCTGCGGCCCCTCAGGCCTTGCGGCCCCTCAGCCTCTGCGGCCCCTCAGGGCAACGGCCCGGCGCGCTCCGGGTCGAACAGCGGAGCCAGGAGATCGCCGAAGTCCTGGATCCGGGACGCGATGTCCGTTGCCTGGAAGGCCAGTTGGGCAGGCGAACCGCATTCCTCGACCTCCTCCCACGTCACCGGCGCGGACACCGTCGGCTCCTCCCGGGCCCGTAGCGTGTAGGGAGTGGCGGTCGTCTTGCGGCCGGCGTTCTGGCTCCAGTCGACGAACACCTTTCCCGGCCGCAGGTTCCGCGTCATCCGGTGCACGACCTGCCGGGGCAGCGCCTTCTCCGCCTCGACGGCCAGCCCCTTCGCGTACGCGCTGACGTCGGCGGACGGCGTCGGCGCGACCGCGGCGAGCAGATGCAGCCCCTTCGCCCCGGACGACTTCGCGTACGCCTCGATCCCGTCGGCGGCCAGCCGCTCGCGCAGCCACAACGCCACCTCGCAGCACTCGACGACTGTCGCCGGCGCCCCCGGATCGAGGTCGAGGACGATCCGGTCGGCGATCCCGGGCGTGCCGATCGTCCACTGCGGCGTATGGAACTCCGTCACGAGGTTCGCCGCCCACATGAGCGAGGCCAGATCCTGGACGAGGACCATGCGCGCGGGCCCCTCGGTGCGCGGAACCTCGGCGGTGGTGACCCAGGCGGGCGTACCGGGCGGAACGTTCTTGGTGAAGAAGACCTGCCCGTCGGGACCGTCGGGATAGCGCAGGAAGGAGACCGGCCGGTCCCGCAGATGGGGGAGGAGCACGTCCGCGACCGTGGCGTAGTAGTGGAGCACCTCGCCCTTGGTGAAGCCGGTGGCCGGGTGGAGGACCTTGTCGAGATTGGTGAGCGCGAGCCTCCTGCCCTCCACCTCCGTGATCGGCGTCATACGATGACAATCCCACGAAAACAGCACAGACCTTGCTCAAAGTTACCGAAAGGGTGCTGCACGTGCGATCCATATGGAACGGCGCCATCTCCTTCGGCCTGGTGAGCATCCCCATCAAGGTCGTGAACGCCACCGAGAACCACGCGATCTCCTTCCGCCAGATCCACCTGGACGACGGCGGCCGCATCCGCTACCGCAAGGTCTGCGAGCTGGAGGACAACGAGGTCTCGGCCGCGGAGATCGGCAAGGCCTACGAGGACGCGGACGGCACCCTGATCCCGATCACGGACGAGGA
The DNA here is from genome assembly GCF_040607495.1 of Streptomyces sp. NPDC005281. Lineage (NCBI taxonomy): Bacteria > Bacillati > Actinomycetota > Actinomycetes > Kitasatosporales > Streptomycetaceae > Streptomyces > Streptomyces sp. NPDC005281. Next base: position 55,150 of record NZ_JBEXGX010000012.1, on the reverse strand, counting down.
CCTGGCCTCGCTGCCCATCCCGACCACCCGGACCATCGAGATCGTGGCCTTCGTCCCGGCCGACCGGATCGACCCGCTCCAGATGGACACGGCGTACTACCTGGCCGCGAACGGCGTTCCGGCCGCCAAGCCGTACGTCCTGCTGCGCGAGGCACTCAAGCGGAGCCAGAAGGTCGCCGTGGCGAAGTTCGCGCTGCGCGGCCGGGAGCGGCTCGGGATGCTGCGCGTCGTGGACGACGTCATCGCCATGCACGGCCTGCTCTGGCCGGACGAGATCCGCGCCACCGACGAGGTCGCCCCGGACACCACGATCAAGGTCCGCGACAAGGAACTCGACCTGGCCGACGCCCTGATGGACACCCTTGGCGAGGTCGACCTCGAAGACCTGCACGACGACTACCGCGAGGCCGTCGAGGAACTCGTCACCGCCAAGGCCGAGGGCCACGAGACACCCGCGGCCCCCTCCGGGGAGAAGGCCGGCGGCAAGGTGCTGGACCTGATGGCGGCCCTGGAGAAGAGCGTGCGCGCGGCCAAGGAGTCGCGCGGCGAGGAGGCCGACGGGACGGGCGAGGACGCCGAGGTCACCACGCTGCCGTCCGGCACACGGGCGCCGAACCGTACGGCACCGAAGGAGGTCGGCGGCAAGAAGTCGACGTCCGCCGCGAAGAAGACGGCGGCGAAGAAGACGCCACCGAGAAAGTCGACGACGAAGCCGACGTCGTCGAAGCCGCCGACGGAGAACCGAGCCACGAAGCCGACCGCGAAGTCGACGGCCGGAACCACGACGAAACGGCCCGAAGCCGCGGAAGCCTCCAGGCCGACGAAGAAGACCGCCACGAAATCCGCCACGAAATCCGCCACGAAGACCGCCACGAAGAAGACGGCTCCGCGCAAGCGCGCGTCGGCGTGAGGGCACGAGGGAGGACGCTCACCGCACCACGTCGATTCCGTACCACCCGGCACGGGGGGCGCAGGATGCCTAGGCCCCAAAGAGCTCGGACCTCTCCCCTTAGACATGCCTCACTGCGGGTTTCGCTTCTACCTGGAACCTACCAGCGGCAATGCCCCAAGATCCCCTCCACGCCTCGTCCCCGGACGTCGACATGGACTCACTTGAGGCTGTATCCGCCTGCACCACCACGAAGACCCCGGCCTCAGCGGTTCCGCTGGTGACGGGGTCTTCGGGCACCTCATAAGGGGTGCCCCCGGCAGGATTCGAACCTGCGCACACGGCTCCGGAGCCCAGGTGAGACCGCGGGGCCTTTGCTGCTCTGACCTGCGGCGGACGCTCTGATCGGGCGAGTGCCGAGCAAGGTCATCACGCCCCTATTACGCGGGTGGTCTGTCGGGCGGTCGGCGCGGGCCGTATCGTCGAAGCATGATCTCGGGCAGCGGCGGCACGGAGTTCACGGCGGAGGGCCTGGAGCCTGTCCTCCGGGAGGCATGCGCGACTGCCGGACTCGACCACCGTGGCGCCGAGTTGCTGCGACTTGGATCGAACGCGGTCTACCGCCTCACGTCGTTACCCGTCATCGTCCGCATCGCGCGTGATCCGGCGGTTCTTGCAGAGATGGAACGGGCTGTGGGCGTGGCCCGGTGGCTTGAGGAACAGGACTTCCCGGCCACGTGCGTGCCGGCATCGATCGCTCAACCGCTCGTCACCGGCGGCCTGGTGGCCACCTTCTGGGAGAGCGTCCAGGACAACGAGGAGTACGCGACGGTCGGTGAGCTGGCCGACCTCCTGCGCCGCTTGCACTGGCTCGAAGAACCTGAGTTCCTGGGCCTGCCGTACTTCGATCCGCTGGCCAAGCTGGCGGCGTCGCTCGAAGGGCTGGACGGCATCTCAGGGGAGGACCGAACGTTCCTGGAGGAGCGAGCCGGGAGCCTCGCCAAGGATTACGACCGGCTGGACTTCGTACTTCCCTTCGGCATGATCCACGGTGACGCCAGTATCGGGAATATCCTCCGTCATCGGGACGGGCACGCGGTGCTCATCGACCTGGACGGCTTCGCCCTCGCTCCACGTGAGTGGGACTTGGTTCAGACGGCGATGTTCTACGACAGGTACGGCTGGCACACCAAGGCGGAGTACGCCGAGTTCGTGCACCGGTACGGCTTCGACCTGATGAACTGGCCGGGCTACGAAACGCTGGCTGACCTACGTGAGCTGATGATGGTTGCCTGGCTCGGCCACCAGGTCGCGACGAGTGAACGGTCTGCCGCCGAATTCGCTCGGCGAGTGCGCTCTCTCCGCACGGGGGAGGGCCGGGACGAGTGGGGCCCGTTCTGAAGGCGCCGCGACCTGTGCTCAGAGACCGGCGTGATCGGCCGAGGCTATCCACAGCCTGTGCTCTGTGACCTGCTCGGTGAACGTCTGGACGTCCGCGCTGTCGCCGGCCGCTGCGAGACCCTGCCGGAACTCGACCAGGTAGCTGACGCATCGTGCCGACTTGAGCTGCTCGCCCAGGTCAAGCGCATCGAGTGCCACGCGGCAAGCCTCCTCGATGTCTCCGGCACGTAGGTGGGCGTCGGCGAGCACCATGGTCGCGAAGAAGTCGCTCCGCACGTGGTTGCCACTCATTGCGTTCTCGGCATGGGCGACGGCTTGCCGGGCGCTGTTGACGTCACGGAAGCAGTGGGCGGCCTCCGCGGCGAGCTCCGCCTCGTCGAAGTAGCTGATCCATTCGGGCTCGTCGTCGGTGTTCCGGCTCTCCAGCGCTTTCGTGGCCGCGCTCAGGGCGGCTTCGCAGGCTCGCACATCCCCGGTCCGGGCAAGAGCGCGGGCTTCCATGGCGTGGAACTGCGCGCGAAGCGTGGGTGTGGCCACCGGAGAGATACCCATGAGAGCCGCGCGGGCGAGCGTCGCGGCCTGCGTGAAGCGACCGAGGAACGTCGCCTGGTGGCTCATGGCCGACAGGATGCTTCCGGCGAGCCGACGGTCGCTGGCGTCCTGGGCCAGCCGGAGAGCCTGGAGGAAATACCGCTGTGCCAAGCCGTGGCGGCAGGCGTCGTAGGACATCCAGCCAGCGAGGAGGGTTGCCTCCGCCACGGTGGAGAGTAGGGCTCGGCCAACCTGTTCGGTGTACTGACCGCGAAGGAGCGGCGCGACTTCGGTGCTGAGGTACTGGATCGCCGCATGCCGTGCGTGGTCGCCGCCGAACCGGTCGTCCAGTTCGGCGAACATGTCCGCGGTGGTCTTGATGGCGGCCACGTCTCCGAGGCCAACACGGATTCCCTCCCGGCGCTGCCGGGGAACGGCCGGCTCGGGCGCCACGAGCCATCGGAGGGACGCTTCGTTCCATGCAGGCTCGGACGGCTCGGCTTGTAAGAGAGGTTCGTACCGGTTGAGATCGGCACGCCACAGCTGGCCAACGGCTTCGATCGCGTCGTCGGGACTCGCTGGATAGCTGACGTCCATGAGCGACGTATCCCGTCCGCCCTCGTGGTTCAGCCCGAGCTCGGCTGCACTGAGGCTGTACGCCTCGCACAGGAGCGGCCCGTAGAAGTCGTCAGGAACGCTGTGGCCGTTCTCCCAACTGGCAATACGGCGCTTGACGCTGGCGTCCGCCGGGAGCTGATGGCCACGGCGCGCCGCAGCGTGACGCAGCTCGCGCACCAATCGCGGCTGACTCCACCCGCGATCCGTACGGGCCTGCCGTAAGCGAACGCTGGTCGATTCCATCGAAGACGTGACCGTCCTCTCCCGGTGAGTGAACTGGTGCGGCCACTGGGGCGCACGACTCTGAGGCCGTACGACCGAATGTACGCGCGGTTCATGGCCCGATGCTCCAAGTAGTCGCAGATCGGCGGCGATTGACCAACGACGGGGGATGACACGTCCACGCGTAACGCGTCATCCCCCGTCACCCCTCGTCATCTGCCCTGACCAGGGTGGCGAACGTGAGTCTGGAGGCAGAGCGGCATTGCGGCCGCGAATGAGACTGACCGAGGTGAGATGACGTGCAGAGGATGACCACAAGAGGCGTCGAATGGCTCTCTGCGGCGGCCGACGATCCGGCCGGATGCCGGGCGACCTGGGCGGACGACGCACGTGCACCGTACGCGCTGGCGGCCGGCCGTTTCTTCGATGTGGTGACGGTCGAACAGCGGGTCGGCATGGAGACCTTTGACCAACTTCTGCACCGGGGACTGCCGTTCGGCCCGGTGGTGCTCGACTACAAGGCCCGGCGAGTGGGTTTCCTCCTCGGCTCGCGGAGTCAGGAGACCTTCGTTCACTACCTCGCCCAGGAAGACGGCACGCCCCCCACGTACCGCTACCTGGGTCACGGCTCGGTGGTCGTCGTCCCGGGACCGATGCCCATGAGCGGCGACCGATACCAGTGGCTCCGGGCACCGACTCGACGCCCCATCGCCAACCCGCTGCGTCCGGTCGCTTTGGCCACCATGTTGGTTGCCTCCGCCGAACTGCTCACCCGCGTGGACCGGTACGGCGAGCGCTACCCGTCTGCGGCTGCCCTCGTCCTCCCCATCTTCGAGGGGACTCCGACCGATGCGGGATGACCCCACCCACCGGCATGACGCTGCGACCTGGTCACCTCTGGATACTGACGACTGGTACGCCGCACGCAACGCCACGACTGCCCTCCGGGACGCCCTGCTTCGTGCCGGCCTGGAGAAGGACTTCCCTTACCTGCGAGCCGACTTGAACGCGTTCGGGCATGGCCTGGTCGAGTTGGGCCGCGTCTCACCGGCCACCGCGGAACGCCTGGCGGAACTGCTGCGGCTGGCGCTTGCCGCGGGGCTGCAGCGACTTGAAGAGACCAGCGACAGAGCTACCGAGGACCGAGGACTGACGAAATGACCGATCGACGGGGAGTCGTAGCCAAGCGTGCAGAGAACCTGGTGCCTGGCGTGCCGTACGTCCGAGGCTGGGCGCAGGCTCGACGCGGTGCTGACGAGCTGGCCGCGCAACTGACCGCTCTGGGCCTGGATCCGGACTTCCCCGGCCTCACGGCCGACGTGAACGTCTCGGGCGACGGCCTGGTACGCCTCGGCGTCGTACGGCCCGAAGCGGCCCTGATCCTGGCGGAACTGATCGTGTCGGGCTTCGCGGCAGAGATGCCGACGCATGCCGAGACCTCAATGCAAGAGGCGGGGAGCGCCCGCCACACCTCGACGGCTGCCTGACCGCTTCGACCCGAGAAACCCCGGCCGGTCGCGGTCCGAGCATGCTCCCGCGATCGGCCGGACCGGCCCCGTGCGTCACCGTTCCCGGTTGGACGATGCGCGGGGCCTTCTGCTGTCCGCGAGTCCTGTCGTCTGTGGTCTGCCGCTCGGCCGGGACCGGCGCCCCAGCGCCGCAGCCCGGACGAACGGCAGACCCACCACGCTCCGAGGATGGATGCGCGGCTCATATGCGACTCCGCCCAGCAGGACATCAGCTTGGGAAGCTGAGGTGATCTGGGGCTTGCTGAGGGATTGACCTGGGGCGGAGGGTGCCGACGCATGGTGGCGGGTTTCTGATTCCCCGGTGTTCCCCGCACGATCTGGCACACGTCTGGCACGACCTTTTCGTCCCGAACTATCGGAGGGCGGGTCGTTTAGGTGCAGCGAGCTGGCCAACTGGCCGTCGACGGATCTTGGCGGTCGGCTGTGGTCATGATGGTTGCTGTACTCCGCTGCTGTACCGCAGTACTCATTGCAGTCGCTCGGCCTGATCGTACTCGGCTGCCCGGATCGTGGGCTGGTACCTGATCTGGGGCTGGGTCCGCTTGATCATTGCCAACAGTGCCTCTCCATGCAGGGTGCGCACACCAATCTCGGTCCCGTCGGCACCAGCAACGTTGTCGACCACATAGAGGTAGTACTGCTCGGGGTTCACTCTGGCGGCTTCCACCTGCTGGTGTTCCAGCAGCAGTGCTTTGCTGCGTGCCGTGCGGCTGAATGCCTTTACCTCGATCATGCGAGGCGGACTTTTGATGTCGTACGGGAGATCCGAGCGGCGGACGTGCTTCGGATCGCGGCCAGCCCGTCGCTCCAAGGCCATCACATGCCTGATCGCCGCTTGCTCTGTCTCCTTGCTGCCTCTGGTCAATCCCAGGCGTTGCATCCGAGCGAGTAGCCAAGCCTGTTCACGCTTCAGTGACTCGAAGGACTCTTGCAGGTAGACGGACAATTCTTCGTGTGGGAAATTGCCGGCGATCGATACGTGATCGCCGTACTGGACGGAGTCGAACCCCTCTTCCTGCCAGCCGGCGACGATGGGCTCATAGCAGGCCACATGTGCGCACAGCTCCTTCAGGGAGTCGGGGATGGTGTCTTCAATCAGCAGATCGGCATGAGTGACGATTGTCTCGACCATGCGCCGGTTGAGCGGCATGAAGACCGTTGACATCCACAAGCGCCAGGTGGCGGCCCACTCTGCGGTGGTCGGAGCCGACGCAACCCACTTGGTCCTATATCGGGCTTCGAACTTCTCCCAGGCTTGGTCCACGGCCGTAGACTGCGCATAGAGCGGACCGTAGAGCTCGCTGAGTTGGCGGTTGACCCGGTCCAGATGATCCTTGCGCCGAGTTAGACGCAGATTCGTCAGGTAGGTCGCTCCGTAACCCGTGGCCGCAATCACCACGGTGACTACTAGAGGGACCACAATATTCAGCTGCACGATCCACAACGTTACCCAAGCGACGTCGCAGGTCTGTGAACACCGCTTTAGGAGTTCGATCCGTGCCAGCCTTGGGCTGACCACTGGTGCGACGGCCGGAGAGAGACGCTGGGGTACGCCTCAGTCCGGCATCGTTGATGTCAGCCGCGGATGTCAGCCGCCTTCTGATCCACAGCTCTACAGAGATCGGTTGCTGACGGTCGTAGCCGAGGATGGTTGCTGTGATTGCTGTACTTGCCGAGTAAGCGAACCTCAGATGCAGGGTGCTGGCTGCGATAGCGTCGACCAGCCTCAGAACAGCGGGTCTTGAGGGGAGTGCAGACTGCCCGCGAACTGTCTCTCCAGCCTGGAGAGACTCAGGCGACCGGAATATTCATGGCGGAGCTTCATCCACTTCCGCTGATGACTGATCAGGTTGGCGTACTCGGCGAGGTCCGGGGAAAGCACGGAGAACTGGCCCGCCGACAGCGCACGGGTGCCCTGACCGCGCAAGACTGTGAGTCGGGCGTCAACGTTCGTTGTGCTCACGAGGACGCGGGTCTCCCACACGCACGCGACGCCCTGTACTCGGAGGGTGTCTCGTAGGAGGGCGGGGCCGCTTAGGACCCACCGCACCGTGGCTGTACACCAGACGTGATCCCCGATGTGGTAGGCGGTCAGATCGGTTGCCTGGTCGAAGGCGACGGACGGGGGCATGGCCCAGCCCAGAACCCGGACGGTGTCCGTATCAATCAGCGTGTTTTCGCCCTGAACGAAGAGGCCCATCGTGCCCTCAAACTCCGGCCCCACTAGGTCCGGCGGCACGAACATCAGACGAACGGCTTCAGCTTCGATCGCGCTGAGGCTTTCTGTGCTCGCGAGGATCGAACGCACCGCGTCCTCGTCGGCAATGCCGGTCCGTTGTGCGAATTTCTCCACGACGTCGTACCAGGTTGTGAGGAGCACGAACCGATCCTCGATGCCGGCGAGGTCCTCGTTCATCGGGTATGGGAAGGTGGTCCCGTCGCCGAAGTCCTTCGTGTTCTTGCTGACGAAGTAGACCTTCTCGTCAGGATGCTCCCGCGCGTACTCAACGGCCGTTAGCCAGATCGCAGCGTCCCGCCCGCCGATCTTCACCGTGTCACCGCCAGCGTTGGTGGTGACCTGCTTGCACGGAGGCAGGATGTTGGCCTCCCGAATCAGTGCCTGCTTGAGCGCGGTTTCGCTCGTTGGGACGATGTCGACTACCTTGAGCCACCTTTGCCGCCACTGATCCTGGAAGTGTTGGAGACGCATCCGCGGGAGCGTCACGCCGAGGGGCCATGGCGTTGCCTCCTTCAGGCTGCGCAGGGCAGCCTCGGCTGCCTCGTACTTCTCGCGGTAGGGCACTGCGCGATGGGCCGTCAACTCCTCTAGTACGACCCACGGCACAGACACGCGCTCGACCCCGGACGCCCTGATGATCTTTGCCAGATCCGTAGTGGCGCTGTCGATGTCGGACTTCGTCAGGATGTTTGTGTCCAGGATGATCAACTCTGGCCATCGCAATCGCTCTTGCCCGCGCCATTCCCCAAACTGAGGCCATCCGATTTCATGGATCCCCCAACTTTAGTCTTCAGCTGCTCTTTTGCTTCATTCGCCCGTGCTTCACGCGCCCGCATTTTGTCCAAATTGCGTTTCGCCGCGAGTGTAACTCCGCCGACTGCAAGCGTGCCTAGCGCCCCTGCTCCGGAACCCTGCCCAAAGGCCTTCGGAAATGCCTTCGCTATGGCGGCATCTTCGATGGCCTTGATCAAGGATTGGACGCCGCCCACTCGTTTTGCGGCTGTCACAATGTCCTGATACGGACCTAGGTTGCCCACCTGCACCCTCCCTCTGCGCCCGTCCCCTGCCACGACAGCGCGCGGCTCTTCCTGCTCGGCCAATCCCGGGCGCGGAGCACCGACCATGCTGCAGATGTCAGGGTCGCAGGACACGGGCACGCGCGCACGCGCTTCGACTGATCAGGGCGCCCTCCTCGCCACCGCTGGCTCGGCGGAGCGGCCGGCGCCCGCCGCCGGGTGATCAAAAGACTTCACCGGAAGATCACTTCGAGCTTTGACCGAGACGGTCAAGAGGTAGGTCGGGTACTCCGAACCAGCTGGATGCCGCGTCCGGTGCGGCTTCCTGGATGGAACTCGCGCTCTCAGCTTGGGTTCTATGGGGTCGAGAGGCTTGCTGACCTGCTGCGGAGCAGCGTCACGACCGGAGGGTGTGCTTGGGCGGGTGACCGCTGTTCCCCGTGGTTCCCCGCAGTATCTGGCACGGGTCTGGCACTGAGGCGCGTTCATGTGGATTAGTCAGTCGCGCCTCAACCTGGCATGCCGATGCCGAGGTCGGTGGCGGCGGTCAACGAGTGGGCCGCGGTTTTCAGATCGTTCTCCCATCTCGGGAGCTCGTCGGGGCCGATCCATTCGCTGTAGTCCGCTGTCAAGGAGAGGAACCGTATCTCCTCCTGGGTGCGGGCTGCGACCGTCATCGATATCCGGTCGGCGACGTCCTTGGCGCTCAGCTCGCCTTTCGCGAGACCGAACGCAAGGCTCACGAGGAGGCATCGGCCAGCTGTCTCCTCGTCGGGGAGGGGTATGCCGAGTTCGTGCAGGGTTTGGACGTACAGTTCACGGATCTCGGTCTCGTCGCTCCTGCGCGGCAGGCCGGCCAGTTCGCGTAGGGCAGGGGAATCAAGCCCATCGACGAGCACATGTGCAGCGAGCATTGGGAGTTCACCGGGAGGAAGTACTTCCGCCACGTACTGCCAAGCGCTGCGCTGTAACCGGTTGATGCGCCCATAGTGCGGGGCAGCGGGATGTCCTGGCCAGCCGATTGCTGTTGTGGCCGCGGCTTCTTCTTGCCCCGGGTCTTGTCGGGGATCTTGGTGGCCTGCGTTTTCCCTGTTCAAGGGTGGTGACTCCGCAGAGCTAGCTGTCGCCGTTGGTCGTTCTTGGCCACTGTCGAGCGACCTCGGACGGCCCTGAGACGGCTCAGCCAGCGCCATCATGGGCGTCGACTCACAGCGTTACGCAGTACCTCGAACCAACTCATGAAGCGCCACCACAACCAGCCCCTCCGCCCTCCTAGCGGCCTGGGTCCCGAACGTGCTGGTCTGCGCGGGAGTCGGGAAGCAGTAGAGACACGTGCGGCTCGACTCCGCCGGCCCCCACCACCATGCAAGTGGCAGTAGCCGTTCCATCCGGCTACGTTCCCGCACGCTCGCCCTTGGTCCGGCACGGATGTCGGCCTGGTTCGCCTCTCCGGGGTCGAGCCGGTCATACGGATCCCAGCTCCGCCTGCCGTACCACTGAGTCCTGTCCGTGGAGATCCATGACGCCGTGACGGCGTACCCCGAGTGGTGCACCGGCGGGCGAGTTGAGCTGCGGGATACCACCGGTGCCCGGGCCGGCGGAAGAGCGAGGGCGGGGGAGAGAAAACCGAGGAAGATCGTATGGTGCGAGTTCGCCAGGCCGTGAAACGATGCCAGGCGGGGAGAGGGGGACGAGATTCAGTCGATACTTGCGAACATCGTGCTTGGGCTAGTGACCAGCTTGCTCGGCGGTGGGTTCGTCTGGTTGTGGGAACGGGCCAAGCGCGCTCGGGCGGTGAACAAGAGGGCGGCATTCTTCGGCGTCCGACCCGGGCAGACCTGTCTGATCGTGCTGGGCAACAAGCACAACTCGCCTGGCGTCGCGCATTACCGGGACATACGGGCGGCCATGGAACTGGCCTTGATCGCAGGTGAGTTGGGCTGCCATGTCTCGGTGGAGTCCGGTGACTTTCGCGGGGGCAACGGGGATCGCACCGAATTCTGTGTCGGCGGACCCATCGGGGGCGCCAACATCCGCACCGGCGGCCACCTCGCTGCCCACCTGCCCGGCGTCGTCATTCATCCCTACGACGGCACCCATCCGGACTCAGTGGCCATCGAAGTGGGTGGGGAGAAGTTCCAGTTCGACCGGGGCAACCAGGAGTACACCCTCGTCGCGAAGTTCACGCCCGTAGAGTCCGTTTGCCCGGTGTTCGTGGTGGCCGGGCAGACGTCGGTGGCTAACCTTGCCGCGATCCACTTCCTGCGGCGCGAGTACGCGCAGGTGGCCAGACAGCTGTCCTCGGTGGAGCGCTTCTGCGTGCTCATCAAGGTCTCCGACATCAGGACCTACGAGTTCCATCGTGCGGGACTGGAACGCGAAGTCACTGCGGCCGCGTTCGGAGAGTGAGTGCACTCACCGTCCCATGATTTCACCGAGTACCACTGCGGCCGCACGACTCCACGACACCTGCTGGGCCATCTCGTTGCGGAGTTCGGCCGCCTGCCGAAAGGCAGCGTCGCAGTCCCGCAGTTTCCGTTCGATGGCCCGAGCCCATTTGTCAGTGTCCTTCTCGTCGTCTCTCGACAGTTCGACGACGAACCGGCTCGCCCGCTCTTGCCCCAGGGTCTCGCGGAGTAGATCGGCCAGTCCGCTCTCCGAGCTGATCAGAACCGGGATGCCCTGAGTGATCGCCTCAAGTCCAACGAGGCCGAACCCCTCCCTGCGTGATGGCATGATTACCAGACTGGCGGTCTTCAGATCGTCGTCAATGCGGGGCTGTTCCGACGTGTAAGCGCGGACCACGACATCCAGCCTGGGGCTCGCGGCCCAAGCCATGATCTTGTTCCGTTCGTCGTCCACGGCCGATGCCGGGGCGCCGCGCACTAGCAGCCGGACGCTCCTGAGACCGTCCTCGCGTAGCCATGTCGTGACCCGGCCGCAGGCCGCGGCGGCGAGGTCGACGCCTTTGAGCTCGGCGTCCTCGACGCGGCCCAGAAGCATGACCCGGAACGGGGATCCCTGGGGCGGGGCGAGATCCACACCTGGGACGGCGCAGTCGAACCCTGGATCGAGCCGCAGAGGGGGAAGGCCCTCAGGGCTCCTGAACTCGTCGATGAATTGGTCATGCAACCGAGGCCCGACCGTGACCACACGGTGGGCAGTTCTGCCGAGTGCCCGCTCGATGGCGGTTCGTTCCTCGGCCCGCAGGCCCAGGTCGTTGCCACAGTCAGGCTTGTACCACTCGATCTCATCCGGGGCCATGTGTACAAAGTGCAGGCGCCGGGCGGTGGGGAAGAAGTCGTCTGCGAGTTTCTGTGCCGCAAATCCCGTAATCCGGCCGTGCCCCAGGACCAGGTCGGGCACGGCCCCACCGAGACGATTCGGACGGCTCGTGAGCCGAATGTCCTCGGAGGCCCCGGGCATCTCGGGAGCCGAAAGCAGCTTGACGCCTGCATCGTCGGCAGCAGCGATTTCCGCGGCGGTGGCGTCCAGCACCACACAGAACACCTGCGCGCCGACGGCGGCCAGCGCCCGGCACAGGTCCCGATTGAACGTGCTGAGTCCTCCATGGGAGGAAGCCCATTCGGTGGCCACGGACAGAACTACCGGCGTCCGGTGGGAGTGCGCCGTGGGTTCGGCGGCTATCTGTGGGTGCGCGGCGCCCGATCCTTCGACCGCTGCTCCTCCGTACGGGCCCACCGGAACGTTGCCTGGAGCGATGCCGAGGGCGGCACGAGCACGCTCTACCGCCTCCGCAAGGTCGAGGTTGGTGTCCTCGTACAAACGCGTAGTGTCGTCCGGGTTCGGGAGCAGCAGGAAGGCCATCTTGTTGATTAGTGCCGTGCTCTCCAGCTCCGCTGTGACTCTCAAGAGGTGTTCGGCGGCGGTGTCCCGGTCACCGGTCAGGAGATGGGCCATAGCCGCGTTGTAACGGCTCAACGTGCGCCGGTAGGCGTCGGTGGCCAGTTCGAGTGCACGCTGGGACCATTTGAGAGCCTCGTCCTTGAGGCCGTTGGCCAAGCTGAGATACGTCAGACTGTTCGCCTGCTTCCAGCCTGGGGTCAACGCGAAGGACGACTGGAAGTTGGTGTGGGCGGCGGATACGCCTCCAGCCCCATACGCGTCGAACGCGGCGCTGTAATGGTTGTCCGCCAGCTCGGTGCGCAACTTTCCGGTGGCCTTGCGGAACCAATTGTGAGCTGGCCACGTCCGCAGTGGTATGCGAACCCGGTCGGCGGTGAGGCGACCGCCGAGTTCCGCGATCCGTTCGGCCACCGCCTTAAAGCCGGGAGCGTCGGCCACCGAGATGTCGTCAGTGTCCGCCGCGTACAGCCAGCGTTTAACTGTGTGTTCACCGTACGTGCAAGTGACGGTGGTGAGGTCGAGGGCCGATGGCTCACCCGCACGCAAGATCGCGGAGTGGAGATAGGTGATCCGTACGATGGCGTCCGGGCCGGTGTTGGGCATCCGCTCCAAGGCGCTGAGCATCTTCTCTACGTGCCGCTCGTTCATCTGGGAACAGCATGTCTCGAAGATGCGCAGAGGTCCCTGGGCGGCATCGTGCAGGAAGCAGAAGAGCCGATTAATCAGCATGGCTCGGACGTTGCCTCGGCCAGTGACCTGGTCGTGCGGCTGCAATCGGATGGTGCGGGCGGTCCACAGACGGGCGTAAACCTCATCGAAGAGTTCCGTCTGCACGGCGAAGCGGACGGTGTCCCCGGGGTCGAGGATGCCTTGTGCGACCAGTGCCTCCCTGTGCTGGTCATACTGCGTGCGTGTGATCTCCGGCTGCCCGGCCAGGGAGTAAGCAAACCAGGCCTCATCCGGTGTCGCGTGCCCCAGAGCAGAGGTCAGAACGTTGAAAGCGATGAGCTCTTGTCGTTTCATCGCGCGCACGGCACGGATAAGCGGGCGCTCCAGGACGTTGCGACCCGATTCCATGCGGGAACGGATACCTTCGAGTACCTCAGGGGTGAGCTTCATATGATCGGTGACGCCCTGCTGCCAGCGGGCGAACATCTCGTAGCAGTAAAGCTGGACCTCGTACGGATTGCCATCCGTGAGCTGCCGCAAGGAGGACACCACGCCTTGTGAGATCCCGCCATAGATTCCGGCGTTGCGGAGTGGCCACAGTATGCAGTTCTTGACGTCCTCCGACTCGATGAATGCTCGGACCTCGATCTCCTTGAACTGCCGCAGAATCGGCGAGTGCACGTCCATGATCCGGTCGATCAGCCCGGACGTGCCCGCGAGCACCAGGATCAACCCGTCGACACGCGTGGCGAGAAAGCGCAGTACCGACAGGGCGCGGGCGTCGTGGGCGATCAGTTGAGCCTCGTCCACGAGGAGAACTACTGGATGCCCGAGGAGACGTACGAAGGAGGAGAGGTCGGCGCGCAGCGCTGCCTCCGGCACCCGGCCCTCGGCCCCCGCGAGGGCCACTGCCTCCGGGAACTGGAACGGTGCCACGGAAGCGGCGTCGTCGGCCCCTGCCATCACCCGACGGACGGTCGACACGTCGAACGGGACGTCTTTCCCGGCCTGCGCGGCCCCGTTCGCAATCGTCGAGACCAACTCGTCGTACAACTTACGAAAGAAGGTGAGCGGCTCGCTGTCACCCTCGACCAGATCCACGCGCGCGGTCGTAAGGCCGCGTGCCGCAGCTATCCGTTCGGTGGCGTAGAGCAGGCTCGTCTTTCCGACAGCACGCGGGCCGTGCAGGACGATGCAGACTGATGGCCGGTCGACGGCTGCCTGATCGAGTTCATATGCAATGGTGGCGACTTCCTGGTCCCGTCCGGCGAAGACCGCTGCCTCACGCACTGGGTTCCGGTAGTCGTATGGATTGCGCACCTCGGAGATGTCCACGAGCCCCCTCACCTCATGCAGATCGTACGACCCGTGCGGCAACCGGCGGTACCGTTCTCCTTCGTATCCGCAAGTAATGCGTGTGAGGGGGCTACGTCTGGCGACAGCAGGATTATGCAAAGGTCGGCGGAGCGGCTTTGGGCTGGAGCTGCTTTGGGGCGAGTGATCATGGCCCCGTAAGCTTCTGGCGCGTCGGGCAGTCTGTGGACCTGCCCGCTAAAGCATGACGTTGGGGCCATGATCTTAGAGGCTCGCCCCAAAGTGGCTACCTAAAGCCGTGGAGCCGACCGCCCCAGCCGCAGAGGGTGTCTCCCACCTTCATGCCCGCATGCACGTAGCGCGCCGCCGGGCGCGGCCAGCCGGGGCGGAGACAGGAGGCAGGCCGCGCCGCAGAGGTGGCGCGCGCCCGCGCCGTGCGCGGGCCTTGAACCAGTAGAGAAAGTCTGAGCCAACTGGGCGTCTGCTACAGCCTGAAGGACAGCTCCAAGTCGTCGCCTGGGAGGTGGAACTCCTCCAGGGCGAGCGGCTTCTCTGCCGCGGTGAGTGTCACGCGGATGATGTGGAGGAGCGGGACGCCTTCGGGGAGTCGGAGGGTCTGGGCTTGGTCAGGGAGCGGCATACGCGTGCGGATGTACTCCGTGAAGTGGAGTTCGTGGCCTAGGCCTGCGAGTGACGCGTAGAGCTCCGGGGCCGGCGGGGGCGCTTCCTCTTCGTACTTCGTGTCGATCAGCACGGAGAACGGTACGTATGTGCGGTGGAGTTGGCGGAGGCGGCCGTTGTCGGCTGTCTGCAACGCGTCGTACGTGAACATCGGCTCGCCCGGCGGGATGCGCAACAGGTCGGCGAGTGCGAGCGGGGCGTCTGTGCGGGTAGCTACGGAGGGTTCTGCGTTGGCCCATCGGATGCTGTCGGCCTCGACATAGCCTCCGTTCGGAGTGCGTCGGATGCCGCGCGGGCGCGTGAGGCTGGGACGGCTCTGGGGTGAGCGGGCGAAGGTGCCCCGCCCCATGATGACTTCGACGAGACCGGATGCCCGTAGCTCGGTGAGGCCTTGACGGACCGTGGGGCGCGTCACGCCGAACTGCTTGGCCAATGTCTCCTCGGAGGGAAGCGGCTGGCCGGCGGGGTAGGTGCCGTTCAGGATGCCTTCGCGCAGGTAGTCGGCGATCTGCCGGTACTTCGGCTGCGTGTTCTGTGGCGGCATGTGGGCCCTCCGTGGCCGTGGTTCCCGATCGGCTGTGCGCCGTCGTGGACGGCTTGTGTATTGCGGTGAACAGCGTCTCCCATCCCAAGGCGGTTGACAACCCGTACTACGGGTGGTCACTCTGGACTCTCGACCCGTACTACGGGTTGTAAAGCAGCCCGGAGGATCGGCCTTCGGGTGCGATGGATGAGGAGTCCAGACAAGTGGCAAGCCTTCCGATCGACACCGCGAAGTTCACGGGGATCATCTGTGCCGTTCCCCCCGCTCCGCGGATCGCGAACCGTGAGACCGGTCAGCTCCGCGTTGACCGCGACACGGGCAAGACCGTGTACCAGGTCGGCCTGTGCCTGATGTCGGGCGGGTCCGCCGACGTCGTGACCGTGAACGTCCCCGGTGAGCCCAGCGGCGTGCAGCTCGGCATGCCCGTGGCTGTACGGGACTTGGTGGCCACGCCGTGGGAGAACGACGGCCGGCACGGCGTCGCCTTCCGCGCGGCGGAGATCCGGCCCCTGAACGCTCCGGCTCCGGCCGGGAAGGGGGCCGCGCAGTGATGATCCTGGCCTCCACCGCCTCGGCTGGAACGACCTGGCCGAGCTGGTTCCTGGTGGTGGCCGCAGTGCTGGTGTCGGGCCTACTCCTCGTAGGCCCGGCCCTGCGCCGCCGCTACCCCGTCGCCTGCTGGCTCTTATTCGGGTTCCCGGTCGCGTGCTGCCGCGTCATCCGTACGTGGCGTCCGCTGATGGCCGGGTGTGGCCTGGCAGTGAGTCGACGTCCTGCTCTGACGGTCGTGTCCGGGCTCGTCGGCAAGGGAACTCCACCCCCTCAGCCGTTGGTGCCCCGGTTCGGGTTCATACGGCCGACTGCCGGCGGCTTCTGGCTGCTGGCGCGTCTCCTTCCGGGCCAAGTGCCGGACGACTTCGTCAAGGCGGCGCCCGCCATGGCTGAAGCCTGGGAGGTCCATGCGGTCCGGGTTCTTTCCCATAAGCCGGGAACGGTCCGGATCACGGCCTGGGTCACCGATCCGTTGGCGTACCCGCGCATACCGAAGCAGCGCGAGCCCGTTCAGTTTCTCCGAGTTGCGGTCGGTGCGCTGGAGACCGGCGCCGCATGGGTGATCGACCTGCGTCGCGTACCGCACTGGCTGATCGTCGGTGCCACCCGGTCCGGGAAGTCCACGCTGATCAACGCGCTCGTGGCGGGCCTGGCTCCGCAACCCGTCGCCCTGGTCGGCGTCGACTGCAAGGGCGGCATGGAACTGTCGCTGTACGAACCGCGGTTATCGGCGCTCGCAACCAACCGTGAACAAGCGGTCCGGCTCCTGGCCGCGCTGGTTGATCTCACCCTCGACCGCATGACTGTCTGCCGCGCTGCCCGCGTACGGAACATCTGGGGCCTCCCCGAGCAGGATCGACCGGTCCCAGTGGTCGTCATCGTCGACGAGATCGCGGAACTGTTCCTCATCGCGAGCCGGAACGAGAAGGACGAAGCCCACGCCGCTGGTACGGCGCTGATCCGGCTCGCCCAACTTGGCGCGGCACTCGGCGTCTTCCTCGTCGTCGCTGGCCAGCGCGTCGGCTCCGACCTGGGTCCGGGCGTCACGGCCCTACGTGCCCAGCTCGGCGGGCGAGTCTGTCACCGCGTCGCCGACCCCGGCACAGCAGAGATGGCCCTCGGAGACCTCAACCCGGACGCGCTCAAGGCAGCGCAAGCCATCACGCCGGAACAAGCCGGCACCGCGGTGCTGGCCTCCGGCGACGGCTGGGAACGCGCCCGCTCCCACCTGATCACCGAAGCGGACGCGGAAGCCATCGCGGCCGAGTACGCGCACCTCACCCCGCACCTTCCCGAACTGCTGGACGCGAAGTGAAAGGGGTCCACCGTGCTCGTGTCCGTCTCGGCGGTGCTGCTGCTCGGACTGCTCATCTGGTTCCTGCTGCGCATCCGCTACCTGCGCTGGGCCGACCTGCTGCTCTGCTCGGCCTTCGGCTTCCTGCTCGCCCGGACGATGGCCGCGCCCCTTGTGGCTACGGTCCTCGACGGCCTGGGCGCCTTCCTCGGAGCACTCCGCTTCTGACCCATCCCGCACGACCACAGCTGAACAGCGCCCGCACAACGGGCTCCCGACGGGGCGCGAAGTCGCCAAACCCGACCCCGTCAGGAACCCACTCCATCCGCCACGTGAGCAGTGAAAGGAGCACCCTCACTTTGTCCACCGCGCATCGTCCGCGCAAATCCCCTCCGCTCGAATGCGAGCTGAGGGACAGAGAACAGCCGACCTGTGTCGGACGGGAACAGGTCGTCCTCGTCGGACTCGATGGCTTCGAACGCTGGCTCTGCCCGGCACACGCTGCCGCCGTCTGGCTCACCGACCCGACGCTTCGCTTCAGTGCCAAGACGCTGCCCCAAGGAATCTCTGCCGTCATGTGGCAGGCGTTCGGCGGCGGTGGTCGTCCATGATCACGCCTTCCCTGACCCTCCCGAAGGGCGTCTCCGCGCTGATCGACAGGGCCGGAGAGCCAGGCTTCGAGGCCTGGCGACGCCAGATCATCCGCCTAGGGGGCTGTGCCAACCCGATTCACCTCGTCGGCACTGCCACGGTCGTCGACGCGTCGACCGGCGAGGCCCTGCTCTCGTACGGCTCGGACGTCTACGGCGGCCGACTGCTCACCGCATGCGGCAACCGCCGGGCAACGGTCTGCCCGACCTGCGCCCGCATCTATCAGGCGGACACGTACCAACTGATCCGTGCCGGACTCGTCGGCGGCAAGACCGTGGGGGAGGAGGTGGGCGGCCACCCTCGGGTGTTCGCCACCCTCACCGCTCCAGGCTTCGGCCCGGTCCACACCCGCCGCGAGCGCGACGGCCGCGTACGGGCCTGCCGACCCCGAAAAGCTGGGGCGAGCTGTCCGCATGGATCGCCGGCCGGGTGCCACACGCGGCACGCGGACGACGATCCGAGGCTCGGGGAGCCCCTCTGCCCGCGCTGCTACGACTACGCCGGAGCCGTGCTCTGGCAGGCACAATCAGGCGGACTCTGGCACCGCTTCGTCCTGGAATTGCGCCGCGAGATCGCCCGGAAGATCGGGCTCTCCCGCGGGGAGTTCGGCGAGAGCGTTCGGCTGTCGTACGCCAAGGTTGCCGAGTACCAGCGGCGCGGGCTGGTCCACTTTCATGCCGTCATCCGCCTCGACGGTCCGGAGGGGGCCAACTCGACTCCGCCGTTCTGGGCCACGACTGCTCTGCTCTCGGCGGCTGTCCGCGCTGCTGCCGAGAGAGTGCGGCTCCTGGCTCCCGGGCGGGACGTCGTCGGCCCGCGTGCGCTGCGGTTCGGGGAGCAGATCGACGTACGTCCTATCTCCGCTTTCGGAGCGGGGGAGCGGCTGACCTCGTCGGCCGTAGCCGGTTACATCGCCAAGTACGCAACGAAGGGGGCCGAGACAGCCGGCGCGGTGGATGGCCGTATCCATGGGCCGCGGGATTTGGTCCTGTTGCCCGTACGTGCCCACGTGCTCCGCATGATCGGTATGTGCTGGTGGCTCGGCGGTCTGCCCGACTTCGAGCCGCTCGGCTTACGGCGCTGGGCGCACATGCTCGGCTACGGCGGCCACTTCTCCAGCAAGTCGCGCCGCTACTCCACCACCCTGACCGCACTCCGGCAGGCCCGTGCGGAACATCGTGCGGAGGAACAGCGAACCGCCCTCGGCATCGATTTGAGGTCAACCGTCACGGTTGGCCATTGGCGCTATGCCGGGCGCGGCTACTCGCCGGAGGCGGCGCTCCTGGCTGCCTCCGTGAGGGAAGGCGGTGCTTCCCATGGCGCGTGACACCCGTGCGAGGCCGGCCGAACTCCTCACCGTGCGGCAGGTACTCGACGAGCTGGGAGGCATCTCCAGACGCACCTTCTATCGCTGGCGGGAGCTCCGCATCGCCCCGGCCTGCATACGGCTACCGAATGGTGAGCTGCGAGTCCGGCGAGACGTGCTCAACAACTGGCTGGAGGAGCGGGCAGAGGGGGTGGCCTCGTGAAGTCTTACAAGGCTTCCGTCTGGAAGCTCTCGGTCAACAAGACCACGAAGAAGCCGACTTACCTCGTGCGCTGGGTGGTCGACGGTCAGCCGTTCAGTGAGTCGCACAAGACCAAGGCACTGGCCGACCGCTTTCGCGCCAAGCTGGTGCGGGCGCTCGACAAGGGCGAGCCGTTCGACACGGTGACGGGTCTGCCCGACTCGCTGCGTGGCGGCAGAGCGGCCCTGTCCTTCCTTGATCTGGCGATCAAGTACGTCGATGCCCGGTGGGCGGAGGCATCGGCCAAGCACCGGGACAGCATGACCGATGCCTTGGCGACGGTCATTCCCGTCCTGGTCAAGCCGGGACGGGGGCGTCCGGCTCCGGAGATGCTGCGTCGGGCGCTGCGCTCGTACGTCCTGCCCGTGCCGCGCAGGGAGCGGGAACGGCCGGACGAGATCGCCTCCACAGTGCGCTGGATGGAGAAGGCATCGCTTCCTGTGGGAGAGCTGCAAGAGATCACCCGTGTGCACGAGTTGATCGACGGATTGGGGCGGAAGCTGGACGGCAAGCCTGCTGCCACTCAGACCTACCGGCGACGTCGGGCCGTCGTCTTCAACGCGCTGGAATTCGCGGTGGAGTTGGAACACCTGACCTCCAACCCACTCAGCCGGGTGCGGCGCAAGCGAGGCAAGCGGGCGGTGCAGGAAGTCGACCGCCGGGTGGTGGTCAATCCGCGGCAGGCTCGGGAACTGCTGACCGCGCTCACTTACGTGGGCGGCTTCGAGCGGGCAAGTGGCCGGCGGCTGCGGGCGTTCTTCGGATGCCTGTACTACGCGGCCATGCGGCCGGGCGAGGCACTCGGGCTCCGGCGGTCCGACTGCACGCTTCCGGCGTCGGGCTGGGGACGTATCGAGCTGGCGGAGACGCGTCCTTCGGCGGGCAAGGCGTGGACCGATTCCGGTGAGGCGCATGACAGGCGGGGTCTGAAGCAGCGGGCCCAGGGCGAGGTGCGCATCGTGCCGATTCCGCCTCCGCTGGTCCGTCTGCTGCGCGACCACTTGAAGGAGTTCGGCACGGCGAAGGACGGCCGGCTGTTCTCCAGCGAGCGGGGCAACGTGATCGCGGCCTCCTCGTACTCGCGTGCGTGGAAGCAGGCGCGGGAACTCGCCCTCGTCCCGGACCAGGCGTCTTCCGTCCTTGCCTTCCGGCCGTACGACCTCCGTCACGCGGGAGTCTCCCAGTGGCTCAACTCCGGTGTCCCGGCCCCGGAGGTCGCCGCTCGCGCCGGCCACTCGGTGGACGTCCTTCTCAAGATCTACGCCAAGTGCATCGACGGCCAGGAGCAGGAGATGAACGACCGGATCATGCAGGGGCTTGGGGAGGATTCAGTGGACTGACGCGACGATCTGATCAAACACGGGAGCCTCGGACCAGAGCGGTCCGGGGCTCCTGCCGGTCGCGAGGTGTGTAGCCTCCAGGGCTGTGCGGTCGGAGAATGATCCGGCCAGGTCCGATTGAGGAGACACCATGGCGCACGAGCCTATAAGCACGCCTGCAGAGACCCGTGTTCGTCTTAAGGACGGTAGCTATACCGTCCTTACGCTCGCGGATGTCGCTGTCGCTGCCTTGCACACGCCTGAAGACGAGAAGTACGACGTGCTGGCGGTGGTCGGCGGGAAGAATGTTTCCGCCCTCGTGCTCGCGCGGGAGGCGCTGAAGGGTCGGGACCCGTGGAACACCAACGTCGCCGAGATGGCTCTGCATGATCTCGGGTTCAGCATCCTGGTGCGCCGCCGGTTCGACAACGCCACTGGTGAGCCGGTGCGACTTGCCCGTGAGCAGATCAACAACTCTTCGATCTGACCTCGAACGAACGTCTCTGACATATTCGATCGGATGCAGGAGCCTCGGACCATGACCGGTCCGAAGCTCCTTCCTGTCCACGGGTCGTCCACACGACTACGCTCAAAGCCTCTTGATACGCGCGCTGACCTGCGGTGAAGTCCTTCAAGATCAACACGCTATTACAGCGTGATCACTGGCAAACGGCTGCTTTTGGCGGCATCTGCCTGCGCATGGCTGTAGATACGCGAAGACCCCGTTCTCAGCGAAACCGCTGATGGCGGGGTCTTTGGGCACCGTATGAAGGGTGCCCCCGGCAGGATTCGAACCTGCGCACACGGCTCCGGAGGCCGTTGCTCTATCCCCTGAGCTACGGGGGCGTGTCGGGCGCTTTGTGCGGCGACGGGTAGAACCCTACCAGCTCTTTCAGGGGTGATCGCCATGTGTTTTGGACGCGGCGCGTGGTGTCGCGGGGGGAGCGGCGGTTGGGCGGGGCTGGGCTCTCGCGGGTGGGTGGGGGCCGCACGGGGTGGAAGTGGGGAAAACCCGGACGCGGCGGTGGGCGCGGACCTACTCTCGAGTTGTGCCAGGCGTGTCCGGTCGGGTGCTTGTTGTGGACGACAACAAGGTCATCCGGCAGCTGATCAGGGTCAACCTCGAGCTGGAGGGTCTCGAGGTCGTGACCGCGGCTGACGGTGCCGAATGTCTGGACGTCGTCCATCAGGTTCGGCCCGATGTCGTCACCCTCGACGTCGTGATGCCCCGGCTCGACGGCCTGCGCACCGCCGCCCGCCTCCGTGCCGATCCCCGGACCCGGAATCTGCCCCTCGCCATCGTCAGCGCCTGTACGCAGTATGAAGTCGAGAGCGGGCTCGACATCGGTGTCGACGCCTTTCTCGCCAAGCCCTTCGAGCCGTCCGAACTCATCAGCCTGGTAAAGCAGTTGATGGAAGGGCGCGAGGTCGGTGGCGTCGTGGGTGGCGCCGTCGAGGAGGCCGAGCGTGCCGGGCGCAGCGGGCACCACTGAGCAGCGGTAAACCGGTTCATCGGGGGTCTATCTCTACACCGGGCGTTGAGTCATACGTCGGTTCGTTCAGCGCAGGCCCGACCCGCCCGACCTTTACACCGGTTCATTCAGCGCAGGCCCGACCCGCCTGACCCGTACACCGGTTCATTCAGCGGGGCCCGACCCGTACACCGTTCATCTGGCGCCGACCCGGACACCGGGGATGAAGCCTTCCGCGTGGGTCGGTGCATGCGAGGAGCGGGCTGGGTCAGCGTCGTCCCCAGTCACTCACTGGGGTGGTCCACTGGGGTGGGTGGTCCCTGGGGGGTGAGGAGTCGGAGTCCCGGCTCTGTCGCCGTCGCCGCGTCCGGTGATCGCCGGATCCGATCCGCCGGGCATCGGCAGAGCTCGGATTGCGACTCGGACTGCGACTCGGTTTGGACCTCGGGCTCAGCGACCCTTGGTCTGTGTCGTCGACAGTCGCGCTCCTCGCTCCCACTCCTCGCTCCCACTCCTCGCTCCAGCTCACCGCTCCCGCTCACCGCCATCCCACGCCGGCGATCCCCTCCTAGGCCGCCTTGGAGTCCCCGCGGAGTCACCTCTGACTCCCCTCGGACTCCCCTCCAAGATCAGGCGCCCCCAGCACCAGCAACCGCCTCCCCGTCGCAACCCCCTCCCCGTCCACATCCCGGACCATCGCCAAACTGGCTCGCTTTCCCACCCCCCTCCTCCCCTAGGCTTGTCCCGTGACTCCCGTCGAGCTCTCCCGTACCGTGCTGCGCGCGGTGCGTCGTGCTGTCGACGTGGGGGAGCTGAGCGTCTCCGTGCCCGCGAGCGTGGCGGTCACCCCGCCTGGGCCGGGCGGATGCGGGGACTATGCGACGAACATCGCGTTGCGGCTGGCCGGGCAGGCAGGCCGGCCTGCGCTGGAAGTCGCCGAGGTCCTGCGGCCGTACATCACGGGTGATCCCGGTGTCGCCGCCGTGACCGTCACCGGACCCGGTTTCCTCAACGTCACCCTCGCCGGTGGCGCCTCCGTCGGCCTGGTCGAAGAGGTCATGGACCAGGGCGCTCGCTACGGGTACGGGGACACCCTCGCCGGGCAGGTCGTCGAGCTGCGTGTGCCCTACGAGACCCGGGCCGAAGTCGTCGCCGAGGCTCTCGTACGGATCGTCGCCACCCAGGGCGGACGTGCCGAGGTCCGGCATGCCGAGCCCGTGAACCTCCGGCCCGTGCCCGCGCCCGAGGACCCCGCCCCCCTCGGCCACGACGCCGCCCGCTGGGCGCTGCTCCACCCCGCGCCGCACGACCGGCCCCGGATCAGTGCCGACCACCTTCTCCAGCGCGAGAGCAATCCTCTCTTCCGCGTCCGTTACGCCCACGCCCGCACCCGGGCCCTGCGCCGCAACGCCGCCACCCTCGGCTACAGCCATAGCCACAGCTACAGCTACAGCCGAAGCTGTGTCGGTGTCCCCCGGGGCGTCGTACGTCCCTCGGACGGGCCCGGCGGTCCTGGCGACCGCGCCCGCCCCGCCGACCAGGCCCACACCCTCCATACGGACCCCCCGCCCCCCACCCCCGCCGACCAGGTCCACACCTCTCGTACGGACCCCCCGCCCCCCCACCTCGCCGAAGCCGATCTCCTCGCCGCTCTGGCCGAGTACCCGCACGCCCTGCGTCTTGCCGCGCGGGATCGGGCGCCCGATCGGGTGGCGCGGCATCTTGTCGTGACCGCTGACGCTCTTCTCGGTTTTCAGTACGCCGTGCTGCCGCTCGGCGACGAGAAACCCGCGGCCGCCCACCGTGCCCGGCTCGCGCTCGCCGAAGCCGCCGGGGCGGTGCTGGCCGGTGGCCTGTCCCTGCTCGGCATCAGCGCCCCCGACTACCTTTGACGAAGCAGAAAGCACTCCAGACATGAGCCGTTCCGCACACCCCGCCGGGCCCCGTCACGCCGACGTCCTCACCGAGGGCCACTACAGCGCCCCGCCCGCCGACCTCAACGCTCTCGACCCGAAGGTGTGGTCGCACACCGTGAGCCGTACGGAGGACGGTGTCGTGAGCGTCGGCGGGATCGAAGTCACCGCGCTGGCCGAGGAGTTCGGCACTCCGGCGTACTTCCTCGACGAGAGCGACTTCCGCGAGCGGGCGCGCGCCTGGCGCACCGCGTTCGGGCACGACGCCGACGTCTTCTACGCGGGCAAGGCCTTCCTCTCGCGCGCCGTCGTCCGGTGGCTGCACGAGGAGGGGCTCAACCTGGACGTGTGTTCCGGGGGTGAGCTGGCGACGGCCCTGTCGGCCGGCATGCCCGCCGACCGCATCGCCTTCCACGGCAACAACAAGTCCGAGCACGAGATCCGTACTGCCGTCGAGGCCGGGGTCGGGCGGATCGTGCTCGACTCCTTCCAGGAGATCGTGCGGGTCGCCCACATCGCGCAGTCCCTGGGAACGCGGCAGCGGGTGCAGATCCGGGTGACGGTGGGCGTCGAGGCGCACACGCACGAGTTCATCGCCACCGCGCACGAGGACCAGAAGTTCGGGATCGCGCTCGCGGACGGGCAGGCCGCCGAGGCCGTACGGCGGACGCTCGCGCTCGACGCGCTCGAACTCGTCGGCATCCACTCGCACATCGGCTCGCAGATCTTCGACATGGCCGGGTTCGAGGTCGCGGCCCGGCGCGTCGTCGCGCTGCTCGCCGCCGTGCGGGACGAGCACGGGGTCGAGCTGCCCGAGATCGACCTCGGCGGCGGCCTCGGCATCGCGTACACCAGCGACGACGATCCCCGCGAGCCGCACGAGATCGCCAAGGCGCTGAGCGAGATCGTGACGCGTGAGTGCGAGGCCGCGAAGCTCCGTACACCGCGGATCTCCGTGGAGCCCGGGCGCGCCATCGTCGGTCCCACCGCGTTCACGCTGTACGAGGTCGGCACCGTCAAGCCGCTCGACGGGCTGCGGACCTACGTCTCGGTGGACGGCGGCATGTCCGACAACATCCGGACCGCGCTGTACGACGCCGAGTACAGCGTCGCCCTCGTCTCGCGTGTCTCCGACGCCGAGCCGATGCTCGTGCGCGTCGTCGGCAAGCACTGCGAGAGCGGTGACATCGTCGTGAAGGACGCCTTCCTGCCCGCGGACCTGGCCCCGGGCGACCTCGTCGCGGTCCCGGCCACCGGCGCGTACTGCCGGTCCATGGCCAGCAACTACAACCACGCTCTCCGCCCGCCGGTCGTCGCCGTGAAGGACGGTGCGGCGCGGGTGATCGTCCGGCGTGAGACGGAGGAGGACCTCCTGCGTCTCGACGTCGGGTGAGAAGGAGAGGGCCACGAGGAAGCGGGCGGAAGCGGGCGACAAGCGCGCGGAGGCCCGTGTCGGCTCCGGCGAGTGGCCGGGGACGACGGTAAGCGACAGGAGGTGACTTCAGGTGATCGGATGTGCCGGGCGGCCGGTCTGGAACAGGGCGGAACCGGGCGCAAGATCTCCTGTCGTCGCCCACCAGAAAAATGAAATGGACGTCTCACGATCCGGACGAAGGGTAGAAACTCCCGTCCGGTGAGTGAGACTGGTCCAACCGAACACGGTATGAGGAAACGAGGTCGGATGATGCGTACGCGTCCGCTGAAGGTGGCGCTGCTGGGCTGCGGGGTTGTCGGCTCAGAGGTGGCGCGCATCATGACGACGCACGCCGACGACCTCACGGCGAGGATCGGCGCCCCCGTCGAACTCGTGGGCGTGGCCGTCCGCCGGCCCTCCAAGGTGCGCGCGGGCATCGACCCCGACCTGGTCACCACCGACGCGACCGCCCTCGTCAAGCGCGGGGACATCGACGTCGTCGTCGAGGTCATCGGCGGCATCGAGCCCGCCCGTTCGCTGATCACCACCGCGTTCGAGCACGGCGCCTCCGTCGTCTCCGCGAACAAGGCGCTGCTCGCCCAGGACGGTGCCGCCCTGCACGCGGCGGCCCAGGAGCACGGCAGGGACCTCTACTACGAGGCCGCCGTCGCCGGCGCCATCCCGCTGATCCGGCCGCTGCGCGAGTCCCTCGCCGGCGACAAGATCAACCGGGTGATGGGCATCGTCAACGGCACCACCAACTTCATCCTCGACAAGATGGAATCCACGGGGGCGGGCTACCAGGAGGCCCTCGACGAGGCCACCGCGCTCGGGTACGCCGAGGCCGACCCGACGGCCGACGTCGAGGCCTTCGACGCCGCCGCCAAGGCCGCCATCCTCGCCGGGATCGCCTTCCACACGCGGGTGCGCCTCGACGACGTCTACCGCGAGGGCATGACCGAGGTCACCGCCGCCGACTTCGCCTCGGCGAAGGGGATGGGCTGCACCATCAAACTGCTCGCCCTGTGCGAGCGGGCTGCCGACGGGGGCTCGGTGACCGCGCGCGTCCATCCCGCGATGATCCCGCTGACCCACCCGCTCGCCTCCGTCCGCGGCGCGTACAACGCCGTGTTCGTCGAGTCGGAGGCCGCCGGCCAGCTCATGTTCTACGGGCCGGGCGCCGGCGGCGCCCCCACCGCGTCCGCCGTCCTCGGCGACCTGGTGGCCGTCTGCCGCAACAAGCTCGGCGGTGCCACCGGCCCCGGCGACTCCGCGTACACCCAGCTGCCCGTCTCGCCCATGGGCGAGGTCGTCACGCGGTACCACATCAGCCTCGACGTGGCCGACAAACCCGGTGTCCTCGCGCAGGTCGCCACCGTCTTCGCCGAGCACGGGGTGTCCATCGACACCGTGCGCCAGTCGGGCAAGGACGGCGAGGCCTCCCTCGTCGTCGTCACCCATCGCGCGTCCGACGCGTCCCTCGCCGGGACCGTCGAGGCGTTGCGCGGCCTCGACACCGTGCGGGGCGTCTCCAGCATCATGCGGGTTGAAGGGGAGTAACGAGCAATGACCCACCAGTGGCGCGGAATCATCGAGGAGTACCGGGACCGGCTTCCGGTGTCCGACAGCACGCCGGTCGTGTCGCTCCGCGAGGGCGGTACGCCGCTCGTGCCCGCGCAGGTGCTCTCCGAGCGCACGGGCTGCGAGGTCCACCTCAAGGTGGAGGGCGCCAACCCGACCGGTTCCTTCAAGGACCGCGGTATGACGATGGCCATCACGCGGGCGAAGGAGGAGGGCGCGAAGGCCGTCATCTGCGCCTCCACCGGCAACACCTCCGCGAGCGCCGCCGCCTACGCCGTACGCGCCGGGATGGTCTGTGCCGTCCTCGTGCCGCAGGGCAAGATCGCGCTCGGCAAGATGGGCCAGGCCCTCATCCACGGCGCCAAGATCCTCCAGGTCGACGGCAACTTCGACGACTGTCTGACGCTGGCGCGCTCGCTGTCCGACAACTACCCGGTGGCGCTGGTCAATTCGGTGAACCCGGTGCGTATCGAGGGCCAGAAGACCGCCGCCTTCGAGATCGTGGACATGCTCGGCGACGCGCCCGACATCCATGTCCTTCCGGTGGGCAACGCGGGCAACATCACCGCGTACTGGAAGGGGTACACGGAGTACGCCGCCGACGGCATCGCCGGGCGCACCCCGCGCATGTGGGGGTTCCAGGCGTCCGGCTCCGCGCCCATCGTGCGCGGTGAGATCGTCAAGGACCCGTCGACCATCGCCACCGCGATCCGGATCGGCAACCCGGCCTCGTGGCAGTTCGCGCTGGCCGCGCGGGACGAGTCGGGCGGCCTCATCGACGAGGTGACGGACCGTGAGATCCTGCGCGCCTACCGGCTGTTGGCCGCACAGGAGGGCGTGTTCGTCGAGCCCGCGTCCGCCGCGTCCGTGGCCGGTCTGCTGAAGGCCGCCGAGCAGGGCAAGGTCGACCCGGGCCAGCGCATCGTCTGCACCGTCACCGGAAACGGTCTCAAGGACCCCGACTGGGCCGTCGCGGGAGCTCCGCAGCCGGTCACGGTCCCGGTGGACGCGGCGACGGCGGCGGAGCGACTCGGTCTCGCCTAGATCCGGGTCGGGGTCGGCATGAGGTCTGGTCGGGATCGGTGAGAGTTCGGGCCGGATTCGGCTTGAGGTCGGGTCGGGATCGGCGTGAAGTCGCGTCAGGTCCGGGGGAACTCGCCGTGAGTGGGCGGGAAACCGTCGTAAAGCCGACGGAAACCGTTCGCTCGCGGGGGTCATCCCCATGCCGACCCTGCCGGGGGTGCACGAGGGGCTTACGACACGCATCGTGCGCCTCCTGTGCGCCCTATGTCGCCACGGAACCTTCCTTCGATAGGCTGTACCGAACCCGCCCACCGCATATGCCGCGGTGCCGCGCGGTCTTTGCGGACTCCGGGTCCCGGTGCCCGTCCGACGCAGTTCACCCCGCAGTTCATCTGCCAGTTCATCCGGCAGTTCATCGGAAATCTTGTACATCACGCAGCTCAAGGAGAGTCATCGAGCGATGGCCGGTCCAGCGTTCCGCGCCGCCGCCGTCCGGGTGCGCGTCCCCGCCACCAGTGCCAACCTCGGCCCGGGTTTCGACGCCTTCGGCCTGTCACTGGGGCTCTATGACGACGTCGTCGTCAGGGTGGCCGACTCAGGACTGCACATCGACATCGCGGGTGAGGGCAGCGAGACGCTGCCGCGCGACGAGAGGCATCTCCTCGTACGTTCCCTGCGCACCGCCTTCGACCTGCTCGGCGGACAGCCGCGCGGGCTGGAGATCGTCTGCGCCAACCGCATCCCGCACGGCCGGGGTCTCGGTTCCTCGTCGGCCGCCATCTGCGCCGGCATCGTCGCCGCCCGCGCGGTGACGATAGGCGGGGACAGCAGGCTCGACGACGCCGCGGTCCTGGAGCTCGCGACCGAGATCGAGGGGCACCCCGACAACGTCGCGGCCTGTCTGCTCGGCGGATTCACGCTCTCCTGGTTGGAATCCGGCGCCGCGCGGGCGATCAGGATGGATCCCGCGGACTCCATCGTTCCGGTGGTCTTCGTGCCCGGGAAGCCCGTGCTCACCGAGACCGCGCGCGGTCTGCTGCCGCGCACCGTCCCGCACGTCGACGCCGCCGCCAACGCGGGCCGCGCCGCACTGCTCGTCGAGGCGCTGACCCGGCGCCCCGAGCTGCTGCTGCCCGCCACCGAGGACCGGCTGCACCAGGAGTACCGCGCCCCGGCGATGCCGGAGAGCGCCGCGCTCGTGGAGCGCCTGCGCGCCGACGGCATCCCGGCGGTGATCTCCGGCGCGGGCCCCACGGTGCTCGCGCTCGCGGACCGCGCGTCAGCCGACAAGGTGGCCGATCTCGCAGGTCAGAGCTGGTCCGCCAACCGTCTGGACCTCGACGCACAGGGGGCGTGCGTGCTGCCCCTCGCACCTGTCGAGGTCGATTGACGACGCACGGTCGCCGGATTTGGAGAGGGGGAATGTTTGTTGGATCCGGTAGTGTTAACCTCAAGTCTGCACCCGACCCCACCATGGCGAGGTGCTTCGCGTCCCTGTCCGGGACACCCATTCTTCCGGGAGCCTCCCAAACTGCTACGTGCCTTGCATTGGGTGCTATGCGCTGAGCAGTGCTGAGCACGCTCCGGAACCGGCGTGACCGAGCCGATGACACCGAATCTCAGTGCCACGGCTTTGGAATCGTCATCACCAGCAATGTCTTCCGCCGCTTTGGCGGACCACCGCCCCGGCACGGTCCACACAGCAAGGGCCAATGCCGGACAGCACAACCGGTCGCCGAGCCAGACAGGCCGACGTCCGCTCCAGGGAAGGACCCTTCGTGAGCGACACCACCGATCTGATGGGCGCACGTGTCGAGGAGACCGCTGCCGCGCCCGCCACGGACGCCTCCGCGCCTGCCACCGGTGCCGGCTCCAGGCGACGCCGCGGTACCGGCCTTGAAGGCATGGTGCTGGCCGAGCTTCAGCAGGTCGCATCCGGCCTCGGGATCAGGGGCACCGCGCGTATGCGCAAGAGCCAGCTGATCGAGGTCATCAAGGAGGCGCAGGCCGGAGGAAGCGCTCCCGCCGCGACGGCGTCCGACGACGCCGAGACCAAGCCGAAGCGCCGGACCACCTCGAAGGCCCGTACGGGTGACGAGTCCGCCGCCCCGGCCGCGGACAAGGCCGAGAAGGTCGCCGCCGAGAAGGCCGTGGCCCAGCAGCAGATCGAGATCCCCGGCCAGCCGGCCGGCGGCCCCTCCCGGGCGAGCGATGCCGAGCAGGACGCCCCCGCCGAGCGCCGCCGTCGCCGTGCCACCGCCGAGGCGGGCAGCCCCGAGACGGTTGCCACCGAGGCGAAGACCGAGACGCAGACCGACGCCGAGGGCGCCGACGGCCGTCGCGAGCGCCGTGACCGCCGTGACCGTGACCGGGGCGGCCGCGAGCGCCGTCCGGCCAAGGGCGACGAGCAGCAGGTCGGCCAGGGTGGCCAGGGTGCCGGACAGCAGCGTCCGGACCGTCAGGAGCGCCAGGACCGTCCCGACCGTCAGCAGCAGGGCGGCGGCCGTCAGGACCGCCAGCAGCCGCGTGACGGCGGAACGCGCGACGCCGGTCCCCGTGACAACGGCCCGCGCGACAACGGCCCGCGTGACAACGGACCGCAGGACGACGACGACTTCGAGGGCGGCCGCCGCGGCCGGCGCGGCCGTTACCGCGACCGCCGTGGGCGTCGTGGACGCGACGAGATCGCCGAGCCGCAGGTCGCCGACGACGACGTGCTGATCCCCGTCGCGGGCATCCTCGACATCCTCGACAACTACGCGTTCATCCGTACGTCGGGCTACCTGCCGGGTCCCAACGACGTGTACGTCTCCCTCGCCCAGGTCCGTAAGAACGGTCTGCGCAAGGGTGACCACGTCACCGGCGCCGTCCGTCAGCCGAAGGACGGCGAGCGCCGCGAGAAGTTCAACGCGCTCGTCCGCCTCGACTCGGCGAACGGCATGGCGGCCGAATCCGGCCGCGGGCGCCCGGAGTTCAACAAGCTGACGCCCCTCTACCCGCAGGACCGCCTCCGTCTGGAGACCGACCCGGGTGTGCTGACGACGCGGATCATCGACCTCGTCACGCCGATCGGCAAGGGCCAGCGCGGTCTGATCGTGGCCCCGCCGAAGACCGGCAAGACCATGATCCTTCAGGCGATCGCCAACGCGATCACCATCAACAACCCCGAGTGCCACCTGATGGTCGTCCTGGTCGACGAGCGTCCGGAAGAGGTCACCGACATGCAGCGGTCGGTGAAGGGCGAGGTCATCTCCTCGACCTTCGACCGTCCGGCCGAGGACCACACCACGGTCGCCGAGCTCGCCATCGAGCGTGCCAAGCGTCTGGTGGAGCTGGGCCACGACGTCGTCGTGCTGCTCGACTCGATCACCCGTCTGGGCCGTGCGTACAACCTCGCCGCCCCGGCCTCCGGCCGCATCCTGTCCGGTGGTGTCGACTCGACCGCGCTGTACCCGCCGAAGCGCTTCTTCGGTGCCGCGCGCAACATCGAGGACGGCGGCTCGCTGACCATCCTGGCCACCGCGCTCGTCGACACCGGCTCGCGCATGGACGAGGTCATCTTCGAGGAGTTCAAGGGCACCGGCAACGCCGAGCTCAAGCTCGACCGGAAGCTCGCCGACAAGCGCGTCTTCCCGGCGGTGGACGTGGACGCGTCCGGTACCCGTAAGGAAGAGCTTCTGCTCGGCAGCGACGAGCTCGCCATCACCTGGAAGCTGCGTCGCGTGCTCCACGCGCTCGACCAGCAGCAGGCGATCGAGCTGCTGCTCGACAAGATGAAGCAGACGAAGTCGAACGCCGAGTTCCTGCTCCAGATCCAGAAGACCACGCCGTCGCCGGGCAACGGCAACGACTGACGTCTTACGCGACCGCGGTCCTCGCCGACCGCAATTCGCAGGGCAGAAGCGCAAAGGGCCGCCCCCGTCATCCAGGTGACGGGGGCGGCCCTTTGCGCTGCCCCGGGCACCTGTACGATCGCGCTCTTGAACATCTGCTGAAGCAGAACTGAACTCTTTTCTCTGAGGGGGGACTTGAGTGGATACGTCCACGTCTGGGGGCGGCCGTCACCGACGCCGCATACGGATCGCCGTCCCGGTCGCCGCGGCAGGCCTCGCCGCCGCCGTGGCCGGTGCGCTTCTGGTGTCGTCCGCGAACGCCACGCCGAGCTCGGCACTGCCCACGCCCGTCCTGCGTACCGCCGACTCCTCGCCTTCGCAGGCCGTGCTGGAGAAGCGGGTCGCGGGCGCGCTGGCCGGTGACGACACCGCGGGCCGGACGACGAAGAAGGCGTCCCTGAGCGCGTCGACCACCCCGTCGCACGTGGACCCGAAGATCATCGGTGGTACCACGACGACCATCACCACGGCTCCGTGGATGGCGCAGCTCTGGTACTACGACGAGGCCAAGGGCATCGGCTTCTTCTGCGGTGGCTCCGTCGTCTCGCCGACGAAGATCCTCACCGCCGCGCACTGCACCAAGGACGAGAACGGCAAGACCTACGACTGGGCGGCCAACGGCGCCATCGTGACCGGCACTTCCCAGCTGCCGACCGATACCAGCCTGAACGGCGGTACGGTGACAGGCGTCTCGCGGCAGTGGACCCACCCGTCGTACAGCCCGACCAGGATCGACAACGACGTCGCGGTCCTCACGCTGGCGAACCCCGTCACCGTCAAGCCGATCCGCATGACGACGTCCGGTGACACCACGTCGTACGCGTCCGGCACGAAGGCGACGCTCTACGGCTGGGGCCGCACCACGTCCACCACGCAGGACATCTCCGACGTCCTGAAGACGGCCACGCTGCCGATCAACTCGGACACCACGTGCGCCGCGGCCTACGGCACCGACTTCATCAAGGGCCACATGGTCTGTGCGGGCACCAAGGCGACCGGCACCGACGCCGGCACCACCACGGCCTGCAATGGTGACTCCGGCGGCCCGCTGATCGTGGGCGGCCGCATCGTGGGCGTCGTCTCCTGGGGTGTCCAGGACTGCGTCGCCAAGGGCGCGTACAGCGTCTTCTCGAAGGTCAGCACCTACGTCGGCGCCGCCTGGCCGCGCGTCGAGGACACGAACCTGAACTACGACCACAAGGCCGACCTGTGGGTCCGTAACCCGTCCACCAAGACGGGATACGAGAAGGACTCCAACGGCACCTCGTTCGCCACGCGCCGGTCGACGGGACCCATGGGCGGCGTGAACGTCGTGCTCCAGACCGACCTCAACCGGGACGGCATCCAGGACCTCGTGTACCGCGACAGCACCTCGGGTGACGTCTACTGGGCGCACGTGCTGCCGGCGACGGGGAAGACCGCCACCGACAAGATCTTCGGCAGCTGGGGGACCCGCGCCCGGATCATCGCCCCCGGTGACCTCACCGGCGACGGCCTGCCCGACATGCTCTCCGTCGACTCCGCCGGAGTGATGTGGGAGTACCCGGGCAAGGGCAACGGCACCTTCTCGGCGCGCGTCCAGGTCGGCACCGGCTGGAGCCAGTACAACTCGGTCCGCGCGCACGGCGACTTCACCGGCGACGGCAAGGCCGACCTCATCGCGCGCAGCAAGACCGGCTCGTACGTCTACCTGTACAAGGGCACGGGCAAGACCGGCAGCGGAGCCTTCTCCACCCGCATCAAGGTGCGCACCTGGGCCGACTACAACGTCTTCGACGCCGTCGGTGACGTGACCGGCGACGGCAAGGCCGACTTCCTGGCCCGCACCCCCGGCGGCACGCTCTACCTGTACCCCGGGACCGGAAAGGCCACCACCGAGATCTTTGCCACAAGGATCTCGGTAGGTACCGGTTTCCAGCAGTACGACATCTTCGGCTGATCTCGCAGGTGGGCGGGGTTCTCCCCGCTCAGGCCGGACACGCAGAGTGCCCATCGCGTCACGCGGTGGGCACTTTTCGTCGTGCAACCCTTTCCCGAGTTTCCCCGTCTGACCGTACGGAGTGACCATGGAGCGGTACGCCTCGTCACGACCAGATGGGCCTGGCCCTGAAAGCAGGGGGTAACCGACCGCAGAGGAACCGAGGAGCCATATGCCTGCCGAGAGCACGCCGGAGCCCGCCATACCGGGCGACCCGGGCAACAGCACCCCGCGCCGCCCCAAGGGCGGCCGACGCAAGACCCGCAGCACGCGGAGCAGGGCTCTGATGATCACGGCCTGGACCGCGGCGGGTGTCGTGGCGCTCGGTGGCGCCGGAGCCGGGTACCTGTTCTTCAAGCTCAACGGCAATCTCAAGAGCGTCGACATCAACCAGGCGCTCGGCAGCGACCGGCCCATCAAGGTCGACAACGGCTCGGAGAACATCCTGGTCCTCGGCTCGGACACCCGCTCCGGGACCAACAAGAAGCTGGGCGGCGGCAGCGACGACGGCAGCGCCCGCTCCGACACCGCGATGATCGTCCACGTGTACAAGGGCCACAAGCGGGCCAGCGTGGTCTCCGTCCCCCGTGACACCCTCGTCCGGCGGCCCTCCTGCACCGACTCCAAGGGCACGGTCCACGGCGCGGTCTCCAGCGCCATGTTCAACTCCGCCTACTCCACCGGCGGCGCCGCCTGCGCGGTGAAGACCGTCGAGTCCATGACCGGCATCCGCATGGACCACTACATCGAGATCGACTTCAGCGGCTTCCAGAAGCTCGTCGACGACCTCGGCGGCGTCACGGTCACCACGACCAAGGCCATCTCGGACCACGAGAGCCATCTGCATCTCGCAGCCGGGTCGCACAGCCTGAACGGCAAGCAGGCGCTCGGCCTGGTCCGCACCCGGCACGGCGTCGGGGACGGCTCCGACCTCGGCCGCATCCAGCTCCAGCAGGCGTTCATGAAGGCGCTGGTCGACCAGGTCAAGCACGTCGGGCTCCTGTCCAACCCGAAAAAGCTGTACGACCTCGCCGACACCGCGACCAAGACGGTGACCACCGACTCCGACATCGGCAGCGTCGCCGACCTCGCCTCCTTCGCGGGCGGCCTCAAGGGCATCGGCTCGTCCCACATGAAGATGGTGACGATGCCCGTCGAGTACGACCCCTCCGACGGCAACCGCGTCCTGGTCGACAAGGCCAAGGCGGAGCTGGTCTGGAAGGCGCTCAAGGCCGACCGGCCGATCCCGAAGGCGGCCACCGAGGGAACCGCCACCGGCACCGCGAAGGGCGTCGTAAGCTCCGGCTGATCCGCGCCCGGGCCGCCGGCTGACCTGCGCCCGGGCTTCCGCCGACCCGCGCTCGGGCCTCCGGCTGACCTGCGCTCGGGCCTCCCCCGACCCGCGCCAAGGCCTCCGCGACCCGTGCTCGGGCCGCCTGGGAATAGATCGCCGCGTCCCCCCGTTTTGGGGGATGCGGCCAGTCCTGGCAGACTGGTACGTCGGCCCCGGTTCACGCATCCGCATCCAGCGGCGGCGACCCGGTGCCCTCCCGAAACTAGGAGACACCTTGAAGCGCGACATCCACCCCGAGTACGTCGAGACGCAGGTCAGCTGTACCTGTGGCGCGTCGTTCACCACCCGCAGCACGATCTCGAGCGGCACCGTCCGTGCCGAGGTCTGCTCCGAGTGCCACCCGTTCTACACGGGCAAGCAGAAGATCCTCGACACCGGTGGCCGTGTGGCCCGCTTCGAGGCCCGCTTCGGCAAGGCTGCCGCTGCCAGCAAGTAGCGAGCCCACAGCGCCGGTCTTCGGAGTCCCCCGCACGGGGACCCCGGGACCGGCGCTTTGCGGTCCAGCCCCCTCCCCGGGCTCTCGACGCGTTCGTCGAGCAGGGGAACCCCACGCCGTACCTACGTCCCCGAGCACCTCACGCAGCCGGGGACAGTCCATTGGAGCCGGAGATGTTCGAGGCGGTCGAGGAACTGATCGGCGAGCACGCCGATCTGGAGAAGAAGCTCGCTGACCCGTCGGTCCACGCCGACCAGGCCAACGCGCGCAAGCTCAACAAGCGCTACGCCGAGCTGACCCCGATCGTCGCGACGTACCGCTCCTGGAAGCAGACCGGGGACGACATCGGCACGGCCAAGGAGTTCGCCGCCGACGACCCCGACTTCGCCGCCGAGGTCAAGGACCTGGAGAAGCAGCGCGAGGAGCTCACGGAGAAGCTCCGCCTGCTGCTGGTCCCGCGCGACCCGAGCGACGACAAGGACGTCATCCTGGAGATCAAGGCGGGCGCCGGCGGCGACGAGTCCGCCCTGTTCGCCGGTGACCTCCTGCGCATGTACCTGCGCTACGCCGAGCGCGTGGGCTGGAAGACCGAGATCATCGACGCCACCGAGTCCGAGCTCGGCGGCTACAAGGACGTCCAGGTCGCGGTGAAGACCAAGGGCGGCCAGGGTGCCACCGAGCCCGGCCAGGGCGTCTGGGCCCGCCTGAAGTACGAGGGCGGTGTGCACCGTGTGCAGCGCGTGCCCTCCACCGAGTCGCAGGGCCGGATCCACACCTCGGCCGCCGGTGTCCTCGTCACGCCCGAGGCCGAGGAGGTCGAGGTCGAGATCCTCGCGAACGATCTCCGTATCGACGTCTACCGCTCCTCGGGCCCCGGCGGCCAGTCCGTCAACACGACCGACTCCGCGGTGCGCATCACGCACATTCCCACCGGAGTCGTCGCTTCCTGCCAGAACGAGAAGAGCCAGCTGCAGAACAAGGAGCAGGCGATGCGTATCCTGCGCTCCAGGCTCCTCGCGGCGGCGCAGGAGGAAGCCGAACGGGAGGCCTCGGACGTTCGCCGCAGCCAGGTCCGCACCGTCGACCGCTCCGAGAAGATCCGTACGTACAACTTCCCGGAGAATCGCATCTCGGACCACCGCGTCGGCTTCAAGGCGTACAACTTGGACCAGGTCCTCGACGGCGACCTCGACACGATGATCCAGGCCTGCGTCGACGCGGACTCGGCAGCCAAGCTCGCCGCCGCGTAACGCACTACAACAGCTCGCCGCCGCACACACGACAACAGCTCAGCCCGGAGGACCAGCGTGCAGCAACATTTTGGGGGGCGACCCCCGAACCCCCGCAGCGTGCTGCTCGCGGAAGTGGCCCAGGCCACCCAGCGGCTGGCCGACGCCGGCGTGCCCTCGCCGCGCAACGACGCGGAGGAGCTCGCCGCCTTCGTGCACGGCGTGAAGCGGGGCGAGCTGCACAGCGTCAAGGACGCGGACTTCGACGCCCGCTACTGGGAGGTGACCGCGCGCCGCGAGGCCCGGGAGCCGCTCCAGCACATCACCGGGCGCGCCTACTTCCGCTATCTCGAACTCCAGGTGGGGCCCGGCGTGTTCGTGCCCCGCCCGGAGACCGAGTCGGTCGTCGGCTGGGCCATAGACGCGGTCCGTGCGATGGATGTCGTCGAACCGCTGATCGTCGATCTGTGCACCGGCTCCGGCGCCATCGCCCTCGCCCTCGCGCAGGAGGTCCCGCGCTCGCGTGTGCACGCCGTGGAGCTGTCCGAGGACGCCCTGCGGTGGACGCGCAAGAACGTCGAGGGGTCCAGGGTCGACCTGCGCCAGGGAGACGCCCTCACGTCGTTCCCCGACCTCGACGGCCAGGTGGACCTGGTGATCTCCAACCCTCCGTACATCCCGCTCACCGAATGGGAGTACGTGCAGCCGGAGGCCCGGGACCACGACCCCGAGCTCGCCCTCTTCTCCGGCGAGGACGGACTCGACCTCATCCGCGGCATCGAGCGCACCGCGCACCGGCTGCTGCGCCCCGGCGGCGTCGTCGTCATCGAGCACGCCGACACCCAGGGCGGACAGGTGCCCTGGATCTTCACCGAGGAGCGGGGCTGGGCCGACGCGGCCGACCACCCGGACCTCAACAACCGGCCGCGGTTCGCGACGGCCCGCAAGGCGATGCCGTGAGCGCGGCCCACGTGGTCCCGGCGCGCGGCGCCGTCGCGCGCCCGCGCACCGCGTCCGCCCGCACCGCGTTTCTTCGCACCCCCAGCCAGCAGTACGTGTATGAGGAGGCCCGCTAAATGGCACGGCGATACGACACCAACGACGCGACCGACCGCACCACAGGTCTGCGTGAGGCGGCGTCCGCCGTCCGCCGTGGCGAACTGGTGGTCCTCCCCACCGACACCGTCTACGGCATCGGCGCCGACGCCTTCACCTCGGAGGCCGTCGCCGACCTGCTCGACGCCAAGGGCCGGGGCCGCAACATGCCCACCCCCGTCCTCATCGGCTCCCCGAACACGCTGCACGGCCTCGTCACGGACTTCTCCGAGATGGCCTGGGAGCTCGTCGACGCGTTCTGGCCGGGTGCCCTGACCCTCGTCGCCAAGCACCAGCCCTCGCTCCAGTGGGACCTCGGCGACACCCGGGGCACGGTGGCCGTCCGTATGCCGCTGCACCCCGTCGCCATCGAGCTCCTGACGGAGGTCGGCCCGATGGCCGTCTCCTCCGCCAACCTCACCGGTCACCCCGCTCCCGAGGACTGCGACGCCGCCCAGAACATGCTCGGCGACTCCGTCTCGGTCTACCTGGACGGCGGCCCGACCCCCGGCAACGTGCCCTCCTCGATCGTCGACGTCACCGGCAAGGTGCCCGTCCTGCTGCGCGCGGGCGCACTGTCGGCGGAGGAGCTCCGTAAGGTCGTACCCGACCTCGAGGTGGCGAATTGACAGCCCCCGCGTCCCCCGGGCTCCCCGCTCCGCTCGAGCAGGGGGCACCCCCATGCGTGGCATAGGCACGGGGATCACCGGGACCGGCGGATCCCCGAGTGGGTCCTTCCGCATCCTCCACGTCAGCACCGGCAACGTGTGCCGCTCGCCGATCACCGAGCGGCTGACCCGGCATGCCCTGGCGGACCGGCTGGGCGACCCCCTGTGGGGCGGTCTCATCGTGGAGAGCGCCGGCACCTGGGGCCATGAGGGCGCGCCCATGGAGGCCAACGCCGCGACCGTCCTGACCGACTTCGGCGCGGACCCCTCCGGCTTCGTCGGGCGCGAGCTCCTCGACGACCACGTCATCCGCGCCGACCTGGTCCTGACGGCCACCCGCGACCACCGCGCCCAGGTCATCTCCATGGGCCACTCCGCCGGTCTGCGCACCTTCACGCTGAAGGAGTTCACCCGGCTGGTCCGTGCCATAGACACCGCGACCCTGCCGCCCCTCCAGGACGGGGTGATCGAGCGCGCCGTCGCCCTGGTGCGAGCCGCCGCGGCGCTGCGCGGCTGGCTGCTGGCCCCGACCGCGGAGGCCGACGAGGTGTTCGACCCCTACGGGGCGCCCCTGCCGTTCTTCCGGTCCATCGGCGACGAGATCAACGAGGCACTGGATCCGGTGGTCACCGCTCTGACGGGGGTACCCGCGCGGACGTGACACCGGGCGTCCCACCGGCCGCGGTTCTACATTGGACGTAAGCGTCCCTCCGCAGATGTCCGGAGTCCACCATGCCGGTCGCCACCATGCCCGAAGCGGATGTACTGAGCCGCCAGGACCCCGAGCTCGCCGAGATCCTCAACGGTGAGCTGGACCGGCAGTCGACCACGCTCCAGCTGATCGCGGCCGAGAACTTCACGTCACCGGCCGTGCTGGCCGCGCTCGGCTCGCCGCTGGCGAACAAGTACGCGGAGGGGTATCCCGGGGCCCGGCACCACGGCGGCTGCGACTTCGTCGACGTCGCCGAGCGGATCGCCGTCGACCGCGCCAAGGCCCTCTTCGGCGCCGATCACGCCAACGTCCAGTCCCACTCCGGGAGTTCGGCCGTCCTGGCCGCGTACGCCGCCCTGCTGCGCCCCGGTGACACCGTTCTGGCGATGGGCCTGCCCTTCGGCGGC
This sequence comes from Streptomyces sp. NPDC005281, assembly GCF_040607495.1. Classification (NCBI taxonomy): domain Bacteria; kingdom Bacillati; phylum Actinomycetota; class Actinomycetes; order Kitasatosporales; family Streptomycetaceae; genus Streptomyces; species Streptomyces sp. NPDC005281. The sequence continues at coordinate 15,071 of NZ_JBEXGX010000012.1, read as the reverse complement.
CATCTCACCCACGGGTCGCCCGCGAACTTCTCCGGCCGCTGGTTCGACTTCGTCGGCTACGGCGTCGGGGCGGAGTCGGGACTGATCGACTACGAGCAGGTGCGCGCCCTGGCCCGCTCCCGACGTCCCAAGGCCGTCGTCTGCGGGTCGATCTCGTATCCCCGGCACATCGACTACGAGTTGTTCCGGGAGATCGCCGACGAGGTCGGCGCCTATCTCATCGCGGACGCCGCCCACCCCATCGGGCTCGTCGCCGGGGGAGCGGCGCCGAACCCGGTGCCGTACGCCGATGTCGTGTGCGCCACCACGCACAAGGTGTTGCGGGGGCCGCGCGGCGGCATGCTCCTGTGCGGCGCCGAACTGGCCGAGCGGGTCGACCGGGCCGTCTTCCCGTTCACCCAGGGCGGCGCGCAGATGAACACCATCGCGGCCAGGGCCGTCGCGTTCGGCGAGGCGGCGACCCCGGCCTTCACGGCGTACGTCCATCAGGTGACCGCCAACGCGCGGGTACTGGCCGCGGGTCTCGAGGCGGAGGGGCTCGTGGTCACCACGGGCGGCACCGACACCCATCTGCTGGTCGCGGATCCGGCGCCGCTCGGCGTCGAGGGACGCGCGGCGCGCGGCCGGCTGGCCGCGGCCGGTATGGTCCTCGACACCTGTGCGCTGCCTCACGGCGACACCCGCGGCCTGCGGCTCGGCACCGCCGCGCTGACCACCCAGGGGATGTGCGAGCCGGAGATGGCAAGGGTCGCGGCCCTGTTCGCGGGGGTGCTGCGGGACGAGATAGACGGCCGGACGGCACGGGGCGAGGTCCGTGAATTGACGGGTAGATTTCCGCCTTATCCGGACTGACCGGGGGTACGCGTACCTGACCGCACAGCCACACGTGCAACCATCGTCGCTACCCGAAAGTCCTCAACCATATGCGTGCATCGCTAGGGTGTGGGGCGGTGATGGCCAGCGAGACCTGTGGGGAAGCCCGTGCGTGAATACCTGCTGACGCTCTGCATCACGGCCGCGGTGACGTATCTGCTGACAGGGCCGGTACGGAAATTCGCGATCGTGGCCGGAGCCATGCCGGAAATCCGGGCGCGTGACGTGCACCGTGAACCCACGCCGAGGCTCGGCGGCATCGCGATGTTCTTCGGGCTCTGCGCCGGTCTGCTGGTCGCCGACCACCTGAAGAACCTCAACGCGGTCTTCTCGAACTCCAACGAACCACGCGCCCTGCTCTCCGGAGCCGCGCTGATCTGGCTGATCGGCGTGCTGGACGACAAGTTCGAGATCGACGCCCTGATCAAGCTGGGCGGCCAGATGATCGCCGCCGGCGTGATGGTCATGCAGGGTCTGACGATCCTGTGGCTGCCGATCCCGGGGGTCGGCCTGGTCGCGCTGACCCAGTGGCAGGGCACGCTCCTGACGGTGGCGCTCGTCGTCATCACCATCAACGCGGTCAACTTCGTGGACGGTCTCGACGGACTCGCCGCCGGCATGGTGTGCATCGCGTCCGCCGCGTTCTTCCTGTACGCCTACCGCATCTGGTACTCGTACGGCATCGAGGCCGCCGCCCCGGCGACGCTGTTCGCGGCGATCCTGATGGGCATGTGCCTGGGCTTCCTGCCGCACAACATGCACCCCGCGCGGATCTTCATGGGCGACTCCGGCTCGATGCTCATCGGGCTGGTGCTGGCCGCGGGCGCCATCTCCATCACCGGGCAGATCGACCCCGACGTGATGAACCTGTTCTCCGGTTCCGAGCGCAACACCGTGCACCAGACGGTGCCGGTGTTCATCCCGCTGCTGCTGCCGCTGACGATCATCGCGATCCCGGCCGCCGACCTCGTGCTCGCCATCGTGCGCCGCACCTGGCGCGGGCAGTCGCCGTTCGCCGCCGACCGCGGGCATCTGCACCACCGCCTCCTCGAGGTCGGCCACTCGCACAGCCGCGCCGTCCTGATCATGTACTTCTGGTCGGCGCTGATCTCCTTCGGCGCCCTCGCGTACTCGGTCAACTCCGGGGCCATGTGGAGCGTGCTCGTCATCGCGGCGCTCAGCGCGGTCGGTCTCGTGCTGCTCCTGCTGCCGCGCTTCACACCGCGTGCCCCGCGCTGGGCCGAGCACCTGCTGCCGCCGCGCTACCGCCGCCGCAGGGCCGCCGCTGCGGCCGCCCTGGACGGTGCCCCCGTGACTCACGAGGCCGCGCCCGCGGGCGAGCCGGACGAGGCCCGTGAGCACCGTGCTCCGGCGGCCGCGGGAGTCGCGGGCGTCAATGGAGCGACGGCGATCGGTACCCGTCCGCGACTCCTGGACCGACGTGAGGCCGAGTCCTCGCGCTGAGGCCGAAGGTAAGAATCTGACTAACGCGTGACCAAATCGTGGGGTAGCGAATCCGTCCAATACCAGACAAACGGGCGCTTGCAATGCGCAGACGCGCAGCTTCACTCTCATGTGTGACAGTCGGCACACCAACCAGGTAAAGACCTCATCAAATAGTTTGTGATACGGTTCACGAGAACCCAGGGCAGAGCCGAAGGACCCCTGTACGACGGTCCTTTGGCGTGAGGTTCTCTCTCAGCCCGGGACTACGCTCGTCCATGACGACACGCCCCCCTTAGCAAGCGGAGTTGCCGCCATGCCGTCCAATGACGCCCGGATCCTCCTTCAGGCCGCTGTACCCACGGCTGCCGTCGGCGCGATTGCCGCCGTCGTCAGCGGCGCGGTCGCCGGCGGCAAGGGAGCGCTCGGGGCGATCGTCGCGACGCTGGTAGTGGTTCTGTTCATGGGGCTGGGCCTCTACGTTCTGCAACGCACTGCCAAATCGCTTCCGCACTTGTTCCAGGCGATGGGCCTCTTGCTCTACACGGCGCAAATTCTTCTGCTCTTCATCTTTGTCGCCGCGTTCAAGAACACATCGCTGTTCAATCCCAAGTCCTTCGCGCTCACCCTGGTCGTCACCACCCTCGTGTGGATCGGCGCACAGGCGCGTGCCCATATGAAGGCCAAGATCCTCTACGTCGAACCCGACTCCTCGAAGGGCGAAAAGCCCGAAAAGAAGGGGCACTCGTCGTGAGGGGTAGGGCCGGGATAAGTGCACGTAGGAGATCCTGCTATCGTCCGGTGCCAACTGCGGCATCGCGGGCGCGGGCATCCGAGCTGACGCCTGTTCGATCGCGAGGCTTGATGCCCCACTGCCGCCCCCACATCCGTAACACCAGTCCAGTGCCGAACCGCGGCTGCGCGCCGCGCCGACACAACGAGGTTGCCGTACCTATGCGCCACGCTGAAGGAGCCCGCGGTGAGTGCTGACCCGACGCAGGTGCTCGCTTTCGAGACCGACTGCCACATCTTCGAGAACAACGGTTGTGGCTTCCCGGCACCCGGCCTGCACTCGTTCCTGTTCAAGCCCCTGTTGGGCAGCGGGGACGTGTACTTCAACAAGACGATGCTCCTGGCGCTGCTCGGCTCGCTCGTCGTCGTCGCCTTCTTCTGGGCCGCCTTCCGCAAGCCGAAGGTCGTCCCGGGCAAGCTGCAGATGGTGGCCGAGACCGGCTACGACTTCATCCGCCGCGGTGTCGTCTACGAGACGATCGGCAAGAAGGAAGGCGAGAAGTACGTACCGCTGGTCGTCTCGCTGTTCTTCTTCATCTGGATGATGAACCTCTGGTCGATCATTCCGGTCGCCCAGTTCCCGGTGACGGCGATCATTTCGTACCCCGCGGTACTGGCCGGCATCGTCTACATCGTCTGGGTGTCCCTGACGTTCAAGCGCCACGGATTCGTCGGAGCGTTCAAGAACTTCAGCGGCTACGACAAGTCGCTGGGCGCGGTTCTGCCGCTCGCCATGTTCATCGAGCTGCTCTCGAACCTGATCGTCCGGCCGTTCACGCACGCGGTGCGACTCTTCGCGAACATGTTCGCCGGTCACACCCTGCTGCTGCTGTTCACGATCGCCACCTGGTACCTGCTCAACGGCTGGGGCATCGCCTACTCGGGTGTCTCGTTCATCATGGTCATCGTCATGACGGCCTTCGAGCTGTTCATCCAGGCCCTGCAGGCGTACGTCTTCGTGCTGCTGACCTGCACTTTCATCCAGGGCGCGCTGGCCGAGAACCACTGAGCGTCCGTCCTCACGACCCCCAGTCGTCCGGTGGCCAACCCCCACCGGTCCGTAAAGAAAAGGAATAACTGGCATGCAGACCCTTGCCGCTGTCTCCGGCTCGCTCGGCTCGATCGGTTACGGCCTCGCGGCCATCGGCCCCGGCGTCGGCGTCGGCATCATCTTCGGTAACGGCACCCAGGCGCTCGCTCGTCAGCCTGAGGCCGCCGGTCTGATCCGCGCCAACCAGATCCTCGGCTTCGCCTTCTGTGAGGCGCTCGCCCTCATCGGTCTGGTCATGCCGTTCGTCTACGGCACCTGATCCACCCGATCAGCGACAGCCCACTAGACGAAAGGCACTGACATGAGCCACATGCTCATTCTGGCGGCCGAGAAGGAAAACCCTCTCATCCCGCCGATCCCCGAGCTTGTCATCGGCCTGCTCGCCTTCGTCATCGTCTTCGGCTTCCTGGCCTGGAAGCTTCTCCCGAACATCAACAAGGTTCTGGAGCAGCGCCGCGAGGCCATCGAGGGCGGTATCGAAAAGGCCGAGGCCGCGCAGACCGAGGCCCAGAGCGTTCTTGAGCAGTACAAGGCTCAGCTCGCCGAGGCCCGTCACGAGGCCGCGCGCCTGCGTCAGGACGCACAGGAGCAGGGCGCCACGCTCATCGCCGAGATGCGCGCGGAAGGCCAGCGGCAGCGCGACGAGATCGTCGCCGCCGGCCACACGCAGATCGAGGCCGACCGCAAGGCCGCCTCTCAGTCGCTGCGTCAGGACGTCGGCCACCTGGCCACCGACCTGGCCGGCAAGCTCGTCGGCGAGTCCCTCGAGGACCACGCCCGCCAGAGCCGCGTCATCGACCGTTTCCTCTCCGAGCTTGAGGAGAAGGCCGAGGCGGCTCGATGACTGCACACGGAGCGAGCCGCGAGGCAACCGCAGCCGCACGTGAGCGTCTCGACGCGCTGACGGACTCGACGTCCGTGGACGCGGCACAGCTCGCCGACGAGCTGGCCGCGGTCACCGCGCTGCTCCACCGCGAGGTGTCGCTGCGTCGGGTCCTCACCGACCCGGCGCAGCCCGGCGAGGCCAAGGCCGAGCTGGTCCAGCGCCTGCTCGGTGGCCAGGTGGGCGGCAGCGCCGCCGACCTGGTGTCCGGCATGGTGCGTTCCCGCTGGTCGCAGCCCCGCGACCTGGTGGACGCCCTCGAGGAGCTCGCCGCCACCGCCGACCTCACGGCGGCGCAGCGGACGGGCGCGCTCGACGACGTCGAGGACGAGCTGTTCCGCTTCGGCCGGATCGTCGCCTCGAACACCGAGCTGCGCGCCGCGCTGACCGACCGGGCCGCCACCACGGCGGCCAAGAGCGAGCTGCTGAGCAGCCTGCTCGGCGGCCGGGCCGACGTGAGCACCGAGCGTCTGGTGACGCGCCTTGTGACCGCGCCCCGCGGACGTAGCCTGGAAGCGGGACTCGAGTCCCTGTCCAGGCTCGCCGCCGAGCGACGCGACCGCATGGTCGCCGTGGTCACCTCGGCGGTGCCGCTGAGCGACGGGCAGAAGCAGCGCCTCGGCGCCTCTCTGGCCAAGCTCTACGGCCGCCCGATGCACCTCAACCTCGACGTGGACCCCGATGTCCTCGGCGGGATCCGGGTGCAGGTCGGCGACGAGGTCATCAACGGCTCCATCGCGGACCGTCTCGAGGACGCCGCCCGCCGCATGGCGAGCTAGTAACCACACAGCAGTAGGCAATTACGGCCCTGGTTGGGCCGTGCAGAGGATTCACCTCTCATCGGGGGGAGTCCCCATCCCCCCAAAGTGAAACTTCGGGCCCAACAAGGAGAGCAGGGAACCCAGATGGCGGAGCTCACGATCCGGCCGGAGGAGATCCGGGACGCACTGGAGAACTTTGTCCAGTCGTACCAGCCGGACGCGGCCTCGCGCGAGGAGGTCGGTACGGTCACCGTCGCCGGCGACGGTATTGCCAAGATCGAGGGTCTTCCCTCGGCCATGGCGAACGAGCTGCTTAAGTTCGAGGACGGAACCCTCGGCCTCGCGCTGAACCTGGAAGAGCGCGAGATCGGTGCGGTCGTCCTCGGCGAGTTCAGCGGTATCGAAGAGGGCCAGCCGGTGCAGCGCACCGGTGAGGTGCTGTCCGTCGCCGTGGGCGAGGGCTACCTCGGCCGCGTGGTCGACCCGCTCGGCAACCCGATCGACGGCCTCGGCGACATCGAGACGTCCGGCCGCCGCGCCCTCGAGCTGCAGGCCCCGGGCGTCATGGTCCGCAAGTCGGTCCACGAGCCGATGGAGACGGGCTACAAGGCCGTCGACGCGATGACCCCGATCGGCCGCGGCCAGCGTCAGCTGGTCATCGGCGACCGTCAGACCGGCAAGACCGCGCTGGCCGTCGACACGATCATCAACCAGCGCGACAACTGGCGCTCGGGCGACACGAAGAAGCAGGTCCGCTGCATCTACGTCGCCATCGGTCAGAAGGGTTCGACCATCGCCTCCGTGCGTGGCGCCCTCGAAGAGGCCGGCGCGCTGGAGTACACGACCATCGTCGCCGCCCCGGCGTCCGACCCGGCCGGCTTCAAGTACCTTGCGCCGTACACCGGTTCGGCCATCGGCCAGCAGTGGATGTACGAGGGCAAGCACGTCCTCATCATCTTCGACGACCTCTCGAAGCAGGCCGACGCCTACCGCGCCGTGTCCCTGCTGCTCCGCCGTCCGCCGGGGCGCGAGGCCTACCCCGGTGACGTCTTCTACCTGCACTCCCGTCTGCTGGAGCGCTGCGCGAAGCTCTCCGACGAGATGGGCGCCGGTTCGATGACGGGTCTGCCGATCGTCGAGACCAAGGCGAACGACGTGTCGGCGTTCATCCCGACCAACGTCATCTCCATCACCGACGGCCAGTGCTTCCTCGAGTCCGACCTGTTCAACGCCGGCCAGCGTCCGGCCCTGAACGTCGGTATCTCGGTCTCCCGCGTCGGTGGCTCCGCCCAGCACAAGGCGATGAAGCAGGTCTCCGGCCGTCTTCGCCTCGACCTGGCCCAGTACCGCGAGCTGGAGGCGTTCGCCGCCTTCGGTTCCGACCTGGACGCCGCGTCGAAGTCGCAGCTGGAGCGCGGTCAGCGTCTGGTCGAGCTGCTCAAGCAGGCTCAGTACCAGCCGATGTCGACCGAGGACCAGGTCGTCTCCGTGTGGTCCGCGACCACCGGCAAGATGGACGACGTGCCGGTCGCCGACATCCGCCGCTTCGAGAAGGAGCTCCTGGAGTACCTGCACCGTAAGGAGCAGGGCCTCATGACCTCCATCAAGGAGGGCGGCAAGATGTCGGACGACACCCTCACCGCCATCGCGGACGGCATCGCGGACTTCAAGAAGCAGTTCGAGACCTCGGACGGGAAGCTTCTCGGCGAGGACGCTCCGGCCGCCGCCAAGTGACGTAAGGAAGGGACCTGACTCATGGGAGCCCAGCTCCGGGTCTACAAGCGTCGCATCCGATCCGTCACCGCGACCAAGAAGATCACCAAGGCGATGGAGATGATCGCCGCCTCGCGCGTCGTCAAGGCGCAGCGCAAGGTGGCGGCCTCCACGCCGTACGCGACCGAGCTCACCCGCGCGGTCACGGCGGTCGGCACCGGCTCGAACACCAAGCATCCGCTGACGACGGAGGCGGAGACGGCGAGCCGTTCCGCGGTGCTGCTCCTCACGAGCGACCGCGGTCTGGCCGGCGCCTTCAACTCCAACGCCATCAAGGCGGCGGAGCAGCTGACCGCCCGTCTCGAGGCCGAGGGCAAGAAGGTCGACACGTACATCGTCGGCCGCCGCGGTCTGGCCCACTACAACTTCCGCGAGCGCAAGGTCGTGGAGTCGTGGTCGGGCTTCACCGACGAGCCCACCTACGCGGACGCGAAGAAGGTAGCGGGTCCGCTCATCGAGGCCATCGAGAACGAGACGGCGGATGGCGGCGTGGACGAACTCCACATCGTCTACACCGAGTTCGTCTCGATGATGACGCAGACGGCCGTCGACGGCCGGCTGCTTCCGCTTCGCCTCGAAGAGGTCGCGGAGGAGGCGCCCGAGGGCGAGATCCTTCCGCTGTACGAGTTCGAGCCGTCGGCGGAGGACGTCCTTGACGCCCTGCTGCCGCGCTACGTCGAAAGCCGTATCTACAACGCGCTGCTCCAGTCGGCTGCCTCCAAGCACGCCGCCACGCGCCGCGCGATGAAGTCGGCGACCGACAACGCGGGAGACCTGATCACTTCGCTCTCCCGCCTTGCCAATGCGGCCCGCCAGGCCGAAATCACCCAGGAAATCAGCGAGATCGTCGGCGGCTCCGCAGCCCTTGCCGACGCGACCGCGGGGAGTGACAAGTAATGACGACGACTTCTGAGACGGCCGTTGCCACGGGCCGCGTCGCCCGGGTCATCGGCCCGGTCGTCGACGTGGAGTTCCCCGTCGACGCGATGCCGGACATGTACAACGCCCTTCACGTCGAGGTGGCCGACCCGGCCAACGCCGGCGAGAAGAAGACGCTGACCCTGGAAGTCGCCCAGCACCTGGGTGACGGCATGGTCCGTACGATCTCCATGCAGCCGACCGACGGTCTGGTCCGCCAGGCCGCGGTCACCGACACGGGCGCGGGCATCACCGTCCCGGTCGGCGACTTCACCAAGGGCAAGGTGTTCAACACCCTCGGTGAGGTGCTGAACTCCGACGAGAAGTACTCGGGCGAGCGCTGGTCCATCCACCGCAAGGCCCCGCGCTTCGACGAGCTCGAGTCGAAGACCGAGATGTTCGAGACCGGCGTCAAGGTCATCGACCTTCTCACCCCGTACGTCAAGGGTGGAAAGATCGGTCTGTTCGGTGGCGCCGGCGTCGGCAAGACGGTGCTCATCCAGGAGATGATCTACCGCGTCGCCAACAACCACGACGGTGTCTCCGTGTTCGCCGGTGTCGGCGAGCGCACGCGTGAGGGCAACGACCTCATCGAGGAGATGGCGGAGTCGGGCGTCATCGACAAGACCGCCCTTGTCTTCGGCCAGATGGACGAGCCCCCGGGCACCCGTCTGCGCGTGGCCCTCGCGGGTCTGACCATGGCGGAGTACTTCCGCGATGTGCAGAAGCAGGACGTGCTGTTCTTCGTGGACAACATCTTCCGCTTCACGCAGGCCGGTTCCGAGGTCTCGACCCTGCTCGGCCGTATGCCCTCCGCGGTGGGTTACCAGCCGAACCTGGCCGACGAGATGGGTCTCCTCCAGGAGCGCATCACCTCGACCCGTGGTCACTCGATCACCTCGATGCAGGCGATCTACGTCCCCGCGGACGACCTGACCGACCCGGCCCCGGCCACCACGTTCGCCCACCTCGACGCGACGACGGTTCTCTCCCGTCCGATCTCCGAGAAGGGCATCTACCCGGCCGTGGACCCGCTGGACTCCACGTCCCGCATCCTGGACCCCCGCTACATCGCGGCGGACCACTACGCGGCCGCGATGCGCGTCAAGTCGGTTCTTCAGAAGTACAAGGACCTTCAGGACATCATCGCGATCCTCGGTATCGACGAGCTGGGCGAGGAGGACAAGCTCACCGTCCACCGTGCCCGTCGCGTGGAGCGCTTCCTGTCCCAGAACACCCACGTCGCCAAGCAGTTCACCGGCGTCGACGGGTCGGACGTCCCGCTGGACGAGTCGATCGCGGCCTTCAACGCGATCATCGACGGTGAGTACGACCACTTCCCGGAGCAGGCGTTCTTCCTGTGCGGTGGCATTGAGGACCTCAAGGCCAACGCCAAGGAGCTCGGCGTCTCCTGAACCTCGTGTTCTGAGTGAGGGGTGGGACCGCACCTCGCGGGGTGCGGTCCTTCCCCCTCCGTACGCCTACTAGACTTTGACCCAACACCCGGCAGCAACGCCGGGTGGTGACCCGAGGAGCCCACCTTGGCTGCTGAGCTGCACGTCGAGCTCGTCGCCGCGGACCGCAGTGTCTGGTCCGGCGAGGCCACCCTGGTCGTCGCGCGCACCACGTCCGGCGACATCGGCGTCATGCCCGGTCACCAGCCGCTTCTCGGTGTGCTGGAGTCGGGCCCGGTGACCATCCGTACGAGTGATGGTGGAACGGTCATCGCCGCGGTGCACGGCGGTTTCATCTCATTCGCCGACAACAAGCTGTCGCTGCTGGCCGAGATCGCCGAGCTGTCGGACGAGATCGACGTCCAGCGTGCTGAGCGGGCGCTCGAGCGCGCGAAGTCGGACGCCGACGCGTCCGCCGAGCGCCGCGCGGACGTCCGTCTGCGTGCGGTGGCGAACCACTGACCATCGGTGCGACCCCGGCCCGTCAGGCGCCGGGGGAGCACTGTGCAAGGCTTTGACTCAGCCGCGGCTGGGACCGGATCACTCCGGCCCTGGCCGCGGCTGAGGCAAATCCGGACGTTTTTTCTTTTCCGTTACCTAGGAGACGAGGAGGTCGGTGTCGATGGTCCTCGCTCTGACTGTGTGCGGAGTGGTAGTGGCGCTCGTGGTGGTGGGGCTGTTCGTCTTCGGCCTCCGCCGCCGGCTGATCCAGCGTTCCGGCGGAACGTTCGACTGCAGCCTGCGCTGGGACGTACCCGAGAAGGGTGACCCCAGCGGCAAGGGCTGGAGCTACGGAGTGGCCCGCTACAACGGCGACCGGATCGAGTGGTACCGCGTCTTCTCGTACGCCCCCCGCCCGCGCCGCGGCCTCGAACGCTCGGCGATCGAGGTGGCCGGCCGCCGCGCCGCCGAGGGCGAGGAGGAGCTCGCGCTGCTCTCCGACGCGATCATCCTGGCCTGTATCCACCGCGGAACGCGTCTCGAACTGGCGATGAGCGAGGACGCGCTCACGGGATTCCTCGCCTGGCTGGAGGCCGCCCCGCCCGGGCAACGGGTGAACGTCGCGTAGCGACGTTCAGGGCCCCGTTGGATGGGGGTCCCCCCGGCCGCGGAGCGGTTGGGGAAGGGTGAACGTCGCCTGACCTGACCTGACCCAACCCGTCCCGGGCTTCCCGGGGGTGAAAAGCGAGCCGCGGACAGACCCGGAGGTCTGCCCGCGGCTTTTGTCGCGCCGGGGTGGGAAGTGACTAGCTCAGGCCGTTGCTGAGAGCGCCGACGAGTTCACCGTTGCTGGTGTCCCCGCTGAACTCCCAGAAGAAGGCGCCACCCAGACCCTGGCTCTTGGCCCACGACATCTTCGTTCCGATGGTGGCCGGGGTGTCGTAGGACCACCAGTTGTTGCCGCAGTAGGCGTAGGCCGTGCCGGCGATGGTGCCGGTGGCGGGGCAGGAGGTCTTGAGGACCTTGTAGTCCTCGATGCCCTGCTCGTACGTACCGGCGGCCGGGCCGGTCGCCGTGCCGCCGGGCGCGGCCTGGGTGACCCCGGTCCAGCCGCGGCCGTAGAAGCCGATGCCGATGAGCAGCTTGCTCGCGGGCACGCCCTTCGACTTGAACTTGGCGATCGCGTCGGCCGTGTCGAAACCGGGCGTCGGGATGCCGCTGTACGAGGTGAGCGGGGAGTGCGGGGCGGTCGGGCCCTGTGCGGCGAACGCGCCGAAGAAGTCGTACGACATCACGTTGTACCAGTCGACGTACTGCGAGGCGCCCGCGTAGTCGGCGGCGTCGATCTTGCCGCCGTTGGTGCCGTCGGCCGTGGTGGCCGCGGTGACCAGGTTGCCGGTGCCGAACTTGGCGCGCAGGGCCTGCATCAGGTTCTTGTAGGCCGCGGCGCCGCTGGTGTCGCAGGACAGACCACAGGCGTTCGGGTACTCCCAGTCGATGTCGATGCCGTCGAAGACATCGGCCCAGCGCGGGTCCTTCACGAGGTTGTAGCAGGAGTTCGCGAACGCGGCCGGGTTGGCGGCCGCCTGGGCGAAGCCGCCGGACCAGGTCCAGCCGCCGAAGGACCAGAGGATCTTGATGTTCGGGTACTTGGCCTTCAGCTCACGGAGCTGGTTGAAGTTGCCGCGCAGCGGCTGGTCCCACGTGTCGGCGACGCCGCTGACCGACTGGTCGGCGGTGAAGGCCTTGTCGTAGTCGGCGTAGGAGTCGCCGATCGCGCACTGGCCGTTGGTGACGTTGCCGAAGGCGTAGTTGATGTGCGTGATCTTGGCGGCCGAGCCCGACGTCACCAGGTTCTTGACGTTGTAGTTGCGGCCGTAGATGCCCCACTCGGTGAAGTAGCCGAGCTTGACGGTCTTGCCGCTGGGCGGCGGGTCGGTGGTGCCGCCGGTGGTGTGGACCGCGACCGCTCCGCTGACCGGTCCGGTCTGGTCGGCGGTGTCACGGGCCTGGACGGTGTAGGAGTAGTCGGTGCCGGCGGTGAGGCCGGTGTCCGTGTACGAGGTCGTCGTCACGGTCGCGACCTTGGTGCCGCCCCGCAGGACGTCGTAGTTCTTGACGCCCTTGTCGTCGGTGGCCGCGCTCCAGGAGAGCTTCGCCGAGGTGTCGGTGATCGAGGAGGCGGTGGGGGTGCCGGGCGCGGAGGGCGTGCTGTCACCGGGGACGGTGGTGCCACCGTCGCAACTGCCGCCGTTCAGCGTGCAGTTGGAGGGGGAACCGGAGCCCGCGCCGTTGAACCCGAAGGACACGGAGGCGCCGGCGGCCAGGCTGCCGTTGTAGGACTTGTTCTTGGCGGTCCAGTGGTTGCCCGAGCTGGTGACGTCCGCGTCCCAGGCCGAGGTGACGGAGGTGCCGGAGGGGAAGTCCCACTGGATCGTCCACGAACTGATCGCGGTGGTACCGGTGTTCTTGACGGTCCACTTGCCTTCGAAGCCCGTACCCCAGTCCTGGGTCTTCGCGTACGTGGCGGTGGCGCTGTCGGCCGCATGGGCGGGACTCGCCAGGCCGACCAGGCCGGCCAGGGGAAGCAGCAGGGTGGCGAGCCCGGCCGTCGCTCGTTGTCTGAAGCGCATTCCGCGTCTCCTCAGGGGGAGTTGGGGAGGGGAGGGGCGTAACTGAGCCTTCACGCCCACGATGCCCGTGAGAATAGGAAGGTCTGGACCATAGGTCAATAGGTCTGGACCACTGTCCCGATGTCGCGTGACCTCCCCAACTCCGTTGCGGTGAAAGCCGATTGGTGCCGATCGGGTGGTCCTGACTGTGCGGCAGGCGGCTGACGTGGGCCTTCTCGTCTCTCCGTGCGGTCGGCCGGGGCCCGATGGAGAGGGCGAAAAAAGGGTGCCCGTGCCGGACCCGAAGTGACCTTCGAGTCCGGCACGGGCACCCGTGTCCGGTCCGGCGTGGCTGCCGAGGAGTCGCTCAGCGCTCCCCGCCCGGGACCCACAGCACGTCGCCGACATCCTTGTTCGCCGTGCGCGCCAGGATGAACAGGAGGTCCGAGAGCCGGTTGAGGTAGGTGGCGGTGAGCGGGTTCATCGCCTCGCCGTGGACCTCGAGCGCCGCCCAGGTCGAACGCTCGGCCCGGCGCACGACCGTGCACGCCTGGTGCAGGAGCGCGGCGCCCGCGGTGCCGCCGGGCAGGATGAAGGAGCGGAGCTTCTCCAGCCGCTCGTTGAACAGGTCGCAGTCCGCCTCCAGCTTGTCGATGTAGAACTGCTCGACCCGCAGCGGCGGGAACTTCGGGTCCTCCACCACCGGTGTCGACAGATCGGCGCCCACGTCGAACAGGTCGTTCTGGACGCGGGTGAGGACCTGGACGACCTCGGCCTCCAGGCCGCCCAGCGCGATCGCCGTACCGATCACCGCGTTCGCCTCGTTGGCGTCGGCGTACGCCGAGATCCGCAGGTCGGTCTTGGCGACCCTGCTCATGTCCCCGAGGGCGGTCGTGCCCTGGTCGCCGGTCCTGGTGTAGATACGCGTCAGATTGACCATGGGTCCAGCCTAGTTACGCCCCGGCCCCGCGGAACGCCCGTGTGCCCACTGTCACGGCGAGTGCGGTGAGGGCGAGGGCCGTCAGCACGCCGTACAGCATGTGCGCGGTGGCGTACGAGCCGGTGTAGGCGTCCCTCATCGCGTCCACCAGATAGCGCAGCGGCATGAGGTGCGAGAGGGTGTCCAGCCAGCCGGGGGCCAGCGTCATCGGCAGCATCAGGCCGGACAGCAGCATCGAGGGCATGGTGAGCGCGTTGACGGTGGGTCCGAACTCCTGGGGGTGTGCGGACCCGCAGGGCGAGGGCCTAGGAGAGCGAGGCGAGCGAGAGCGCCAGCAGGGCGACGAACGCGAAGCCGATCAGGATGCCGGCGAGCGGCGCGCGCAGGCCCGTCGCGAGCGCGGCCAGGACGAGCAGCACCCCCTGGAGGACGAGGACGGCGGTGTCACGCAGGATGCGGCCGAGCAGCAGCGCGAGGCGGCTCGCCGGGGTGACCCGCATCCGCTCCAGGACGCCCAGGTTCTTCTCGACGATGATCGTGAAGCCGGCGAACGCGGCTCCGAACATGCCGAGTTGGAGCAGCAGCCCGGGGACCAGGACCTGCCAGGAGGTGCCCTGGACGCCGAGTGGAAGACCGGTCAGGAGCGGGCCGAAGAAGAGTAGATAGAGCAGCGGTGTCAGAACGCCGAAAAGCATCGCGACGGGGGAACGCAGGGTCTGGCGTGCGTAGCGCCCGAAGATCAGCGCGGTGTCGTTCAGAAGCATGGGTCGCCACGTCCTATACGGCTAGTACTCCAGCAGTACTTCGTGGCTTGACCTGGGGAAACGTCGAGCGGTGGGAGTGTAGCGGGCAGGATGCCGTCACGGACGGCTTCTGCCCGCATGCCCCTCGAAGGAGTGCCCACGGCGGCGGTAGTGGCAGCGGCGGGCCACCGCTTGGCGTCGTCGGCGCCAGTGCGACCAGCTCAACGTGTGGGTGCGGGTGTGAAGGTCTCGGGGTGTGTGAGCTGCCAGGAGTCGCCGCACTTCCGCCACTGTGAGCTCGATGACCACGGCATCCTCACCGGCGGATCCCCCTTTTCTGCTGCTCGCGCGCTCGTCGCTGCGAGGAAGGTGTGGGCGAGCATGGCC
>NZ_JBEXGX010000011.1:0-261967 GCF_040607495.1 Streptomyces sp. NPDC005281 | reverse complement strand
TGGCCGACCAGCTCGACGCCGCCATCGAACAGAACGGCAAGGGCGACCTCGCCGCCCTCCTCGCCGGCGGCGACACCTGGACCGTCATCGGCTGATCGGTGCCCTCGGCGGCGCGCTCGTCCCCGGCTGTCACGCTTGGTTACTATGTTCACTTCATGACGGAGGCCGGAAAGCGTCGGCTTGCCGTGGAATGTATGGCTAAGGAACCGTGGGGCATCGGAAAATGCTGAGGAAGGTTGCCGCAACCCGCTATGTCGCGCCTCTGCACTCCGGTGGCTCCGTGCCCGGAGTGGTCGAGGCCGACGACCTGGGCACGTACGTCGTGAAGTTCACGGGGGCCGCCCAGGGACACAAGGCGCTGGTCGCCGAGATCGTCGTCGGGGAACTGGCCCGGGCCCTCGGGCTGCGCTTCCCCGAGCTGGTCCTCGTCGCCTTCGACCCGGCCGTCGCCGGGCACGAACCCCATCAGGAGGTCCAGGACCTGCTCCGGGCCAGTGCCGGACTCAACCTCGGCATGGACTATCTGCCGGGCGCGAAGGACTTCACGCCCGAGGTCGCGCGGATGTTCCCGGTCGACCCGCTGGAGGCGGGCAAGGTGGTGTGGCTGGACGCCCTCACCGTCAACGTCGACCGCACGGTGCACAGCTCGAACCTCATGGTCTGGCCCACTCTCGGTATCGCGCCGCCCCGCCTGTGGCTGATCGACCACGGCGCCGCCCTCGTCTTCCACCACCGCTGGGACGCCTCGGCGCCGGAGAAGGCCTACGACTTCAGGAGCCACGCGCTCGGCGGTCACGGCCCGGACACCCGCGCGGCCGACGCCGAACTCGCCCCCGAGGTCACCGAGGAACTGCTGCGCACGGTCCTGGCGCGGGTGCCCGACGCCTGGCTCGTGGACGAGCCGGGCTTCACCGGCCCGGACGAGGTCCGCGAGGCGTACGTCGGCTATCTCCTGGCCCGTGTCCGTGCCTCGGCGGCCTGGCTTCCCACGGACTTCCCGAGCCGTGAACAGCTGGCCGCCGAGGACGCCGACCGCGCGGAGCGGACCCAGCAGGGCCGCCCGGACTGGCTCAAGCGCGTCCCGGACCTGCACGGCAAACCCGCGGCGGAACAGGATTGGTCGGTGCATCTGGGGTGACGGGCATCCAGCGGGTCCAGACCGGGTACCGCACCCGGTTCCGCCGACTGCGCGGGCCCGAGGGTGTCGGACCAGGCCCGGGGGCGCCGGCCGGATCGCCGGGGAGGCGGACCGGTCCGGACGGCACCCCCTGGCGTCAGCCGGTCAGCTGCTCGTAGGCGGGCAGCGTCAGGAAGTCCGCGTAGTCCTCGTCCAGCGCGACCTTCAGGAGCAGGTCGTGCGCCTGCTGCCAGCGGCCGGCCGAGAAGGCCTCCTCGCCGATCTCGGCGCGGATGTCCGCGAGTTCACGCGCGGCGATCTCACGGGCCAGCTCGGGGGTGGCCGCCACGGTCCTGCCGTCGTGCTCGAAGACGACACCCGCGTTGATCCACTGCCAGATCTGCGAGCGCGAGATCTCGGCGGTGGCCGCGTCCTCCATGAGATTGAAGATGGCGACCGCGCCGAGGCCGCGCAGCCACGCCTCGATGTAACGGATGCCGACCTGAACGGCGTTGACCAGACCGCCGTACGTCGGCCGAGCGTCGAGGGAGTCGACGGCGATGAGGTCCCCGGCCGCGACCGACACGTCCTCGCGCAGCCGGTCCTTCTGGTTCGGCCGGTCGCCGAGGACGGCGTCGAAGGAGGCCATCGCGATCGGGACGAGGTCGGGGTGGGCCACCCACGAACCGTCGAAGCCGTCACCCGCCTCACGGTCCTTGTCGGCCTTGACCTTCTCGAAGGCCACCTTGTTGACCGCTTCGTCGCGCCGCGAGGGGATGAACGCGGCCATGCCGCCGATCGCGTGAGCACCCCGCTTGTGGCAGGTGCGGACGAGGAGTTCGGTGTACGCCCGCATGAACGGGGCCATCATCGTTACCGCGTTGCGGTCCGGAAGGACGAACTTGGTCCCGCCGTCACGGAAGTTCTTGACGATGGAGAAGAGGTAGTCCCAGCGGCCCGCGTTCAACCCCGAGGCGTGATCGCGGAGTTCGTAGAGGATCTCGTCCATCTCGTACGCGGCGGTGATCGTCTCGATCAGCACGGTCGCGCGGACCGAGCCCTGCGGGACGCCGACGTAGTCCTGCGCGAAGACGAACACCTCGTTCCACAGGCGGGCTTCGAGGTGTGACTCGGTCTTGGGCAGATAGAAGTAGGGGCCCTTGCCGAGGTCCAGCAGCCGCTGGGCGTTGTGGAAGAAGTACAGGCCGAAGTCGACGAGCGCGCCGGGCACGGGCGTGCCGTCGGCGGCGACGAGGTGACGCTCGTTCAGATGCCAGCCGCGTGGCCGCATCACGACGGTCGCGAGCTCGGCGTCCGGCTTGAGGGCGTACGACTTGCCGGATGCCGGGTCGGTGAAGTCGATGCTCCGGGTGTACGCGTCGATCAGGTTCAGCTGGCCGAGGACCACGTTCTCCCAGGTGGGTGCCGAGGCGTCCTCGAAGTCCGCGAGCCAGACCCGGGCGCCCGAGTTGAGGGCGTTGACAGTCATCTTGCGGTCGGTGGGGCCGGTGATCTCGACCCGGCGGTCGTCGAGCGCGGCCGGGGCGGGGGCCACCCGCCAGGAGTCGTCCGCGCGGATCGCGGCGGTCTCCGGCAGGAAGTCGAGCGTGGAGGTGCGGGCGATGTCGGCGCGCCGCTCCGCGCGGCGGGCGAGGAGCTCGTCACGCCGGGGCGTGAACCGCCGGTGCAGCTCCGCCACGAAGGCGAGGGCCGCCTCGGTGAGGACCTCCTCCTGCCGGGGCAGGGGCTCGGCGTCGACGATGGCCAGCGAGGACGGCGCTGGTGCGGACATGAGCTGTCACTTCCTTCAGCGAGCTTCGTGCGGGGGATCTGCTCACGGGCGAACCGCGTACGGGTCCTGCGGGCGTTCCGTACGCCGTCGAACGAGCGAATCATGGACGGCGTCACCGCGCCTGGCACCCGGTGCCGTGGCGCGGACGGCCGGCGTCGGACGCCTTCGGCGTGCTTCGCGCCCGGCGAGGCGCTTCTGATCAGTGGATACTAATTTCCTCATGGTGGAAGTTCAATGGTTTGTTGATGTCGAGATTGTCCAGCTCGACAGAAGGTGGCGCTCGGTGCCACCCAGTTCACTCGAGGTGGACCAGGTCGGCCTCCGTGTCGATGTCGTACGCCCGCGCCACGTCCCCGCACTCGACGAGGGTGACCGTGTCGGCGTGGGCCTTCAGGTAGGCGCGTGCTCCCCGGTCGCCGGTGGCGGTCGCCGCGATCCCCGCCCAGTGGCCCGACCCGAACAGCACCGGATGGCCGCGTTCACCGTCGTACGCCGCCGCGGCGAGCGTCAGCGGGGAGTCGTACGCGGCCAGCACCCGGGCCACCGCCTCCGGGCCGATCCCCGGCTGGTCGACCAGCGACACCAGCGCGGCCCGCGCCCCCGAGTCCGTCAGCGAGTCGAGCCCGGCCCGCAGCGACGAGCCCATGCCCTCTTCCCAGTCAGGGTTCTCCACCAGGACGCACCCGGCCAGGGACGCCTGCTCCCGTACGGCATCGGACCGCGCGCCGAGGACGACATGGACACGGGTGCAGCCGCCCGCGCGCAGCGTCCGCACCGCGTGTTCGACCAGCGGCCGCCCCCGGTGGGACAGGAGTGCCTTGGGGCGGCCCCCGAGGCGCCGTCCGCCTCCGGCCGCCAGCACCAGCCCCGCCACCTCGCCCTTGTTCTCCGTCATGTCCCCTGCATACCCGACCGGGCCGGAGCGCGCCCCGGAACCCGGGCCGTCACCCTGGTGTCCGAGGGCTGAATTTCGGTCCGCGCAGTGGCGCCCGGCGCACCGGGTGGCGTTTACTGGCCCGCGTCCCCCGGCGCCCGACCACCGCCACGGGGATCTGGAGCCGACATGGGCGGGACCGACGCATAACGGCGCGCGAGGGGGAGAGCTGTGCTGCGGAGCTTGGGGCAGAGACCGGTGACGGGCAGCGACGAGGATCCGAGGGTGGCGGAACTGCGTACCGCCGTCGCCCGGCTGCGCCGTGAACTCGCCGTGCATCCGGTCGAGTTCGCCGACCGGGGTATCGCCGAGGACGAGCTCGCGTCCCTCGCCGCGATGGCCGCCGGAGGCATCCCGGAGATCCCCCGGCTGCGCCGCTCGCTCCTCCTGGTCGCGGGTGCGATCGGCTCGGTGAGCGCCCTGGCGACCCGCCTCGCGGACGTCCGAACCGCCGTCGAACTCTTCGGGGACCCCCCGCACCGAAGCCGACACTGACCGCGACGGGCGCCCGCGGCACGGCCGACCGCTCTCCCGCTCCGGACCGGTCCAAGCCGCTCCGCTCCGGTCCGGACCTGACCGGACCGGTCCACGGCGTCGACGACACCCCTACCGCCCCCTGCGGATGACACCCCGCTCGGTGGCCGCGGCCACGGCCGAGGTGCGGGAGTCCACACCCAACTTCGCGTAGATGTGCACCAGATGGGACTTCACGGTCGCCTGGCTCAGGAACAGCTCCTTGCTGATCCGCTGGTTCGAGAGCCCGTCCTTGACCAGTTCGAGGACCTCCAGTTCGCGGCGGCTGAGGGCGGCGGCGGGGGTGCGCATGCGGTCCATGAGCCGGTCGGCGACCCTCGGGGCGAGCGCCGAGTGACCGGACGCTGCGGTGCGCACGGCAGCGGAGAGCTCCTCCGGAGGGGCGTCCTTGAGGAGGTAGCCACAGGCGCCCGCCTCGACCGCGGCGAGGATGTCCGCGTCGGTGTCGTACGTGGTCAGGACGAGGACCCGGGGTGCGCCGGGACGCGCCGTGATCGCGGCCGTGGCCTGCGCCCCGTGCATCCCGGCGCCGAACTGGAGGTCCATGAGGACGACGTCCACACCGCCGGCCCCGGCACGCTCCACCGCGGCCTCCGCCGTCGGCGCCTCCGCGACGATCTCGAAGTCGGGCTCCGCGGACAGCACCGCGCGCAGTCCCGCGCGGACGACCGGGTGGTCGTCCGCGAGCAGCAGGCGGACGGTCATGCCCGGCTCCCCGCGGTGGGTGCGGGTTGTTCGGTCCCGGCGCCGTCGGTGCGGGCCGTGGAGATTGTCATGGACACGCCCGTGGAGGTTGTCGTGGAGGCCGGCCCGGGCGGCTCTCCGGTGCCGGGGAGCGGCAGCGTGACCGCCACCGCCGTGCCCTGTCCGGGCGCCGACTCCACGGTGAACGTCCCGCCCAGCGACCGTGCGCGCGAACGCATCGCGGGAAGCCCGAAGCCGCCGTCCTTGCCGTCCCCGTCCGGGCGCCCCTCGTCCGGTTGCACCCCGCCGGGGGCGAAGCCGGCACCGTCGTCCACCACGTCCAGCGCGACCGAGGTGTCCATGAAGCTGAGCGTGATCTCCACGCGATCGGCGTGCGCGTGGCGCAGCGTGTTGCCGAGCGCCGACTGCGCGATCCGCAGCAGGGCCACCTCGTACGGCGTCGGAAGCCCGGCGGGCGGGCCGCTCACCGAGAAGCGGACCTTCGGCGCGTCCACGGCGGCCGACCGGCACAGCCGCTCCAGCGCGGCGGCCAGTGAGCCGTGTTCCAGATCGGGCGGGGTGAGCGCGCGGACGAAACGACGGGCCTCGGCGAGGTTGTCCTGCGCGGTCGCCCGGGCCTGCTCCAGATGCGGGGCGGCCGGGGAGTCCGCGGGCAGCAGACGCTGGGCGGCCCGCATCAGGAGCTGGATGCTGGACAGGCCCTGGGCGAGGGTGTCGTGGATCTCGCGGGCGAGCCGCTCCCGCTCGGCGAGCGTACCCGCGGCGCGTTCGGCCTCGGCCAGCTCGGCGCGGGTGGCGATGAGTTCCTCGATCAGCTCCCGGCGCCGCTCGCTCTCCCGGTACAGCGCCTCGTACCCGAGCACCGTGGCGACCGCGACCCCCGCCCCCAGCAGCGGCCCGATGAACGCGCCCGGGGTGAGGGGCGCACCGTGCGCCACGAAGCTCGCGACCGCCGCCCCGGCGGTCAGGGCGACCGCGGGCAGGCTCCAGCGCACCGGCAGCAGGTGCAGTTGCAGGAAGTAGAGCGGGAACGCCACCCACAGCCCGTCCGGTGAGAGCGTGACCAGCGCGAGCCAGCTGGCGCTGAGCGCGGCCACCCACAGCACGGCCGCACGCCGTGAGCGGTGCACCGCGGGGGAGACCGCACCCGCGACGAGCACCGCGCCCGTCACGAGGACCGACAGGACGACCGCGGTCGGGTGCCCGGTGTCACCGGAACGGACGGCGGCCAGCAGGAGAAGGCCCGCGAGCAGGGCGTACAGACACAGCCGCAGGACGGCGACGACGGGGGAGTGGCGACGGACATTCATGGTCGTTCCAGGGTAGGCGGGGCAGGACGGACCCCGGTCAACCGAAAGGTTGAAAGAGAGCCGCTTCCTTCGCCGGCGAAGGGCCGCTCCTTCGTCTGCCGAGGGCCGCTTCCTTCGCCGGCCGGGAAGCATGCGGGCGGGCGATGCCCCGGACCCGGTCCGGGCGGCAGGGTCGAGGCATGTTCGTCGCATGGAGAGATCTACGTTTCGCCAAGGGGCGGTTCGCCCTGATGGGAGCCGTGGTCGTACTGATCACCCTGCTCGTGGGGCTGCTGTCCGGGCTGACCGCCGGGCTCGCCGAGGAGAACACCTCGGCGGTCACGGCACTGCCCGCCGACCACCTGGCCTTCGCCGCGCCACCCGCGGGGCAGCCGGTGTCCTTCACCGGCGCGCGGATGCCGCCTCGCGCCCGGGAGACCTGGGCTGGCAGACCCGGCGTCACCTCGGCCGAGCCGATCGGCGTCCGCACCCTGAACGCGGCCGCCGGCGACCGGACGGCCGCGGTGTCCTCGTTCGCCGTGCGACCCGGCTCGGGCATCGCCCCGGCGGGGGTCGCGCCCGGCCGTGCCGTGCTCTCCGAGAAGGCCGCCGCCGCGCTCGGTGTGACACCCGGGGACCGGGTACGGCTCGGTGGCGCCGAGCTGACCGTCGCGGCCGTGGCCGGCCAAGCCTCGTACAGCCACACCCCGGTCGTATGGACCGCCTTCTCCGGTACGGCGACGGTGATCGCCCTGCGCACCCACGGCGCCGACCTGCGTGCGGCCGACCGTGCCGCCGGCACGAAGACCTTCACCAGGGGCGACGCCCTCACCGCCATCGGCTCCTACCGGGCCGAGAACGGCTCCCTCCAGCTCATGCGCGGCTTCCTCTTCGTGATCTCGGCCCTCGTCACCGGGGCGTTCTTCACGGTCTGGACGATCCAGCGGTCGCCCGACATCGCGGTCCTGAAGGCGCTGGGCGCCTCCACGCCGTATCTGCTGCGCGACGCGCTCGGCCAGGCGGTGGTCATGCTCGCCGCCGGGACACTGCTCGGGACCGGGCTCGCCGCCGGAGCGGGCGCGCTGGTGCGGGGCGGCGACGTGCCGTTCGCCCTGGACGCCGCGACCGTGCTCGGACCCGCCGCCGTCACGATCGCTCTCGGGGCGCTCGGCGCGGGTCTGTCCGTCCGCCGGATCACCGCAGTCGACCCCCTGACCGCGCTGGCGAGCGCCCGATGAGACCAGGAAATCCCCTCATGAGCCTGACCCTCGAGGACATCACCCTCACCTACCCCGACGGCGACGGCCGGCTGACCGCCCTGGACGGTGTCGGCCTCCAGGTGCCCGCCGGAACGATGACGGCCGTCGTGGGTCCCTCCGGCTCAGGCAAGTCCAGCCTTCTCGCGGTCGCGGCGACCCTGGTCTCTCCGGACCACGGACGCGTCCTCGTCGGGGGTACGGAGACGGGGGCGCTGACGGCCGCCGAGCGGGCCGTCCTGCGGCGGCGCGAGATCGGCATCGTGTTCCAGCAGCCGAACCTGCTGCCCTCACTGACCGCGCTGGAGCAGCTCCAGGTGATGGGCCACCTGGACGGGCGGCGTCAAGTGACCCGGCGCGCGCAGGAGTTGCTGGGCGCGGTCGGACTCGGCGACCTGGCACACCGGCGCCCCCATCAACTGTCCGGCGGCCAGCGGCAGCGCGTGAACATCGCCCGTGCGCTGGTCAACGAGCCGTCGGTGCTCCTGGTCGACGAGCCGACCAGCGCACTCGACCACGAACGCGGCTCGGCGGTGCTCGACCTGCTGCTCCGGCTCACACGTGAACGCGCCACGGCGACCGTCCTCGTGACGCACGACCGCGCCCGCCTCGGCGAGGCGGACGCGGTGCGCGAGATGACGGACGGACGCCTGGCGGCACCCACGGCGGCGGTCGGGGCGGAATGATCCCGGCGGGTGAGGGCTCAGCCGCCCTCGACCGCTACGACGGCGAGCGGCCTCCCGCTTGCCATGCCCCCGGACACGGCCTGCGGGTGCTCCCCGTCCCCTCGGGCACAGTCCGCGGGTGCTCCCCGTCTCCTGAGACAGTCCGCGGGTGCTCCCCGTGCCCGCGGACACGGGGAGCACCCGGTTGAGTCCGTAACCGGTCAAGCCGGCGCCCGGTTCAGCCGGCGCCCGGACCCGAGCTGGCCAGGGCCTCCGACAGCTCGGCCGCGACCTGCTGGAGCACCGGAACGATCTTGTCGGTGGCGGCCTCGGTGACCCGGCCTGCGGGGCCGGAGATCGAGATCGCGGCGGCGGTCGGGGAGTCGGGCACGGAGACGGCCAGACAGCGGACGCCGATCTCCTGCTCGTTGTCGTCGACCGCGTAGCCGGTCCGGCGCACCTCGGCGAGCGCGGCGAGGAAGCCGTCAGGTGTGGTGATCGTCTTCTCCGTCGCGGCGGGCATTCCCGTACGGGAGAGCAGCGCGCGGACCTCGTCGTCCGGGGTGTGGGCGAGCAGAGCCTTGCCGACACCCGTGGAGTGCGGCAGCACCCGGCGGCCCACCTCGGTGAACATGCGCATCGAGTGCTTGGACGGCACCTGGGCCACGTAGACGATCTCGTCCCCGTCGAGCAGCGCCATGTTCGCGGTCTCGCCGGTCTCCTCCACCAGACGCGCCAGATAAGGGCGGGCCCAGGTGCCGAGCAGCCGCGAGGCGGACTCGCCCAGCCGGATCAGACGGGGGCCGAGCGCGTACCGGCGGTTGGCCTGCTGCCGTACGTATCCGCAGGCCACGAGGGTGCGCATCAGCCGGTGAATGGTGGGCAGCGGCAGGCCGCTGCTCGCGGAGAGCTCGCTCAGACCGACCTCGCCCCCGGCGTCCGCCATGCGCTCCAGCAGATCGAAAGCGCGCTCGAGGGACTGGACGCCGCCACTGGGAGCGGGTGATCGGGCGTCGGTGGTGCTGGCGCTGGACGGCGGCACGGCGGCGGTCCTTTCGGGGCGCGGAATCGAGCGGGGTGACCCGAAGAGTCTCGAAGGGGGCGGCGGCGGGGGCGGGCAGAGACGCAGCCTACCCGGCAGTCGATCGACTGCCGGGTAGGGTACAACTGCATTCTGCATTCCGGAAGTGTGATTCCACTGTACGGAAGTTTGCACGGAAGCCTCTGCGGCCGGGCCGACCCGGGCCCGCCGGAGGCGGATGCGGGCCGGGTCGGGGGAGGGTGGAGCGAGGACCCCTTGACGGCGCGGGGGTCGGAGTGAAGACTTCTTCAACAGAAAGTTGAATTCCGTTACGCGGGAGCAACCCGGCGGCAACGGGAGCCGACAGCGGCGGAGAGAGGGGTCCGGGTGTCCGAAGCCGAACTGGTGCTGCGCTCGACGCGCGTCATCACTCCCGAAGGGACGCGCGCCGCTTCGGTCGCGGTCGCCGCGGGGAAGATCACGGCCGTGCTGCCGTACGACGCCGAGGTGCCGCCCGGAGCCCGGTCGCGGGACTTCGGTGACGACGTCCTGATGCCCGGCCTCGTCGACACCCACGTCCATGTGAACGACCCCGGCCGCACCGAGTGGGAGGGGTTCTGGACCGCGACACGCGCCGCGGCCGCCGGTGGCATCACCACGCTGATCGACATGCCGCTCAACTCCCTCCCGCCGACGACGACGGTCGGCAACCTCCGTACGAAGAAGGACGTCGCCCGCTCCAAGGCGCACATCGACGTCGGCTTCTGGGGCGGCGCGCTGCCCGGCAACGTCGGGGACCTGCGACCCCTGTACGACGCCGGTGTCTTCGGGTTCAAGGCCTTCCTGTCGCCGTCCGGGGTCGAGGAGTTCCCCGAGCTCGACCAGGAGCAACTCGCCCGTTCCCTCGCGGAGATCGCCGGTTTCGGCGGCCTGCTGATCGTGCACGCCGAGGACCCGCACCACTTGGCCGCGGCCCCGCAGAAGGGCGGCCCCAAGTACGCCGATTTCCTCGCCTCGCGCCCCCGTGACGCCGAGGACACCGCCATCGAGAGCCTCGTCGCCCAGGCCAAGCGCCTCGACGCGCGGGTGCACGTACTGCATCTGTCGTCGAGCGACGCGCTCCCGCTCATCGCCGCCGCCAAGGCGGACGGGGTCCGGCTCACCGTGGAGACCTGCCCGCACTACCTCACCCTGACCGCCGAGGAAGTCCCGGACGGCGCGAGCGAGTTCAAGTGCTGCCCGCCCATCCGCGAGGCCGCCAACCAGGACCTGCTGTGGCAGGCGCTGGCCGACGGCACGATCGACTGCGTGGTCACCGACCACTCGCCGTCGACCGCGGACCTCAAGACGGACGACTTCGCGACCGCGTGGGGTGGCATCTCCGGCCTCCAGTTGAGCCTCTCCGCCGTCTGGACAGAGGCCCGCAGGCGTGGCCACGGCCTGGAGGACGTGGTCCGCTGGATGTCCTCCGGCACGGCACGACTCGTCGGTCTGGACGACCGCAAGGGTGCCATCACGGTGGGTCGCGACGCGGACTTCGCGGTGTTCGCCCCCGACGAGACCTTCACCGTCGACCCCGCCGAGCTCCAGCACCGCAACCGGGTGACTGCCTACGCGGGCAGGACCCTCAGCGGTGTCGTGAGATCGACCTGGCTGCGCGGCGAACGCATCGCCACCGAGGGCCGGTTCACCGAGCCCAGGGGACAACTCCTCACCCGGCGAACGTAGTCCGTGACCCGATCACGCGGGCGCCTCGGCCTTCCGCACTCCGGTCGCGGCCCGGCACCCCGGACCCGCTTCCCCCCTCGCCAAGTCCATCCGTATCCGTAACCGCAACGGCCGACCCCCGAAAGGCAGATCGATCATCGTGACGGCGCAGCACCCAACCGTTCCGGCCACCTTCACCGGAGACGCGAACCCCTACGGAGGCGGGGACCCGTACGCGGACTACCGCACCGCCGACTTGCCCTTCGCCCGGTACGCCAATCTGGCGGACCGGCAGCTCGGCGCGGGTGTCATCGCCGCCAACGACGAATTCTTCGCCGAGCGCGAGAACCTTCTGCTGGCCGGGGCTGCGGAGTTCGACCCCGAGCTCTTCGGTCACAAGGGCAAGATCATGGACGGGTGGGAGACCCGGCGCCGCCGCGGCGTCTCGGCCGAGCACCCGTGGCCGACGGCCGAGGACCACGACTGGGCCCTCGTACGCCTCGGCGCTCCCGGGGTGATCCGCGGGATCGTCGTCGACACCGCCCACTTCCGCGGCAACTATCCGCAGGCGGTGTCCGTCGAGGGCGTATCGGTCCCGGGTTCGCCCTCGCCCGAGGAACTGCTCGCGGACGAGGTGAAGTGGACCACCCTGGTGCCGCGCACACCGGTCGGCGGTCACGCGGCCAACGGATTCGCCGTTTCCGTGGAGCAGCGCTTCACCCACCTGCGCGTCAACCAGCACCCCGACGGGGGCATCGCGCGGCTGCGTGTCCACGGCGAGGTCGTGCCCGACCCGCGCTGGCTGTCCGCCCTCGGCACCTTCGACGTGGTCGCCCTGGAGAACGGCGGGCAGGTCGAGGACGCCTCCGACCGCTTCTACTCACCCGCCACCAACACCATCCAGCCGGGGCGTTCGCGCAAGATGGACGACGGCTGGGAGACGCGCCGTCGCCGCGACAACGGCAACGACTGGATCCGCTACCGCCTCGCCGCCCAGTCCGAGCTCCGCGCCGTCGAGATCGACACGGCGTACCTGAAGGGCAACAGCGCCGGATGGGCCTCGGTGTCGGTGCGGAACGGCGACGAGGGAGACGCGGGGGAGTGGACCGAGATCCTGCCCCGCACCCGCCTCCAGCCCGACACCAACCACCGCTTCACCCTCCCCGCACCCACCGTCGCCACCCACGCGCGCGTGGACATCTTCCCGGACGGCGGAATCTCCCGCCTGCGCCTGTTCGGCTCCCTGACGGAGGAGGGGGCGTCGAGCCTGACGGCACGACATCAGGAACTGGGCGGCTGAGAACCTCCGAGTTCGGGTCGGCCGCGGCTGGGCCGCTCGGCTCCGAGCGGGTCCGAGCGGTCCGAGTGGGTCCGGGCGGTCCGGGTCCGAGGCCATGGGACCTGAATGGTCCGGATGCGAGTGGCCCGGATGCGAGCGGCCCGGACCCTGGCCGGTCGGCGTGTCTCCGGCCAGGCCCGCGCAGGGGGCGGCCTCGCCGCGGCCCCTTGCGCACTGTCGCGACCGGGCTCGCCGCCGCCCCCTGCACGCTGTCGCGAGCAGGCCTCGCCGCCGCCCCCTGCGCACTGTCACGCCGCGTGGCCTCCGTCCACCGCGAACTCCGCGCCCGTCACGTACGAGGCCTCGCTCCCCGCCAGATACGCGACCATGGACGCGACCTCCTCGGCGGTGCCGAAGCGGCCCGCCGCTGTCATCGCGCTCTGGCCCGGGGCGTACGGGCCGTCCGCCGGATTCATGTCCGTGTCGACGGGACCGGGATGGACGATGTTGGCGGTGATCCCGCGTTCGCCCAGTTCGCGCGCGAGCGCCTTGGTCAGGCCGATCAGCGCGGACTTGCTCATCGCGTAGAGCGTCCCGCCGGCACCGGGTACTCGCTGGGTCATGCAGCTGCCGATCGTGATGATCCGGCCGCCGTCCCCGAGGTGCGGCGCCGCCGACCGGGAGGCCAGGAAGACGCCCCGGACATTCACGTCGAGCACATGGTCGACGTCCGCGAGGGACAGCGCTTCCAGCGGCCCCAGCACACCCAGCCCCGCGTTGTTGACGAGCACGTCGAGCCGGCCGAACTCCGCGACGACCCGGTCGGCCACCGCACCGGCCTCGGCCGAGTCACCGGAGTCCGCGCACAGGGCGAGCCCCCTGCGCCCGAGCGCCTCGACACCCCGTACGACGTCCTCCGCGGCCTCCTTGCCGCTCACGTAGGTGACGGCCACGTCCGCGCCCTCGCGGGCCAGCCGCAACGCCGTCGCGGCCCCGATGCCCCGGCTGCCGCCGGTCACGAGGGCCACCTTGCCGTTCATGGTTCCCTGAGAAGTCATGCCCCCATCCCAGCGCCCGCCCGGTCCGGACGCTGGCGGCGAACGGACACCGAGTTCGCCAGGAGGCGGGTGGAGCCCCACCCGCCTCGCCGCACGGGCGGCCTCAGCTCTTCCTGTTGTCCACGATGACCGGCGTGCCGTTCGAGTCCGTACCGCACGGCACCGCGTACACCGGGTTGGCCTTCGCGGCCTCCTTGTACGCCTCAAGGCACTGGTTGTACAGCACCTTGTCGCTCAGCGACCCCTCGATGATCTTGTTGGCGCGGGCGATGCCCTCCGCCTCGATCCGCTTGCGCTCCGCCTCCGCCTTGGCCGTGCGCGCGGCCTCGGTGGCCCGCTCGGTGGCCTGCTCCTGCTGGATCTTCTTGTCGATCTGGTCCTGCAACTTCGCCGACGGCCTCACATTGCGCAGGTTGACGGAAGTGACGTCGATGCCGCGCGGTGCCAGTCGCTCCTTGACGAGGCCGGCGATCTCCGAGCTGATCTGCTCGCGGGCGGACGCGTAACCCTCCTCGCTGGTGTGCTTCGCGAAGACGTTGCGGATGATCTCGCGGCTGTCGGGCAACACCAGTCGCTCCCCCACGGATTCCTCGCTGCCCGCCAGCCGGTACAGCGCGACCGCCTTGGCCGGTGCCACGGCCCACTTGATGGTGACGTCCGCATAGAGCACACCGCCCTGAGCGGAGCGGACCTCCACCACGTCCTTGCCGTTGAGGTCGAGGTCCACCGGGCGGGTGGAGAAGGACGTGACGTCGGTGAACGGTGACTTGAAGTGCATGCCCGAGACCAGCGGCGTGCCGATCTTGCCGAAGGTCACCGGCACGCCGACCTCGGAGGCACTCACGACATGGACGCAGGCGAAGGCGCCTGCCAGCAGGCCCGCCATGGCGCTGAGCGCCGCCCCGAGCCTCCAGCGGCCCGCGGGAGTTCGGCCGCGGCCGACGACAACGAGCACCACCGCGGCTATGAGCAACAGGATGGACAGCACGAACACAGGTATCCCCCTCTGGAAAACGTTTCCGCGCCTCCCGGGGCGCGGCCCCGGCGCATCGTAGCGATCTCCGGTGTCGGGCGGCGCACAGCCCGAACAGGCGGGAGCAGGGCTCCGATCGGCACGCACACGCTCTCCGGCGGCCCGGGCGCCGACAGGCTCTACCGGAGCCGGAGCCGGAGCCGGAGCCGGAGCCAGGGCCAGAGCCGGCGTCCGGCACGCGGACCAGGACGGCGAGCAGCAGGGCATACGGGAACCCGGGGCCGGCCGGGCTGTGAGGGAGCGCGGCCGCGCCTCACCCGGTCGGCCGGAACTCTTTGCTCCGCCTCCCGCGTTCTTCCGGCGTGACCCTTCAGCAAGAAATCGTCGGCAACGCCATGCAGATGGCGGTCGTCAACCTGAGCCTCGGCCAGACCGTGTACTGCGAAGCGGGAAAGTTCCTGTTCAAGACGACCAACGTGACCATGGAGACGCGTCTCTCCGGGCCGTCGGGCAGCGGTGGCGGCGGGCAGCAGGGCGGCGGAGGCGGCATGGGCGGCATGCTCCGCCAGGCCGTGGGCACCGCCATGCAGGCGGGCCAGCGCGCCCTCGCGGGCGAGTCGCTGGCCTTCCAGTACTTCACGTCCACGGGCGGCGAGGGCACTGTCGGCTTCGCGGGCGTGCTGCCCGGCGAGATGCGCGCCCTGGAGCTCGACGGCACCCGCGCGTGGTTCGCCGAGAAGGACGCCTTCGTGGCTGCCGAGTCGACCGTGCAGTTCGGCATCGCCTTCCAGGGCGGCCGGACCGGGCGCAGCGGCGGCGAGGGATTCGTCCTGGAGAAGTTCACCGGCCACGGCACGGTGATCATCGCCGGTGCGGGCAACTTCATCGACCTGAACCCCGCCGACTTCGGCGGCCGCATCGAGGTCGACACGGGCTGTGTGGTCGCCTTCGAGGAGGGCATCCAGTACGGCGTCCAGCGTATCGGCGGCCTCAACCGGCAGGGGCTGATGAACGCGGTCTTCGGCGGCGAGGGCCTGTCGCTGGCCACTCTGGAGGGCAACGGACGGGTGATCCTTCAGTCCCTCACCATCGAGAGCCTCGCCAACGCCCTGAGAAAGGCCCAGGGCGGCGACAAGCAGGGCCCGACGGGCGGGCTGTTCTCGACCGACGTTGGGTGACTCGCCGGTGTGCGGGTCGTGGGACCCGTCGAAGAACGCGGGGTTGCTTCGTCGTGGACCGATGAGTTGCGGGTGCCGGTGGGGTCTGTCCTGATGGCAGCAGACCCCACCGTAAGGAAGCAGGCACCGTCATGGGCAAGCTCACCCTCACCGCGTTCGTCAGCATCGACGGAGTCCACCAGGCGCCGGGCGGCCCCGAGGAGGACCGAAGCGGCGGCTTCGATCAGGGCGGCTGGAGCGTTCCCTTCGGCGACGAGGACTTCGGGAACTTCGTCGTCGACAACTTCTCCCGCGTGGACGCGTTCCTGCTGGGCAGGCGCACGTACGAGATCTTCGCGGGCTACTGGCCGAAGATGACCGACCCGGCCGACCCGATCGCCTCCAAGCTGAACGCACTGCCCAAGTACGTCGCCTCCTCGACTCTCGCGGAGCCGGCCTGGGAGGGCACGACGGTGATCACCGGCGACCTCGGCAAGGAGGTCACGGCCCTCAAGGAGCGCACCGAGGGCGAGCTCCAGATCCACGGCAGCGCCGTCCTCGCCCAGTCCCTGTTCGCGCTCGGGATGATCGACACCCTGCACCTGATGACCTTCCCCGTGGTGCTCGGCAGGGGCCGCCGTCTCTTCGCCGAGGGCGCCGCCCCCACCGCGTTCCGGCGCACCGGCGGAACGATCACCGGCGCGGGCGTCGCGATCAACACGTACGAGCGTGAAGGCAGCCCCACCTACGGAAGCTACTAGCCGAGCCCGAGTCCGTGTCCCTCCCTTCCGTCCGGCGGCGCGTTCGGTGTCCGACGGGAGGGGGCGACGGGCCTGGTGGGTGGGGTCGATAGGGGTTGCCGGGGGCGCGTGAGGACGCCGTGCGGCAAGTTAACTCCCGGAAAATTCATGGGACTTGACGAGAGAAATCGGTTTCTTGACATTGACATGTCAGGGTCTACGCGCGTCATTCTAGGTCCATGAGATTCCCCCCACGAACCACCCGCATCGGCGCCCTCGTGGCCCTCATGTCCGCCCTGCTCGTCGGCGGCACCGCCGTGGCTCCGGCCAACGCGGCGACCGCCTCCGTCGGCAGCATCTGTTACGGCGCGCTGCCCTCCCAGGCGTACGACACGCTCGACCTGATCGACTCGGGAGGCCCCTTCCCGTACTCGCAGGACGGGGCCGTCTTCCAGAACCGGGAGGGTGTCCTGCCCTCCCAGTCCACCGGGTACTACCACGAGTACACGGTCATCACGCCCGGCTCCTCGACGCGTGGCGCCCGTCGCATCGTGACCGGCAAGAAGACCCTGGAGGACTACTACACCTCCGACCACTACGTCACGTTCAAGCTGATCAACTTCGGCTGCTGATCCGGGCTTCCGGGCGTCCGGTCACCGTTCACCCGATGGCGCCCTGAACGAGGGCGGCAGGACCGGGCGCCTCCAGTACGTGCTTCACCATCACGGCACGACCCTCGCCCCGCGGCTCCCCCCAGGCGCACCGGCCGCGGGGCGAGGCATGTCCGACCGAAGTTGCCGGGCCACGGCCCTCGGCCGGACGAAAGTCTGAATCCGTCCGACTTTGGTCGTCGGCCGCTCTCGCGGAGAGGTGGCGGCCGGGCCCGCTGCGTAGATTTGTCGACCGTGAGTGGTGACAAGCCGGCGCCTGAGCCGCATGACGTCCGAGCGCCGGTGCTGCCCGCCCGGCGCTGGCTGCTGCCGTCGGCGGTGGCCGCTGAACTCGACCCCGACGCCGACCGTGCGGGCTCCTCCGGACGGCCCCGGCGCACCCTGCGCGACTGGGCCGTCGACCTCGGCTGCTTCCTGCTGGCAGTCGCCATCGGGCTCGCCGCCGCGAACAAGGTGAACGACGACCCGAACATTTCGCACGCCTACGCCGTCGCAGACCAGGCGCTCGGTGCGCTGGCCTGTGCGGCGGTCTGGCTGCGCCGGCGGTGGCCGCTGGGCTTCGCCGTCGCCATGATCCCGGTCGGGCTCGTCTCGAACACGGCGGGCGGTGCGGGACTCGTCGCCCTCTTCACCCTGGCCGTGCACCGGCCCCTCCGGTACGTCGCCTGTGTCGCCGGCGTCCAGATCGCTCTGCTCCCGGCGTTCTTCTGGGTGCGGCCCGACCCCGATCTGCCCTATCTCGCCGCCCTCGCCGTCACCGCGCTGCTCACCTCCGCGGTGGTCGGCTGGGGCATGTTCGTACGGTCCAAACGCCAGCTCATGCTGAGTCTGCGGGACCGTGCGCGGCGGGCCGAGACCGAGGCGGTGCTTCGGGCCGGGCAGGCGCAGCGACTCGCCCGGGAGGCGATCGCGCGAGAGATGCACGACGTGCTCGCGCACCGGCTCACGCTGCTGAGCGTGCACGCGGGGGCGCTGGAATTCCGGCCCGACGCTCCTCTGGAGGAGGTCGCCAGGGCCGCCGGTGTGATCCGGGAGAGCGCGCACGAGGCCTTGCAGGATCTGCGCGAGATCATCGGGGTGCTGCGGGCCGGGGACTCCGACGAGGCGGGGCGGCCGCAGCCGACGCTCGCCGCGCTCGACGGTCTGGTCGCCGAGTCACGCTCCGCGGGCGCGAAGGTCGTCCTCGACAACCTGGTCGCCGACCCGGCCGCCGTGCCCGCGTCCGTGGGCCGTACCGCGTACCGCATCGCCCAGGAGGGGCTGACGAACGCGCGCAAGCACGCCCCGGGGGCGGAGGTCACGGTGACGGTGCGGGGCGCGGCCGGCGACGGTCTGACCGTGACCGTCGCCAATCCCGCGCCGCCGGGGCCGGTGCCCAAGGTCCCGGGGTCCGGGCAGGGGCTGATCGGGCTGACGGAGCGGGCGACGCTGGCGGGTGGGCGGCTGGAGCACGGGGTGCTGGGGGGTGGGGGGTTTCGGGTTCGGGCCTGGTTGCCCTGGGGGCGGCCGTAGGCAGGCGCTCGTGCGGGTTCGCTCGCGCCGGCGTCGCCGGTTCCGGTCCGGTGGGTGGGTCGGGGCCGCGCCGGTACATCCGCCCGCATCCGGACGGATCCCGGCGGTGTTTCGAAGTGGGCGTGGGTGATGATCCGTCCGGACTGCGGGCATTTGATGTACCGGCACGTCCCCTTCCGTCCGTCGCCGGGTGCCGCTGCGTGGTGGCTCGCGTGCATGCGGATTTCAGTCCCGGCCGGGGAAATTTCAGCCCCTCCGGCGTTTGAGGGGCGGGGGCTGGGGTGGAGCCTCAGGGTGGGAAGGGCAGGGGCGGAGGGGGCGAAGAAGGGTGGGGGAGCTGGTTGGGTGGTGGCATGACTGTGATTCGGCTGGTGCTCGTCGACGATGATCCGTTGGTGCGGGCGGGGTTGGGCCTCATGTTGGGGGGTGCCGGGGATGTCGAGATCGTCGGTGAGGCCGCCGACGGTGGTGAGGTGGAGGAACTCGTCGACCGCACCCGGCCCGACGTCGTTCTGATGGACATCAGGATGCCGGGCGTCGACGGGCTGAGCGCCACCGAGCGGCTGCGGGGGCGGGAGAAGGCCCCACAGGTCGTGGTCCTGACGACCTTTCACGCCGACGAGCAGGTGCTGCGGGCGCTGCGCGCGGGTGCGGCCGGGTTCGTTCTCAAGGACACACCGCCCGCGGAGATCCTGGCGGCGGTACGCCGGGTCGCGGCCGGGGACCCGGTTCTGTCGCCCGCCGTCACCCGTCAGTTGATGGAACACGCCGCCGGGTCCGCCCTCGACACCCGCAGGGCGGACGCCCGTTCCCGGACGGCCGTACTGAACGAGCGTGAGCGCGAGGTGGCCGTCGAGGTCGGGCGGGGCCGTTCGAACGCGGAGATCGCCGCCGGACTGTTCATGAGCGTCGCCACGGTCAAGACGCATGTCTCCCGGGTTCTCGCCAAGCTCGGCCTCAACAACCGGGTGCAGATCGCGTTGCTGGCGTACGACGCCGGCTTGCTGGAGGAGGACGGGCACTGACCGGGATCCTCGCGCGTTGAGGGTGTAACGGGAGGGAGAATCGTGATCGACCTGGGGGAGTACAGAACAGGATTCACCGAGGACCCGCACCCGGTCTACGCCGAGTTACGCGCGCTCGGCCCTGTGCACCGGGTGCGGCTGCCACCGCCGGACGAGAGGCATGAGACCTGGCTCGTCGTGGGGTACGAGGAGGCGCGGGCCGCGCTCGCCGACGCGCGGCTGGCCAAGAGCGCGAACACGGCGGGGTTCGTCTTCTACGGCGAGGAGCTGATCGGCGAGCACATGCTTCTCTCCGACCCGCCGCAGCACACCCGCCTCCGGACGCTGATCGCGGGCGAGTTCACCGGCCGGCGGGTCGCCGCACTGCGCCCACGGATCCAGGAGATCACCGACGAACTGCTCGACGCGATGATTCCGCGCGGGCACGCGGACCTCGTCGAGTCGTTCGCCTATCCGCTGCCGCTCACCGTCATCTGCGAGCTGCTCGGAGTGCCCGCGCCGGACCGGGCCGCGTTCCGCGCGCTGTCCACGGAGACGGTGGCTCCCACCAGCGCCGAGAGCGAGCAGAAGGCCTTCGTCGAACTGGCCGCCTATCTGGGCGATCTGATCGAGGACAAGCGCTGCGCGGGTCCCACGGACGACCTGCTGAGCGGTCTCGTCCGCACCACCGCCGAGGACGGTGACCGGCTCTCGGCGCGGGAGTTGCGAGGCATGGCGTTCCTGCTCCTCGTCGCCGGACACGAGACGACGGTCAACCTCATCACGGGTGTCGTCCGGGCCCTGCTCGGCCACCCCGGCCAACTCGCCGCCCTGCGGGCCGACATGACGTTGCTCGACGGCACCATCGAGGAGACCCTGCGCCATGACGGCCCGGTGGAGAACGCGACCTTCCGCTGTGCCGCCGAGCCGCTCGACATCGGCGGCACGGCGATCGCGGCAGGGGAAGAGGTGATGATCTGCCTCACCGCGGCCGATCGCGACGAGGCGCGCTATCCGGCGCCCGACCGCTTCGACCTCCGGCGCGAGGCCCGTGGTCATCTCGCCTTCGGGCACGGTATCCACTACTGTCTCGGCGCGCCGCTGGCCCGGCTCGAAGCCCAAGTGGCCCTTCGTTCCCTGCTGGAGCGGTGCCCGGACCTGGCGCCCGAGGGACCGCCGAGCGGCTGGCTGCCCGGCATGCTGATGCGAGGCGTGCGCCGTATGCCGGTGCGCTGGTGAGCGGCCCGGTGCCGCGTGAGGAGCGTTGCCCGTGCTGCGTACGGCGGAGATCACCGCGGAGCTGACCGGCCGGGAGGAGAGCCACCAGCTCTACTGGCGCTCCCGGCTGGAGTTCAGTCTCGACTGCTTCGTCTGCGAGCGGACCGGGCGGACGACGGTGTTCGAGCTCGGGGCCGAGCAGGCCCTGTGCTCGGGCAGCCGCAGCGGATTCAAGAGCCACCGCACCGCCGCCAGGATCGCGGGGTTCGACACGACCAGCGGCCGGGACCGGCTCGCGGTCCGGGCGCTGGTCGACTTCTGGTGGGCGCCCTTCACCGACACCCGGGACGGCAGGAAGGCCGCCGCGCCCACCAGCCATCCCTGGGTCCGGCTGCACCTCGCCTACCACTGCCCGGAGGCGAAGGAGCCGGGCACCGACAGCATCCAGACCAACCTGGTGCGGCCGCACCGCCTGACGTGCAAGCACTGCGACCGGCTCCTCGGCGTCGACGGCGAGACCCCCGCCGTCCGGCTCCTGGGATGACGGACCGACTGCTTCACGGCTGTCCTTGGGCTCGGCCGCGTGCCCCCGCCCGGTCGGCGCCGGGCGGTCCTCAGAGCCTGCCGCCCGGGATCTCCGCCGGGGAGACCGGGCGGCGTTCGCGTCGGGACACCTCGCAGGCCTCGGCGATGCGCAGCGCCTCCAGTGCCTCGCGGCCGTCGCAGGGGTTGGCGCGCTCACCGCGGACCACCTCGACGAACGCGGCGAGCTCGGCCTCGTACGCGGGGCCGAAGCGTTCCAGGAACCCCGTCCACGGCTTGTCCGCGGGCGGCGGCCCGGCCGGCTCGGTCGAGGCGATCGGCGTGCGGTCGTCCAGACCGACGGCGATCTGGTCCAGTTCGCCGGAGAGCTCCATGCGGACGTCGTAGCCGGCGCCGTTCAAGCGGGTGGCAGTCGCCGTCGCGAGCATCCCGTCGTCGAAGGTGAGGACGGCCGCGCCGGTGTCGATGTCGTTCGCCTCGCGGAACATCGCGGGCCCGGCGTCTGAGCCGGTCGCGTACACCTGGACGACCTCGCGGCCGCTGACCCAGCGCAGCATGTCGAAGTCGTGGATCAGGCAGTCGCGGTAGAGCCCGCCGGAGAGCGGGAGGTAGCCGGCCGGCGGCGGCGACTGGTCCGACGTCATCGCGCGTACGGTGTGCAGCCGGCCGAGCCGGCCCGAGCGGACCGCCTCGCGGGCGGCCGTGTACCCCACGTCGAAGCGGCGCTGGAAGCCCATCTGCAGAACCGTTCCGGCGGCGTCGACCTCGGCGAGCGCGGCGAGTGTGCCCGCCAGGTCGAGAGCTATGGGCTTCTCGCAGAAGACCGGGAGTCCGGAGCGTGCGGCCCGGCCGATGAGTTCGGCGTGGGCCGAGGTGGCTGCCGTGATGACCACCGCGTCCACGCCCCAGGTGAAGATCTCGTTCACGGTCGGTGCCGCCGTCGCCCCCAGCCGGTCCGCCAGCCGCTGGGCCCGTACGGGATCCGCGTCCGTGACGATGAGGGAGCCGCCGACCTCACGGTGGCGGCTGAGAGTGGCCGCATGAAATGTGCCGATACGTCCCGCTCCGATAAGTCCGATGCGCATGGGAACAAACTGCTGCGCGACCCGTCGTGCTGTCAATGGTTTGTCCGGACAATCGAACCTCACAACTTCCCGTCAACATCTCCCGGGGCTACGCTCGATCCGTGGCCAAACCAGTCGTGGATCCGACCGTGTCGCTCCAACTCGGCGTCGACCGCACCAGTCCGGTCCCGCTGTACTTCCAGCTGGCGCAGCAGCTCGAGGCGGCCATCGAGCACGGAATGCTGACCCCGGGCAGTCTGCTCGGCAACGAGATCGAGCTCGCCGCGCGGCTCGGCCTGTCCCGCCCCACGGTCCGCCAGGCCATCCAGTCCCTCGTCGACAAAGGGCTGCTCGTACGGCGCCGAGGCGTCGGCACCCAGATCGTGCACAGCCAGGTCAAGCGCCCGCTCGAGCTCAGCAGCCTCTACGACGACCTGGAGTCGGCGGGCCAGCGCCCGGCGACTCAGGTGGTCGTGAACACCGTCGAACCGGCGTCCACCGAGGTGGCGGCCGCTCTCGGGGTTGCCGAGGGCAGCGAGGTCCACCGCGTCGAACGGCTGCGTCTCGCGCACGGTGAGCCGATGGCGTACCTCTGCAACTACCTGCCCCCCGAGCTGCTGGAGCTCGACAGCGGTCGGATGGAGGCCACCGGGCTGTACCGGCTGATGCGCGGAGCGGGCATAACCCTGCACAGCGCCCGTCAGTCAGTCGGGGCCCGCGCGGCCAGCGCCGAGGAGGGCGAGCGGCTCGGCGAGCCCGCCGGGACCCCCGTCCTCACCATGCAGCGCACCACATTCGACGACACCGGCCGCGCCGTGGAGTTCGGCACCCACATCTACCGCGCCTCGCGCTACTCCTTCGAGTTCCAGCTCCTCGTGCGGTCCTGACGCCTCCGCCTCCGTCTCCGCCTTTCGTGCGGCCGTGAACAGGGCGCTCTTCGTGTCTGTTGATCCCGCAGCTCGTCGTACGGCCTTGAATCGCGCGCACTCCGACTCTCTGCCTCCTGATCCCGCGGCTCGTCGTGCGGCCTTGAATCGCGCGCACTCCGCCTCCGTGCTCCTGATCCCGCCGTTCGTCGTGCGGCCGTGACCCGTTCGTTCGCCGTCCCGACGGCCCCGCCGTGTCGGCGTTTCCGCCGCGCTGTGACGGCCCCGCCGTCCCGCCGCGGCGCACTGCGCGCGCCGGCCGCGATTTGGGCGGATGATCCGAATGATCGATACTTGGTCGTTTGGGCCGGTACGACACCGGTCCCGAAGGGCCCGCAGGAGGGCCCCCGGGCGCGTCCTCACGCCCCGGCACACCAAGAGCACGGCAAGAAGGGCACGGCCTCGTGGCACGGACACGGACCTGGGTGGGCATCGCGCTGGCGGGGGCGCTG
This sequence comes from Streptomyces sp. NPDC005281, assembly GCF_040607495.1. Taxonomy (NCBI): domain Bacteria; kingdom Bacillati; phylum Actinomycetota; class Actinomycetes; order Kitasatosporales; family Streptomycetaceae; genus Streptomyces; species Streptomyces sp. NPDC005281. The sequence continues at coordinate 238,350 of NZ_JBEXGX010000011.1, read as the reverse complement.
ACGGTCTCCCTCGCTGGATGCAGCAGCACCGGGGGAAAACGAGCCGAGGACGCCCGCAAAGCGGCGGCGGCCCAGGGCAGGGCCGCGGTGAACACGCCCCGGTGGACCTTCGCGATGATCACCCACTCGGGCGACGGCGACACCTTCTGGGACATCGTCCAGAACGGTGCCAAGCAGGCCGCCGTCAAGGACAACATCAACTTCCTCTACTCGCACGACGACGATGCCCAGCAGCAGGCCCAGCTCGTGGACACGGCCGTCGACAAGAAGGTCGACGGCATCATCGTCACGCTGGCCAAGCCCGACGCCATGAAGGCCGCGGTCGCGCGCGCCCGCAAGGCCGGCATCCCGGTGATCACGGTGAACTCCGGCTCCGCGGAGTCCAAGGCCTTCGGCGCGCTCACCCACATCGGTCAGGACGAGACGATCGCCGGCGAGGCCGTCGGTGACGAGCTGAACAAGCGGGGCCGCAAGAAGGCCCTGTGCGTCCTGCACGAGCAGGGCAACGTCGGACACGAGCAGCGCTGCGCCGGTATCAAGAAGACCTTCGACGGGACCGTCGAGAACCTCTACGTCACGGGCACCAACATGCCCGACGTCCAGTCCTCCATCGGTTCGAAGCTCCAGGCCGACACGTCGATCGACTCGGTCGTCACCCTCGGCGCGCCGTTCGCGGACACCGCGGTGAAGGCGAAGCAGGACGCGGGCAGCAAGGCCGAGATCGACACCTTCGACCTGAACGCGAAGGTCGCAGCCGAGCTCAAGAACGGCACTCTCGGCTTCGCAGTCGACCAGCAGCCCTACCTCCAGGGCTACGAGGCGGTGGACCTGCTGTGGCTCTACAAGTACAACGCCGACGTCCTCGGCGGCGGCAAGCCCGTCCTGACCGGACCGCAGATCATCACCAAGGACCAGGCGTCCGAGCTGGAGCAGTACGCGGACCGGGGGACCCGATGACCGCCACGGCACCCGCGCCCACGCCCGGCCCCAGGACCGACGAACGTCTCCTGAAGACCTCGCCCCTGCGCAGGCTGCTGAGCCGCCCCGAGCTCGGCTCGGTGGTCGGCGCGGTCGCGGTCTTCGTCTTCTTCGCAGTCTTCGCGGACAGCTTCGTACGGGCCGCGAGCCTCAGCACCATCCTGTACGCGGCGTCGACCATCGGCATCATGGCCGTCCCGGTCGCGCTGCTCATGATCGGCGGCGAGTTCGACCTGTCCGCGGGCGTCATGGTGACCAGCTCCGCGCTGATCTCGTCGATGTTCAGCTACCAGATGACGGCGAACGTCTGGGTCGGTGTGTTCGTCTCGCTCCTCGCCACCCTCGCGATCGGCGTCTTCAACGGCGTGATGCTGACCCGTACCGACCCGCCGAGCTTCATCATCACGCTCGGCACGTTCCTGATGCTGACCGGCATGAACCTCGGCTTCACCAAGCTGATCAGCGGCACGGTCTCCACCAAGTCGATCTCCGACATGGAGGGTTTCTCCTCCGCCAAGGACGTCTTCGCCTCGACGATCACCATCGGCGGTGTCGACTTCAAGATCACCATCCTGTGGTGGCTGGTCCTGGTCGCCGTGGCCACCTGGATCCTGCTGCGCACCCGTGTCGGCAACTGGATCTACGCCGTCGGCGGCGGCGAGGAGGCGGCCCGCGCGGTCGGCGTCCCGGTCGACAAGACCAAGATCGGCCTCTATATGGGCGTCGCCTTCGGCGCCTGGATCTCCGGCCAGCATCTGCTGTTCTCGTTCGACGTCGTGCAGTCGGGCGAGGGCGTCGGCAACGAGCTGATCTACATCATCGCGGCCGTCATCGGGGGCTGCCTGATCACCGGCGGCTACGGCTCCGCGGTCGGCGCGGCCGTGGGCGCGCTGATCTTCGGAATGGTCAGCAAGGGCATCGTCTTCGCCGAGTGGAACCCGGACTGGTTCAAGTTCTTCCTGGGCGTGATGCTGCTCCTCGCGACCCTGCTCAACCACTGGGTCCGCAAGCGCGCGGAGGCCACGAAGTGACGACGGAGACGGACATGACCGAGGAACCCGCCGCGCGGCGACCGGCGCTCGTCGAGCTCGACGACGTCAGTAAGCACTACGGCAACATCCGCGCCCTCGAAGGCGTCTCGCTGGAGGTCCACGCGGGCGAGATCACCTGTGTGCTCGGCGACAACGGCGCGGGCAAGTCCACCCTCATCAAGATCATCGCGGGCCGCCATCAGCACGACGGCGGCACCCTGCGCATCGAGGGCGAGGAGACCCGGCTGTCGTCCCCGCGCGAGGCCCTGGACCGCGGTATCGCCACCGTCTACCAGGACCTCGCCGTCGTCCCGCTGATGCCGGTCTGGCGGAACTTCTTCCTGGGCTCCGAGCCGCGCAAGGGCTTCGGTCCGTTCAAGCACCTCGATGTCGACCACATGCGGCGCACGACCCACGCGGAACTCCTGCGGATGGGCATCGACCTGCGTGACGTCGACCAGCCGATCGGCACCCTCTCCGGCGGCGAGCGCCAGTGCGTGGCGATCGCCCGTGCCGTCCACTTCGGCGCCAAGGTGCTCGTACTCGACGAGCCCACCGCCGCCCTCGGGGTGAAGCAGTCCGGTGTGGTTCTCAAATATGTGGCCGCCGCAAGGGACGCCGGACTGGGTGTTGTGTTCATCACCCACAATCCGCATCATGCCTATCTCGTGGGTGATCGTTTCGTCCTGCTGAAGCGCGGCGCGATGTCGGGCAGCTACACCCGGGACGGGATCACACTGGACGAGCTGACCCGCCAGATGGCGGGCGGGAGCGAGCTGGACGACCTGCGCCACGAGCTGGAGAACCGCGCCGTGTGAGGGTCGCGGGACCGGGTCCCGGACGGCTCCGCGGGCCGGCCGGGACGGGTCACGGACGGCCCACACGTCACATGTGTCACGGCGCTTCCACGGTGCGGCCCCGGTGCGGCGTAGGGCAGAATCGACGCGATGAGCACCTACCGCGACCTCGCGCTGCCCCGAGCTCTCGGCTCCGCTCGCGCGGGGGGCACCCCCATCGGCTCCGCGCGGGCCACCGTCCTGCGGACCGTGGGCACGCGCGAGCGCCGTTCCCATCTGACGGCACCCCGCGTCCCCACCGTCGGCATCGACATCGGTGGCACGAAGGTGATGGCGGGTGTCGTGGACGCCGACGGCAACATCCTGGAGAAGGTCCGCGCCGAGACGCCGGACAAGTCCAAGAGCCCCAAGGTCGTCGAGGACACCATCGTCGAGCTTGTGCTGGACCTTTCCGACCGGCACGACGTGCACGCCGTGGGCATCGGGGCGGCCGGCTGGGTGGACGCCGAGCGCAACCGCATCCTGTTCGCCCCCCACCTCTCCTGGCGCAACGAGCCGCTGCGCGACCGTCTCGCCGGGCGGCTCGCGGTGCCCGTCCTGGTCGACAACGACGCCAACGCCGCCGCCTGGGCCGAGTGGCGTTTCGGCGCCGGCCGCGGCGAGGACCACCTCGTGATGATCACGCTCGGCACCGGCATCGGCGGCGCGATCCTGGAGGACGGCCAGGTCAAGCGCGGCAAGTTCGGGGTCGCCGGAGAGTTCGGCCATATGCAGGTCGTGCCCGGCGGCCACCGCTGCCCGTGCGGCAACCGCGGCTGCTGGGAGCAGTACAGCTCGGGCAACGCGCTGGTCCGCGAGGCCCGCGAGCTCGCCGCCGCCGACTCCCCGGTGGCGTACGGCATCATCGAGCACGTCAAGGGCAACATCGGTGACATCACCGGCCCGATGATCACCGAGCTGGCCCGTGAGGGCGACGCCATGTGCATCGAGCTCCTCCAGGACATCGGTCAGTGGCTCGGCGTCGGCATCGCCAACCTGGCCGCCGCTCTCGACCCCTCCTGCTTCGTCATCGGCGGCGGCGTGAGCGCGGCCGACGACCTGCTGATCGGTCCCGCCCGCGAGGCCTTCCGCCGGCACCTCACGGGCCGTGGCTACCGCCCCGAGGCGCGGATCGCGCGCGCCCAGCTCGGCCCCGAGGCCGGCATGGTCGGCGCCGCCGACCTCGCGCGCCTCGTCGCCCGCCGCTTCAGGCGCGCCAAGCGACGCCGCGTGGAGCGTTACGAACGGTACGAGCGCTACGCCGAGACCCGCCGCACGACGCAGCAGGAGTCCCGGTGACAGCCTCACTCCCTCGTCAGGCGATGTCCCCGGACGAGCCGCAGCGGCCGCCCGAGGACCCGCGCCACAAGTTCCGCCGCCGTGCCTTGACCCTGCTGATCATCGTGCTGCTCATCGGCGTACCGGCCGGCTACCTGGTCATCTCCGCCGACCAGAGCCGCAACAGCGGCAAGGACAAGGAGGCGAAGTACTCGGCGACCGGCCTCACCGTCGGCTGGCCCTCGCGCGTCCAGCGCCGCCTCTACCAGGTGCCCATGCCCGCTGATTCCACCCACGTCGCGTACTACGAGACGAACAACTGGAAGACCAGCCGGCTGTACGTCCAGTTCGGCACCACTCGTGCGGGCCTCGACTGGTTCCTCAAGACCGTCGGCACCAGCCGCGCCGCCCTGAAGCAGAACCACATCACCATCAGCGACCGCAACCAGAAGGTCGTCGGCTGGGAGTTCACGGGCCCCGGCCCCTGGTGGGGACTCGTCCACAAGCAGAAGGACCCCGCACCCACCCAGGACATCGTGGTGAGCGGCTCAGGGACGGACCACCCCATGGTGTATCTCGTCTCGCGCACGATTCCGTAGCCCGGGTCGGGCCGGACCCAGCCCACCCCGGCTCAGCCCGGCCCAGCTCAGGCACGCTCAGGCAGGCCGGGCCAGGTCCACCGGCGCCCGCCGCGGCCGTGGGAGCCGATTGTCAGACCCCGCCCGTAGAGTCGAAGACAACTGATTCGACCGACGGGCGGGAGGTGACCAGACGGATGAGCGACGGCGTGGAAGTGGTGAGCGCGCGGGTGCCTTCCGCGGATGCGTCCTCGGCCCGGGCCCGCCCGGCGGCCACGGGGGATCCCGGGACGCGGGCGCTCACGCGGCCGTTTTCCGGCCGAACGCCCTCCGCGCGGCTCGCCGCCGTCTTCCTGCCCGCTCAGCTGCCCCGCGAGGGACGTGTCGCGTTCTGGGACCCGGCGGGCGAACCCCTGCCCGCCACGGACGACGGGGACAGCCCGCGGCCGGGGGAGCAGCCCGACGGGGCGACGGCTTCCGCAGTCGGCACGGAAGTGTCCGCGCGCGAACACACCGAACTGACGGTCGTACGACCGCACGGCCAAGGGGTCCGCAGGAGCACCGTCCCCGCCCTGATCCTCTCCCTCGGTGAAGCCCTGCCCCTGCTCGCCGGGGCGCGGCGGGACCCCGCGGCCCATCCCGCCACCGCCTGCTGGGGCGCCGCCGCACTGCACGCGCTGCGCCTCGTCGCGCGCGGACGTCTGCTGCCGGGGCTCACCCCCGACGGCTTCGACGCCTGGCGCGCGGGTCCCCTGGGCCCGGACGACATCGCGCACCTGAGGGCGGTCGCCGAGGCCCTCCCGTACGAGGGACACGCGGTGCCCCTGCCCGGCAAGGGGGCGATCCGGCTGCCCGAGCCGGAGGCACTGGTGCGGTCCTTCCTGGACGCGGTCGCCGACACCCTGCCCCGGACCCCCGCCGCGCCTCACACCTGCGGCAAGCCCTTCGCGGCCCGCGAGCCGCAGCGGCTGACCGGCGCCCACGACTGGGCCGCCGAGGTCGCGGCGGGCATGGACGCGGGCGTACGGATCTCGCTGCGCCTGGACCTGGCCGCCCACCAGCTCTTCGACGACGGAGAGGGGGCGCGGCGCGCGGGCGCCGCCGTCGTCCAGGTGCACAGCCTCGCCGACCCCACCCTCGTCGTCGACGCGGCCGCCCTGTGGGCGGGGGACGCGGACGCGGTGTTCGGGCCCCGCGCCCACGTCGACGCGGCCTTGGCCGTCCGCCGCGCCGCCCGTGTCTGGCCACCCCTCGAACGCCTTTCCGAACAGGACGTGCCCGATGTGCTCGCCCTCTCCGAGGACGAGCTGTCGGATCTGCTCGGAGTCGTCGCCACCCGGCTCGGCGCGGCCGGTGTCGCCGTGCACTGGCCCCGGGATCTGGCGCACGACCTGAGCGCCGCGGCGGTGGTGCGTCCCGCGCCCGGATCCGCGACGGACGGGACCGGATTCTTCGAGAGCGAGGAACTCCTCCAGTTCCGCTGGCAGTTGGCCCTCGGCGGAGATCCGCTCACCGAGGCCGAGATGGATTCCCTGGCCGAGGCCCACCGGCCGGTCGTCCGGCTGCGCGACCAGTGGGTCCTGGTCGACCCCGCCCTCGTCCGCAAGGCCCGCAAACGCGAACTGGGCCTGCTCGACCCGGTGGACGCCCTGTCCGCCGCGCTCACCGGAACCGCCGAGGTCGACGGCGAGACCGTCGAGGCGGTGCCGGTCGGGGCCCTCGCCACCCTGCGCGACCGCCTCACGGCGGGCGTGACCCCGGTCGAGCCCCCGCCCGGTCTCGACGCCCGTCTGCGGGACTACCAACTCCGCGGACTGGCCTGGTTGGACCTCATGACGTCCCTCGGCCTCGGCGGCTGCCTCGCCGACGACATGGGGCTCGGCAAGACGGTCACGCTCATCGCGCTCCACCTGAAGCGGGCCCGCAGCGAACCGACGCTCGTGATCTGCCCCGCCTCGCTCCTCGGCAACTGGCAGCGGGAGATCACGCGCTTCGCGCCCGGCGTCCCCGTGCGCCGGTTCCACGGCCCCGACCGCACCCTCGACGGTCTCGACGGCGGCTTCGTCCTCACCACCTACGGCACCATGCGGTCGGCCGCCGCCCACCTCGCCGACCGGCGCTGGGGCATGGTCGTGGCCGACGAGGCGCAGCACGTGAAGAACCCCTACTCGGCGACGGCGAAGGCCCTGCGGACGATCCCCGCACCCGCGCGCGTCGCGCTCACAGGCACCCCCGTGGAGAACAACCTCTCCGAACTGTGGGCGCTGCTCGACTGGACGACCCCGGGGCTGCTCGGCCCCCTCAAGTCGTTCCGCGCACGGCACGCGCGCGCCGTGGAGAACGGGGAGGACGAGGAGGCCACGGCCCGACTGGCCCGGCTGATCCGTCCGTTCCTGCTCCGCCGCAAGAAGTCCGACCCCGGCATCGTCCCCGAGCTCCCGCCGAAGACCGAGACGGACCACCCCGTCCCGCTCACCCGCGAACAGGCCTCCTTGTACGAGGCGGTGGTCCGCGAGTCCATGCTGGCCATCGAGACCACCGATGGCATCGCCCGCCGAGGACTGGTCCTCAAGCTGCTGACCTCCCTCAAACAGATCTGCAACCACCCCGCCCTGTTCCTCAAGGAGGACGCGCGGGCCGCAGCGCTGGGGACCTCCACCCGCTCGGGCAAACTGGCCCTGCTCGACGAACTGCTGGACACCCTGCTCGCCGAGGACGGCTCGGCGCTCGTCTTCACGCAGTACGTGGGCATGGCCCGCCTCATCACTGAACATCTCGCCGCCCGCGCCGTCCCGGTCGAGCTCCTGCACGGCGGGACGCCGGTCGCCGACCGCGAACACATGGTGGACCGCTTCCAGAGCGGGGCGACCCCCGTCCTGGTGCTGTCGCTCAAGGCGGCCGGCACAGGGCTGAACCTCACACGCGCCGGCCATGTCGTCCACTTCGACCGCTGGTGGAACCCCGCGGTCGAGGAGCAGGCCACCGACCGCGCCTACCGCATCGGCCAGACCCAGCCCGTCCAGGTGCACCGGCTCATCACCGAGGGCACGGTCGAGGACCGGATCGCCGAGATGCTCGAAGCCAAGCGGGCCCTCGCCGACGCGATCCTCGGCTCCGGCGAGGCGTCCCTGACGGAACTGACCGACCGCGAGCTGTCGGACCTCGTCTCGCTGCGGAGGCCCACATGAGCGGGACCGAGGAAGAGGAGCCCCGCGTGACCGAGGCCGGAGCCGCCGAACCGGCCGACGGCACCGATCCGCAGCGCCTCGCGACCGGAGACCGCCCCGCCGACGAGGCCCGCCGGGCCCTGCGCGCCGCACGGAAGGCCGCGGCGGCCGACGATCCCTTGGGCACGGGCTCTGGCCCGGGGACCGCGTGGGAGACGGTGACAGGTCCGTCATCCCTGTCGTTGTCCCCGCCCCCGCCCCCTTCGTCTTCGTCCGGTGCGCCTGAGGAGCCTCCGCGGGCGTCCACCTCGAGTGCGAGGCCGGGCGACGCGGCCCGCGAGGCCCTGCGACGGACGACCTCGGTGGCGAGGTTCGATGGTGCGGGTGCAAGGTCTGATGCAAGCGCGGGCGCGGGGGCCGATGGCGGCGCGGGTGTCGATGCCGGTGGACATTCGGCCGTGACCGTGTCCCCGGACACGGGAGCTGACAAGGGACCGGACATCGACGTCAGCGCTCGCGCTCGTGCGCACGCGCGTGTCGTGACTGAGTTGCCGGACACGCCTGACGCGGCGCGCCCGGCATCCGAGGGCGCGGTCGAGGCCGGCCCCGGGCACGGTCCTGCCGGGGGTTCGGTGGGCCGCCCAGAGACGACGGAGCGGGCGACGCCTGGCCGCCCGTCCGGCGCCGAGGCTGGGGGAGTTGCGCGACCCGGTGACATCGCTCGCGGGGCGTTGCGTCCTGGCGGGGTTTCGGCGGGGGAGTCGGCTGCCACGGTGCGTTCCGGTGCGGAGGGCGGGGGAGTCGCGCGACCCGGTGACATCGCCCGTGAGGCGCTGCGCGCCGCGCGGGACGAGGCTCGGCGGCTTCGGTCCGAGGCGGCGGAGGGCAGCGGCGAGCGGTCAACGGACGGTGGGGACAAGGGAGTCGGCCCGAGGCGTCGAACCGCCGGAACGCCGTCGGTGGGTGCCCGGGGGCTACGGAATGCCGCGCATCCAGTGACCACGGATCGGGCGTCCCAGCAGCGGCAGCTCCGCCATCTGCTCGCGGACGCCTTCCGGTTGCCCCCCGACGTGATCGCCGAGACCGGGCAGCCGTCGGATTCGGTCGACGACACCGGGCAGCCGCCGGGTTCGGTCGACGACACCGGCGAGGCGCCCCGAGAAGGGGCCGACGACCGACTCTCGCGCGCGGCCCACGCCGAACACTCCGAGCGCCCGGAACATGCCGAACGTGTGGCTCACGCCGAACGTGTGGCTCACGCCGAACGCGCGGCCCACTCCGAGCGCGCCGAACATGCCGAACGCGCGGCCCACGCCGAACCCGCGGACCACTCCGAGCGCGCCGAACGCGTGGACCATGGCGACCACGCCGAACGTGCGGCCCACGCCGAACACGCGGAAGGCGCCGCACACTCCGCAGCCTCCGCGTACCCAGAACGCGTCACGCACCCGGAGCACTCCTCGTACCAAGAACACTCCTCGCGCGCAGAAGACTTCACCGACCCCGAACACTCCACGGACCCCGTCCCCGAGCGGGAGGAATCAGCGGTCGTCGAGCCCTTCACGGTCGGCTCCCTCGGGCTTGGCTTTCTCACCCCCGAACGGGGCGCCGAGTCAACGGAGTTCTCCGGGTCTCCGGAGTCCCGAGCGCCCGGGGCTCCTCACCGCCGGGAGTCCCGCGGCACCCGTTCGTCGGCCGGTGCCGCCAGCACCGGCGAACCGGGCGGCACCACCCCCGTCCCCGCCGAGCGGCTCCCTCGCTCCATGGCATCCCCGGGCCGTGACGGTGAGTTGCGCCGGACCTTCCCCGCCTTCCCCGCGCGGGTCAGGGATGAGGGCGGGTTCGCGGAGACATGGTGGGGCAACGCGTGGGTCACGGCACTGGAGGAAGGGGCGCTGGACACGGCACGGCTGGCGCGCGGGCGGACGTACGCGGGGCACGGGTATGTCGACGCCGTCACCGTCACACCCGGTGTGGTGCTCGCCTATGTGCACGGGAGCCGGCCGCGGCCGTACCGCGTCCAGGTCAGGGTGCGGACGCTGTCCGACGGCGACTGGGACCGCTTTCTCGACGCCGCCGCCGAGCGGCCGGGACACATCGCCGCGCTGCTCGACAAGGAGATGCCCAGGTCGCTCGCGGACTGCGGAGTCGAACTGCTTCCCGGCCCCGGCGAACTCGAACCGCATTGCAGCTGCCCCGACTTCGGGCACCCCTGCAAGCACGCGGCCGCGCTCTGCTACCAGACGGCGCGGCTGCTGGACCAGGACCCCTTCGTGCTGTTCCTGCTGCGCGGCCGGGGAGAGCGCGAACTCCTCGACGCGCTCTCCCGGCGCAACGCCACCCGGGCGGCCCGCGCCGCCCAGGAGCGGGAACCGGAACAGCCGGCCGGCGTACGCGCCCGTGACGCCCTCGCGAGACGCGTCCTGCCGCCACTTCCCGCTCCGCTGCCGCCGCCCCCGCATCCCGAGCAGCCGCCGGCCTACCCGGGCGCACCGGGCGGCCCGGACGCGTTCGCGCTGGACCAGTTGGCCACGGACGCGGCGGCCCGCGCGTACACGCTGCTCACCTCGGGCCGCGATCCCGTCGCGGAACTGACGCTCTGGCAGGACGCGGTGCGCGTCGCCGCGGCCCGACCGGGTTCCGGGCTCACGGCCGCGACCCGCGCCCTCTACTCCTCGCTCGCCTCCGCGACCGGCCGCACCCCGGTCGACCTGGCACGGGCGGTCGCGGCCTGGCGGCAGGGCGGGTTCGATGCGCTCGGCGTGCTCGAAGAGGCCTGGGACCCGCCCGCGGGCCGGTTCGACCGGGCCCGGCCGCTGCTGATGGCCGCCGATTTCCCGGCCTTCCGCCCCTGGCGCAACCACCTGACCCACCCGCGAGGCGACGCCCAGCTCCGCCTCGGCCGCAACGGCCTCTGGTACGCCTACGAGTCCGAGCCCGGCCATGACGACTGGTGGCCCCGCGGCACCCCCGACCTGGACCCGGTCGGCGCACTGACGGGCCTCGGCGCACCGGGTGAGCTCTGACGGCGAGGAGAGATCCGAGTCGGCCCTTTCCGCCCCGAGTCGGTTTATTTATGATCAAAACCAGCTCAAGTCGGCCAAAGTGGCCCCCATTCAGCACATTTCCGGTCTCGTTGGTCCGGTATGAGCGGTTCGGCCGCAGTGTGGACACATGTGGCGGCCCGGTGGGGGCAGTGTGGACGAACGGCCCCCATTTCCGTCCTAACGGGCTCGGAAGCTAGCGTGGGACGGTGAGTGAGACGAAGACCCCTGCCCTCCAGTACCGCGTCGATGGCCCGGAAGACGCCCCCGTCCTCATACTCGGACCCTCGCTCGGCACCACCTGGCACATGTGGGACAGGCAGATCCCGGAGCTCGCGAAGAGCTGGCGGATCTTCCGGTTCGACCTGCCGGGACACGGCGGAGCGCCCGCCTATCCCGCCGGGTCGGTGTCCGAACTCGCCGGGCGGCTGCTGGCCACGCTCGACCGGCTGGGCATCCACCATTTCGGATACGCGGGCTGCGCGTTCGGCGGGGCCATCGGGCTCGAACTGGCACTGCGCCGCCCGGAGCGCGTCGCCTCCCTCGCGCTGATCGCCGCCTCGCCGCGCTTCGGCACGCCCGACGAGTTCCGCCAGCGTGGAGTGATCGTGAGGTCGAACGGCCTCGACCCGATCGCCCGTACCTCGCCCGACCGCTGGTTCACGAGCGGCTTCGCGGCGGCCCAGCCCGCGATCACCGAGTGGGCCGTGCAGATGGTGCGTACCACCGACCCCGGCTGCTACATCGCGGCCTGCGAGGCGCTCGCCGCCTTCGACGTGCGGGGCGAACTGGGCCTGGTGGGGGTGCCGACGCTCGTCCTGGCCGGTTCCGACGACCAGGTCACCGGGCCCGCGGAGGCGCGCACACTGGTCGCCGGGATACCGGACGCCCGCCTGGCCGTCGTCCCCGGTGCCTCGCACCTGGTTCCGGTGGAGCAGCCCGCCGCCGTGACGGACCTGCTCGTACGGCATTTCTCCAGCGCCTGGCTGCCCGCCTTCGACTCGACCACGGGCCAGATGGCGGTCCAGGTCCCGCCGGCCTACCCGGTGCAGGCCGCCCCGCCTGCTGTCTCCCCCCTGGCCGAGATCGGCCCGGCCCCCGTGGCGCCCGAGATCATGGGGCGGCAGGATCCCTACGACATCGGGATCAAGGTGCGGCGCGAGGTGCTGGGGGACGCGCATGTCGACGGGGTGCTCTCCTCGGCGGACGAGTTCTCCGGGGACTTCCAGGAGTTCATCACCCGGTACGCGTGGGGCGAGATCTGGGACCGGCCCGGACTCGACCGGCGCTCTCGCAGCTGTGTGACGCTGACCGCCCTCGTCGCGGGCGGCCACCTCGACGAGCTCGCCGTCCACACCCGTGCCGCCCTGCGCAACGGTCTCACCCCGGTCGAGATCAAGGAGGTGCTGCTCCAGACGGCCGTCTACTGCGGTGTGCCGGCGGCGAACAACGCCTTCCGGGTGGCGCAGAAGGTCATCCGTGAGGAGACGACACCCGAGGAGTGAGCGGGCGGAGTCGTCCGCGGGAGCGGCCCCCGGGGCGGGTGCGGGGGCAGGATGGACCCATGAAGCTCACGAAGAAGTCGCACGCCTGCGTCCGTCTCGAGAAGGGCGGGCGGACGCTCGTCATCGATCCCGGGGGTTTCAGCGAGGAGGACGCGGCCCTGGGCGCGGACGTCATCCTCGTGACGCACGAGCACCCCGACCACTTCGACGAGGGGCGGCTGCGCGCGGCCATGGAGGCCGATGCGGCGGCCGAGATCTGGACACTGAGGTCGGTGGCGGAGAAGGTCTCCGCCGCCTTCCCCGGCCGGGTGCACACCGTCGGCCACGGCGACACGTTCACCGCCGCCGGTTTCGACGTCCAGGTGCACGGCGAACTGCACGCGGTGATCCATCCGGACATCCCGCGGATCACCAACGTCGGCTATCTCGTCGATGACGGCCGCGTCTTCCACCCCGGGGACGCCCTCACCGTTCCCGACCGTCCGGTCGAGACGCTGATGCTCCCCGTGATGGCCCCGTGGAACAAGATCTCCGAGGTCATCGATTACGTCCGCGAGGTCAAGCCGCAACGCGCGTACGACATCCACGACGCCCTGCTCACGGACCTCGCCCGGCCGATCTACGACCGCCAGATCGGCGCCCTCGGCGGCTCCGAGCACCTGCGGCTCACGCCGGGGGCGTCGGCGCAGATCTGATCCTGCGGGCCCGATTCCGTGGCGTTCCGTGCCGTCCCGCCGGCCGTGGGGCGGCACGGAGTGTCTCGGGCCGACTCGTTGTCGTACCCGCCCGGTAGGTTGTGAGGCATGCGTATCGCGACCTGGAACGTGAACTCGATCACCGCCCGTCTCCCGAGGCTGCTGGCCTGGCTGGAGAGCAGCGGCACGGACGTGCTGTGCCTCCAGGAGGCCAAGGTCGCCGCCGAGCAGTTCCCGGCCGAACAACTGCGGGAACTGGGGTACGAGGCGGCGGTGCACGCCACGGGACGGTGGAACGGCGTGGCGGTGATCTCCCGGGTCGGCCTCGAGGACGTGGTCAAGGGCCTGCCCGGCGGCCCCGCGTACGAGGGCACGGAGGAGCCCCGGGCCGTCTCCGCGACCTGCGGTCCGGTGCGCGTCTGGTCGGTGTACGTGCCGAACGGCCGCGAGGTGGACCACGCCCACTACACGTACAAGCTCCAGTGGTTCGAGGCCCTGAGAACGGCGGTGGCGGGCGACGCGGCAGGCGGCCGCCCGTTCGCGGTGATGGGCGACTACAACGTGGCGCCCACGGACGACGACGTGTACGACGTGGCCGCGTTCGAGGGCCTGACCCATGTCACCCCGGCCGAGCGCGCCGCGCTGGCGGCCCTGCGCGAGACGGGTCTGACGGACGTGGTCCCGCGTCCGCTCAAGTACGACCACCCGTACACGTACTGGGACTACCGCCAGCTCTGCTTCCCGAAGAACCGCGGCATGCGCATCGACCTCGTCTACGGCAACGAGGCGTTCTCGACGGCGGTCAAGGACGCGTACGTCGACCGCGAGGAGCGCAAGGGCAAGGGTGCCTCGGACCACGCACCGGTCGTGGTGGACCTGGACGTCTAGGACACACCCCTCCCGCGCACAAGCACCCTCCGTGCGCAGACATCTCAGCGCGCAGGCCCTCCGTGCGCGGGGATGCCTGCGCACGGAGGGCCTGCGCACAGGCATCGGGCCTCGTGATCGCGGGCATCCTTCTCCATAGACGGTTCAAAAAACCGTCAGAGGTGTCCGAGGCGTTCCTCAGGGCGTCATGATTCGCCTGATTCCGTGATGAAATGCCGCGAACTACATTTTGTTCACATAGCGGGAACATGGAGCTTCGGCGACAGCACCCCACGGAGAGGCCGGTCATGAACATCTCCTTCCTGGACAAGCTGCTCAAGCGGCATCCGGTGCGGTCGGACCGGCCCCTCGCCAAGGCCTTCGAGGACGATCCGGTGGGTGTGGCCGAGCTGCTCTCGGAGTGCGAACTGCTCCGCTCCCAGGCCGCGGCCGTGGGCCTCGAACTGGACGACACCCCGGACTCGTTGGTGGCGCTCGACCAGCTTCTGCCGCTGTGGCGCGACGACCCCGAGGCGCTGCCCTGGCTCGGCAACGACGCCGGCCTCTATCTCGGGACCGTCGTGGTGCGCACGGTGCCCGGTGCCTCCTGGCACGTCTGGCCCGGCGGCAGCCCGGCCGTCCGGCTCCCCTCGGGCCGTGAGATCCCGGTCGTCGAGGCCGGCCTCGACTGGGCCGTACAGGGCGTCCCCGAGCTGTCCCAGATGTACGCCGAGGCCACGGAGGCCTGACCGGAGTGCCCGCAGGGGTATCCCGGTGATCGCCCGGAGTGTCGTGACCGGCTCTTGATCCAGCCTCAAATACGGCTAATGACCCGGCGTGCGTGTCGTCCCTTAAGTGGCGATTTGCGCCGATAGTTTGCGGTGACCGGCGCCGCCGAGCGCGGGCGTGACCGGCATGGCCGTCGATCCGTCGACCGACCAGTACGACGACACGACGCACTTCGGGGAGCCGCATGTTCCGCAGGACGACGACCTCGCCCCCGGCAAGGGAGGGGCGGTCGTGATCACCGGCCCGTCGAACGGATCCTCAACTGTCCGGTGAGGCGCACTTCCTCGGGCCCGGGAGGCCGACCGCGGCGAACCTCGACTACGATTTGCCGTTCATCCCCGCGGTGACGGTGATCTCGCCGATCCGCATCGGGATGTGTGTGCCGCTCCCCCGGTTCGCCCCACGGGCGTACGGGAGGGTGCGGCACAGTCCCGAGACCGAGGCCGTGGACGTGGCTCCGGCCGAACCAGGGACGCTGCTGCCGGGTGGGGTACCCCACACAGCCCCGACGCTGTAGGGGGCAGCAGCTCACAGGGCCAGGCCCGGCCGGCGCCAGCCGGAGATCACTGCTCGCGCAGGGGTACCGACACGTACGACGGGTCGCGCTCCGGTGAGGAGAAGGTCAGCTGCGCGCCGGACGGGTTGTGCTCGATGTACAGCGGGTCGACCGTGTCGACGACCAGGGCGAGACGATGCCCGGCCGGGACGTCGTAGGCGGTGGAGAACAGGTCCAGGTCCACGCCGAACGGCTCGCCGGGCGTCTGCCCATGGAACGTGTACGGCGCGTTGCTGACCAGCTTGCCGATGCCGAGCGGGCCCACGTCGTAGAGATAGGCGATGAACGTACCGCTCTCCTTGGTGCCGGTGACCGTGGTGTGGAGCTTGACGGTGCCTCGCACGCGCTGGACGCCGGTGGACTTCTCCGACTGCCACACCGCGCTCCAGTAGCGCGGCAGCAGCGGGATGGAGGCCATCGGCGGGATCCGGGTGAGCTGGTCGAGGATGCTGGACAGGAAGATGATTCCGCCGTCCGCGCCCGAGTCGACGTTCGTGTGGATCCTGGTGGTGCCCTCCAGGGCGATCTTCCTCGTGGTCGCGCCGACCGACTTCCAGTCCGGGTAGCCCTCGTAGCCGCCCGTGGAGCGGGACTTGAGCTGCACCGGCTGTTCGCCGTCGATGCCGTTGTCCTTGCCCGCGAGATAGTGGTCGAACCAGCGGCCCGTGTCGGTCCAGACGTCGTTGGGGAGCCCGAACAGCCCGGTGATCTCGGCGGTGGCGTGGTCGCCGGGGCGGAACTCCAGCCGCTTGGGCCCGGTCAGCTCGTCATAGAACTTCGCGTACTGGTTGGCCGAGAAGATCGTGTCGCCCCAGGTGTTGGCCATGAAGACGGCGGCGCCGTTCTTGTCGAGCTGGTCGATGTACGTCTCGGGGGAACGTTTCTTCCCCCAGGCGATCAGATCCGGCTCCTTCGCGAGATTCGAGCCGAAGAAGTCCTTGAACACCTGCTGGGTCTCGGCGCTGGGGTGGCCCGTGATGTGCCCGACACCGTCCAGCAGGGCGGCCGCCTGGACGTGTTCGGTACGGCCCGAGTAGATCGACGTGGTCAGGTCCGCCCAGCCGCTCAGCGCGGCGACCGCCTTGATCCGCTTGTCGTGCGCGGCGGCCAGCAGACTGATCCCGGCGCCGTACGAGACGCCCGCCACGCCCACCTTCCGCGCGTCGGCGGGGGTGTTGGCGAGCGCCCAGTCGATCACCTTGGACACGTCGGCGGTGTCCTGGGGTCCCGCGACGTCTATCTCGCCGCCCGACTGCCAGAAGCCGCGGACGTTGTAACCGACTACCACGTAACCGGAGTTCGCGAGTTTCTGGGCCTGCGCGAGGTACTCGACCTGCGGCAGTCCCCAGCTCGTGGGCAGCACGATGAGCGGGTAGGAGCGGGTGCCGTCCGCTCCGGCGGGGGTGACGACGTTGGCTTTGAGGATCGTGCCGCCGTCACCGGAGATGTCGACGAAGCGGAGGCCGCCCGAGCTCTCGGCGGCCTGGGCGGCGGGCGCCAGGCCCAGGCCCGCGGTGGCGATCAGGGTGGCGGAGAGGGCGCCGACGGCGGATGTACGCAGGGGGTTGCGACCGTTTCCCAACGGGTCACTCCTCACTTGGTCAGTGCAAGGTGACCCGACGGTAACCGCCGCGGCTTACTGTAAGTAACCCGTCGGTAAGTTACGTGCGAGTAACGATTGTTGAAGTGTTCATTGCCGTCCGTCGGGACCGGCCGGAGTCAGGTACGCCGACGCGGCCGGGGCGTGGCCTGCTTGGTCGCGGTCTCGCCGTCCTGGCCGGGGTCGGCGGCCGGGTCCGGCGCCGGGTCCAGTGCGGGCGGCGTCGGCAGCGGGGCCTGGGCGGCGCGGGTGACGTCCGCGACCACCTCGACGACATCGGGGCCGTACGCCTGGGAGTTCACGACCTTCAGGAGCAGGACGAAGCTGTTGCCGCCGTGCTTGCGGGCGAGGCGCGCGTGGTTGCGGGCGAGATAGCGGGTCGCCGCCTGGTTGGTGATCGCGCGCTGGCCGCAGAAGAGGAAGACCGGTCTCACGTCACGGCTCTGGCCCGCGGTGAGCCGGGCGAGGATCACGTACTCGGCCTGCCCGGACTCCAGACGGTAGCGCTCGCTGCCTATCTGGAAGGCGCCCCGGTCGGGCCCCCGTCCGGAGTCGACGTTGACCTGTACGCCGGGGAGCAGGGACTGGAGGTGCGCGGCCATGCGCCGGTTCGAGGCCGGACCCCCCACGCAGAACTCCGTGCGTTCGCCGAAACCCTGCTGGGTCGCGTCGTGCGCGATGACCTGGGCGTGCGCGCCACAGTCCTTGATCAGTGCCGACAGTTCGAGGAGCGCGAAGACGTCGTGCCGCATCACCGTGAGCTCGGGGCCACCCGCCTCGCGGTTCACCACCAGCAAGGACTCGGAGTTGTCGGGCAGCCCGAAGAACGCCTGCTTGCGGCGGAGCTTGCGCTTCCACAGATAGGTGCGGGCGAGCCAGCCGAGCGCGGCACTGATGCCGGCGGCCAGGACGCCGAGGACGATGTTGCGCACGTCGTCATTCATGTGCGCGCATGCTAGCGGGCCCACGGAACCGTGTTCGAGGGGGCCTGACGCGGTGACGGTGGTGAAGTTACGCTGCGCGGACGGCTGTTGACTGGAGGTATTGATGCGACGTCCTCTTGCGCGGAATCTGACGGTCCTGGCGGTTTCGGCCGCGACGGTGTTAGTCGGTGCGGCGGCACCACCCGGGGCGCCGGCGGCGGGCACGGCCGCGAGAACGCCCCTCGCGAAGGTGCCCGTCGCGGTCGGCTACGGAGGTGCCGTGGCGAGCGTCGACGCGGACGCCTCCGCCGCGGGCATCGAGGTGCTGAGGAAGGGCGGCAACGCCGTCGACGCGGCCGTGGCCACGGCCGCGGCCCTCGGGGTCACCGAGCCCTACTCGTCCGGCATCGGCGGAGGCGGCTACTTCGTCTACTACGACGCCAAGTCCCGTACGGTGCATACGATCGACGGACGGGAGACGGCACCCCTGACCGCGGACTCCGGGCTGTTCCTGGAGAACGGCAAGCCGCTCGCCTTCGCGGACGCCGTCACCAGCGGGCTGAGCGTGGGCACCCCGGGCACGCCCGCCACCTGGCAGACGGCCCTGGACTCGTGGGGCAGCAGAGGTCTCGGCGACGTCCTGAAGCCGGCCGAGCGCATCGCCCGCTCCGGGTTCACGGTGGACCCGACCTTCCGCGCGCAGACCGAGTCGAACCAGGCCCGCTTCGCGAACTTCCCCGACACCGCGAAGCTCTTCCTGCCCGGCGGCGCGCCGCCGGTCGTCGGATCGACGTTCAAGAACCCCGATCTGGCCCGTACGTACGAGGAGTTGGGACGCAAGGGCACGCGCGCGGTCTACGCGGGCGAGCTGGGCCGGGAGATCGTCGCCACCGTCGGCAAGCCGCCCGTGGACCCGGCCTCCGGCTACGACGCGCGGCCCGGCAAACTGTCCCTGAGGGACCTCGCGGCCTACGGGGCGAAACGCCAGGCGCCCACCAGGACTTCGTACCGCGGTCTGAACGTCTACTCCATCGCTCCCTCCTCCTCCGGCGGCACCACGGTCGGCGAGGCGCTCAACATCCTGGAGCGCACGGACCTTTCGAGGGCGAGCGAGACCCAGTACCTGCACCATTTCATCGAGGCGAGCAGGATCGCCTTCGCGGACCGGGGCCGCTGGGTGGGCGACCCGGCCTTCGAGGACGTACCGGCCAAGGGTCTGCTCTCGCAGAAGTACGCGGACGGCCGGGCCTGCCTCATCAAGGACGACGCGGTGCTGACGAGCCCGCTCGCGCCGGGTGACCCGAGCCGTCCCGCGGCCTGCGGTGCCACCGGGACGGCCGCTCCGACGACGTACGAGGGAGAGAACACGACCCATCTGACGGTGGCCGACAAGTGGGGCAATGTCGTCGCCTACACGCTGACCATCGAACAGACCGGCGGCAGCGGGATCACCGTCCCGGGACGCGGCTTCCTGCTCAACAACGAGCTGACGGACTTCTCCTTCGCACCGGCCAACCCGGCCGTGCACGACCCCAACCTGCCGGGCCCCGGCAAGCGCCCGCGCTCGTCGATCTCGCCGACCATCGTCCTCGACCGGCACGGCAGGCCTGTCGTGGCGCTCGGTTCGCCCGGGGGAGCGAGCATCATCACGACCGTCCTTCAGACCCTGACCGAGTTCGTCGACCGAGGTCTCCCGCTGGTGGACGCGATCGCCGCGCCACGCGCCAGCCAGCGCAACGCGGCCCAGACCGAGCTCGAACCTGGCCTGTACGACAGCCCGTCGAGGGCCGGGCTCGAAGCCATCGGCCACTCCTTCAAGCTGAACCCGGAGATCGGCGCGGCCACCGGCGTCCAGCGCCTCGCGGACGGCACCTGGCTGGCCGCGGCGGAGAAGGTGCGGCGGGGCGGAGGCTCGGCCATGGTGGTGCGGCCCGCGTCCTAGGTTCGGGCTCTGGGTTCGGGCTCTGGGTTCACGCCCTCGGCTCACGCCCTCGGCTCACGCCCTCGGCTCACGCCCTCGGCTCGCGAACCAGGGGCGCCCGGCGTTCGTGGCGACCGACCGTGCCTCGGCGGTTCCGGGTGCCCGGCCTGGCGTGATCCGGCGGTGGTGCTCGGCAGTCGTGCCGCGGGGCAGGATCGTCCTCCTGCCCCGCGGCCCTCGGCTCCCGGGCGGTCAGCGCGCCGTCAGGATGCGCGGACCGGAGTTCGTGATGGCCACCGTGTGCTCGGCGTGCGCCGCCCGGGAGCCGTCGTTCGTGCGCAGCGTCCAGCCGTCGGGAGCCGGGTGGTAGCCGTCCGTGCCGCCGCCGATGAGCATCGGCTCGATGGCGAGGACCATGCCGTGCCGCAGCGGCAGTCCGCGGCCGGGGCGGCCCTCGTTGGGGACGGCAGGGTCCTCGTGCATGCGGCGCCCCACCCCGTGGCCGCCGAACCCGTCCGGGATCCCGTACCCGCCCGCCCTGCACACCGTGCCGACGGCGTGCGCGATGTCCCCGATGCGGTTGCCGACGACGGCAGCCTCGATGCCGGCGGCCAGTGCCCGCTCGGCGGTCTCCACGAGCCGCGCGTCGGCGGCGCGCGGTGTGCCCACGATGAAGCTGATCGCCGAGTCGCCCACCCAGCCGCCGAGTTCGGCGCCGAAGTCGATGGAGACCAGGTCGCCGTCACGCAGCCGGTAGCCCGTCGGGATGCCATGCACGATCGCCTCGTTGACGGAGGCGCAGACGACCGCGGGGAAGGGTGTGGGCGCGAAGGAGGGGCGATACCCGAGGAAGGGCGATGTCGCGCCCGCGTCGCGCAGGACCTGATGCGCGATCTCGTCCAGCTCCAGCAGTGAGACGCCCACGTCAGCGGCCTCCCGCACCGCCGTGAGAGCCCTGCCCACGACCTGGCCGGCCGCGTACATCTGGTCGATCGACGTGTCGGTCTTCAGTTCCACCATGCCAATTACTATACCGGTATTAGAATGGTGTCATGGTGCGAACCCCCCTGACCCCAAAAGAGCGCGAACGCGGCGAGCGGCTCGGGCAACTGCTGCGCGAGGCCCGCGGCGGCCGCAGCATGGCGGACGTCGCCGGGGTGGCGGGGATCTCCGCCGAGACCCTGCGCAAGATCGAGACCGGGCGTGCGCCCACGCCGGCCTTCTTCACGGTCGCGGCGCTGGCGCGGGCCCTCGGGCTCTCCATGGACGAGCTCGTCGTGCGGTGCGCTCTGGTGCCGACGGGCTGAGGAGCCGTACGGCTTCGCGGCCACGACGGCCGGGTGCGCGGCCGCAAGGTCCCGACGGGCCGACGGGCCGGCCGGCCGGGTGGGCTTCACGGGCCCGGTCGGCAGCGTGCGGGTCCACAGTCCCGGCCGACCGGCCGGTCGACTGGCTTCGCGGTCCGGTCGACCGGCTACGCGGTCCGGCCGGCCGGTCGACCAACTACGCGGTTCGGCCGACGGGTCGCGGGCTTCGCGGGTCCTGGCCTGCCGGTCGGCCGGAGTTGAGAAATTGTTGAATTCACTGAATATTCCCTTGTCGTCTACGCGCGTAGTCACTAGCCTCCGGCCATGTCGAACACCAACGCCCGCTCCGGCGTGGCGACTTCGGACCAGCCGACGCTCGGCGAGGCGCTGCCGCCCACCCCTTCAGAGCCCACGGTCAGACGCGGACGCCGTGCGTCGCGCACGGTCGTACGGCTCGTCTGCACCGATCTCGACGGAACCCTGCTCGACTCGGCCGGCGCCATCCGCGCACGCACCCTGAGCACGCTCGCCGAGGCGGGGCGGGCCGAGGTCGCCGTGGTGGGGGTGACCGGACGGCCTGTCCGCGACACCCTGGACCTGGCCCGGCGCTACGGCCTGACCGGACCCGTGGTGTGCAGCAACGGGGCAGTGACGGTGGACGCCGAATCGGGGCGGCTGCTGGACTGCCGGGGGTTCGGCCCCGGCGACGCGGCGAAGATCCTGCGCGCGGTCCGCGACGCCGTGCCCGGCGTCGCGCTGGGGGTCGACTCCGTGTCCGGGCTCCGCCTGGAGACGGCGTTCGTGCGACTGGTGCCGAACACCTGGCGGCACAGTGCGTACGAGGGTGTGTCCGCGCCGGTGGACGCGGACCCCGTGGTCAAGATCCTCGCCGCTCATCCGATGCTCCTCGTGGACGAACTGGCCGCTTTGATCGGCTCGGTCGTCGGTGACCGCGCGGTGATCACGAGATCCACCGGGGACTTCCTCGAACTGTCCGCCCCCGGCGTGGACAAGGGGGAGGCGCTGCGGTCGCTCGCCGAGCGGAGCGGGCTTCCGCTGGAGCACACCGCCGCCGTCGGCGACATGCCCAACGACATCCCGATGCTGCGCGCGGCCGGACTCGCCGCCGCCGTCGCCAACGCCCACGAGGACACCCTCCGGGCGGCCGACATCGTGCTGCCGAGCAACGACGACGAAGGTGTCGCAGCCCTCATCCGGCTCGTGCTGCCCCGCGCGGCGGCGGTGGAGGCCTGCCGCATCTGAGGACGCGGCGGCGGCAGCCGTTTCCGGTCGAGCCCGAGCGGGTGCCGCGCGCGGTCCCCGCTCGGGAGTGCTCCGACGCGCCCCTCGCCAGGGACCTCCGCGCCCGCGCCGAAAACTCCCCGTAGTCGATACGTAACACGACTGGTGTTACCTGTCGGGTCGAAGTGCTCACGTCGGGCGGGGAGTTGGGTAATGAATGTAGGACAACTCCCGGAGAGGGTGCTGGAGTTCGCGCGGTACCTGAACGGGCTGGTGGATCGGCTAGACGGGAGCGGCGGCTGGTGCGGAGTGTTCTGGCACCGCGACCCCGAAGGGATGCGAGCCTGCCTCGAAGGGCGGGAGGTGCCGCCGTGGGATGTCGTGGAGGCGCTCCTCCAGGACGTCTTCGCGCAGTACGGGGAGCGCGCCGCCGCTCAGGAGACGGTACGGGCCCGCACGCTGTACGAGGCCTCACTGGCCGCGTACGACGTTCGCCCGGGCAGCCGGGACGCCCTGAGCGACCGCCTGGACGTCATGCTCCGCGAACAGCGCTACGCCGCCGAACTCCGGGCCGAACTGAACCTGCGGATCGCCTCGGCGGCTTCCCGCGAACAGGCCGAGGCGATCCGCCTGGACCTAGCCTGGGCCGAGGACGATCACCAACGAGCCACCGCCCGCTGCGCCGAGCTGCGCCACCGCATGGACAACGTCGACCGCCACGCCCTGCGGGTCCGTGCGCGAGGCGCGTCGAGCTTCCCTCCCTCGGGCACCGGGGGAGGCGCGGGGCCGGTCCCCGGCTCCCGTCCGACCTCCGTGGAGCCGACCGGGCCCCGGTTTCCTTCGGACCGGGTCCCGAGCGGTCACCCGGAGTCCGGGACCCGTCCCGGGGGCCTCGCGGCCCGTCCCACGGGCTTCGAGCCGGGCGGCATCGTGGAACTCGTATCTCCGCCGATGGATCACTCACCGGGCTACGACGTACAGCCCACGCCGACTCACCACTCGCCGGGCTACGTCGTACAGCCCACGCCGACTCACCACTCACCGGGCTACGACGTACAGCCCGCGCCGACTCACCACTCGCCGGGCCGCGACCCACAGCCCCTGTCCCGGCCCACGCCGCCCATGCCGCTCGGCGACCCACGGCCCGGGCGCCCGTTGACGGACTCCGCGCCGAGCGGCGCACAGGCCCATGGCCCGGCCGCCACGCCCGCCCCGGCGCATGACAGGACCCCGCCCGGCGCCGGGGGGCCGTCCCCGGCGAAACGGTCCAAGCGGCGCCGCCGAGGTGGCGCTCGCTTCGCCGGGATGGCGGAGGCGGACGCGGCGCCCATGGCCGTACCGGAGACGGCGCCCGTGTTGCCCGCCCCGCCCGCACAGGGCGGGCGTACACCCCGAGGCGCACGTTTCGCCGGGGCCGCCGAGGAACCCGTGCGCCCGCGCCCGACGGCGGAGCCGGAGCCGCCGGACGAGGACGCGCGGCGGCTCGTCGCGGAGATCGTCGCGTCGCTCGCGCGGCTGCGGGGCGAAGGCCGCAGCGGCGAGGCACACGCCCTGCTGGTCGAAGCCGCGTACTGGCCCCCCGCCCGCTTCCCCCTGCTCGCCGCCGAACTGCACCGCTCCGGCCTCGACGCGGACTGGGCCACCCTGCTGTGGGAGGCGGCCTCGCTGCCCGCCGGCCGGCTGGTGGCCGCGGCCGACGCGCTCACCGCCGCCGGCCGCGCCCCCGACGGCCGGCAGATGCTGCGGCAGGGCGCCACCCGTCCCGCGCCCGAGATCGGCGCCGCCGTCCTGGACCTCGCCGACGAGGGCCGGGGGCGCGAGATCGGCGCGCTCCTCGACGCCTACGTCCGGGTACGCACCCCGGAGGAGGCCGCCCGCAGCGCCGAGGCGGACCCGGAGCGCCTCGTACCGCTCCTCCTGGGGGCGGCCCGGGGCGTGTCCGAGGAATGCACGTGGGACCTGGTCCACGCCTTGCGTGTCGCGGGGTTGACGGTCTGACCTTCCGCCCGGAGGCGGCCGGGTTGACGGTCTGACGCTCTGCCCGGAGGCGGCTGGGTTGACGGCCTGAGGCTCCGCCCGGAGGTGGCCCCATGGACGGCCTGACCTTCCGCCCGGAGGCGGCCGGGCGGAAGGTCTGACGCTCCGCCCGGAAGCCGCCGGGTTCACGGCCGGACCCCTCCGCCCGGAAGTCGCCGGGTTCGCCTGCTGACCCGCGACCGGAAGGGGGGCGCACCGCACCACCGCACCGCCATTGCCCTGGCACCCCGCCCCCGCTCCGCGCGCGGTCGCGCTCCCGCGTGTGCGGGCGCCCGCGCGTCCCCCGATCGGCCGTTCCTCCGGCCCCACCGGCCACGTCACTAACCCGTGGGGGTCAGAAACGTGATCGACTCAGCGGGTTAACGACGATGGTCTTGGCAAGGCTGTCCGGGGGGCTTACTTTCGAGCCTCTACAGCCTTTGTCTACGGGCGTAGAGGCTCTCTGACGTCCCGTCGAAGGAGCAGCTCATGGGCAACGTCGTACGTGCCGCCCTGGTCCAGGCCACCTGGACCGGCGACACCGCATCCATGGTCGCCAAGCACGAGGAACACGCCCGTGAGGCGGCCCGGCAGGGTGCCAAGGTCATCGGATTCCAGGAAGTCTTCAACGCCCCCTACTTCTGCCAGGTCCAGGAGCCGGAGCACTACGGCTGGGCGGAGCCGGTCCCCGACGGGCCGACCGTCACCCGTATGAGTGAGCTCGCGCGCGAGACCGGCATGGTGATCGTCGTGCCCGTGTTCGAGGTCGAGCAGTCCGGCTTCTACTACAACACCGCGGCCGTGATCGACGCCGACGGCACCTACCTCGGCAAGTACCGCAAGCACCACATCCCGCAGGTGAAGGGCTTCTGGGAGAAGTACTACTTCAAGCCCGGCAACCTCGGCTGGCCCGTCTTCGACACCGCCGTCGGCCGCGTCGGCGTCTACATCTGCTACGACCGGCACTTCCCCGAAGGCTGGCGGCAGCTCGGCCTGAACGGCGCCCAGCTCGTCTACAACCCCTCCGCCACCTCCCGCGGCCTCTCCGCCCACCTCTGGCAGCTGGAACAGCCCGCGGCGGCCGTCGCCAACGAGTACTTCATCGCCGCGATCAACCGGGTCGGGCAGGAGGAGTACGGCGACAACGACTTCTACGGAACCTCGTACTTCGTCGACCCGCGCGGACAGTTCGTCGGCGGGACGGCGAGCGACAAGAGCGAGGAACTCATCGTCCGCGACCTGGACTTCGGCCTCATCGAGGAAGTACGCCAGCAGTGGGCGTTCTACCGCGACCGGCGCCCCGACGCCTACGAAGGGCTGGTGCAGCCATGACCGACCTGTACACCCGTCACCAGGCCGTCCTGCCGGACTGGCTGGCCCTCTACTACGAGGACCCGATCGAGATCACCCACGGCGAGGGCCGCCATGTCTGGGACGCCGAGGGCAACAAGTACCTCGACTTCTTCGGCGGCATCCTCACCACGATGACCGCGCACGCCCTGCCCGAGGTGACGAAGGCGGTCAACGAGCAGGCCAGCCGGATCATCCACTCCTCGACGCTCTACCTCAACCGTCCGATGGTCGAACTCGCCGAGCGCGTCGCCCAGTTGTCCGGCATCCCCGACGCGCGCGTCTTCTTCACGACCTCCGGGACCGAAGCCAACGACACGGCCCTGCTGCTCGCCACCGCCCACCGGCGCAGCAACCAGATCCTCGCCATGCGCAACAGCTACCACGGCCGGTCGTTCAGCGCGGTCGGGATCACCGGCAACAAGGGCTGGTCACCCACCTCCCTGTCACCGCTCCAGACGCTGTACGTGCACGGTGGCGTCCGCACCCGCGGCCCCTACGCCGGCCTCGACGACGCCGCGTTCATCGACGCCTGTGTCGAGGACCTGAAGGACCTGCTCGGCCATGTCCGCCCGCCCGCCGCGCTGATCGCCGAACCGGTCCAGGGAGTCGGCGGCTTCACCGCACCGCCCGACGGCCTGTACGCGGCCTTCCGCGAGGTCCTCGGGCAGCACGGCATCCTGTGGATCTCCGACGAGGTCCAGACGGGCTGGGGCCGCACCGGCGAGCACTTCTGGGGCTGGCAGGCTCACGACGCCTCCGGCCCGCCCGACATGCTCACCTTCGCCAAGGGCATCGGCAACGGCATGTCCATCGGCGGCGTCGTCGCCCGCGCGGAGATCATGAACTGCCTCGACTCCAACTCCATCTCGACCTTCGGCGGTTCACCGGTCACGATGGCGGCGGGGCTCGCGAACCTCACCTACCTCCTCGAACACGACCTCCAGGGCAACGCCCGGCGCGTCGGTGGCCTGCTCATCGAACGCCTCCGCGCGGTCGCCGCGCAGTTCGGCGGCGTACGCGAGGTACGCGGGCGCGGACTGATGATCGGTATCGAACTGGTGGAGCCCGGCACCGACCGCGCGAACCCCCAGGGGGCGGCCGCGGTGCTCGAAGCGGCCCGCGAGGAAGGCCTGTTGATCGGCAAGGGCGGCGGCCACGACACCAGTGTGCTGCGCATCGCCCCGCCGCTCTCCCTCACCGTCGCGGAGGCGGAGGAGGGCGCGTCGATCCTGGAACGCGCCCTGCGGCGGGCCCAGTAAAAGATCGTGAGCAAGGGCGGGTGAGCCGAAGGGGCGGGCGGTGGCGAAGACCCCGGTGCGCGAGGACCCGGAGCAACGGGTACGCGCCGGGTTCCCGGCACCGGCCGCAGCGCTCCGCAGGCGAACCGAGCCACGGACAAAGGGGAACGCCGCCATGACCACCGTCCTTGAACCCGCCCTCTCGGTGCGTCAGGTCCTCGCCCTGGACCGGGTGCTCGCCGGAGAGCCCGAGGTGGTGGCCGGAGCCGGCCACCTCGACCGGTCCGTGCGCTGGGTGCACGTCGCCGAGGCCGCCGATGTGGGCGTCATGCTCAGCGGCGGCGAAATGGTCCTCACCACCGGGGTGTTGCTGGCGGGTGACCCCGACGCCCAGGCCGAGTACATCCGTTCGCTGCACCGCGCCGAGGCGGCGGCCGTCGTCCTCGGGCTCGGCCGGGCCTTCCCGGCGCCCCCGGACGTGATGCGCCGGGCCGCCGAACGCTGCGGACTGCCGATGGTGGTGCTCCACCGTCCCTTCCCCTTCGCCGAGTTGACGGAGGAGGTCCAGTCCCGACTGGTGCGGCACAAGTTCGCGGCCGTGAGCCTCTCGGAGGCCGTACGCACCGCACTCACCGGGCTGATCACCACCGGTGCCCCGCTCCAGCACCTGCTCGACGAGATCGCCGTGCACGCCGCCTGCCCCGTGGTCGTCACCAACCTCGCCCACCGGGTTCTCGCCACCGCCGGTGAACGCTCCGCGGTGGACGACGTCCTGCGCGACTGGGACCGTATCGCCCGGCAGGCGGGCGGCAGCCAGGGCGACGGATGGATCCGCGCCGAACTGGGCGGACGGGGGCAGCGATGGGGCCGCATCGTGCTGTGCGGCCACCGGGGCGACGCGGCGACCGGCCGGCTGCTCGCCGACCGTGGCGCCGAGGCCCTGGTGCTGCACCGCATGCTCGCCGGCCCCGCCCACTCCTGGGAGGAGGAGTCCGCACAGGGCCTGCTGACGGACCTGGTGAGCGGTGCCGTACCGGCCCGCCAGCTCCTGCCTCGGGCGCGCGCCGCCGGACTGCCGGTGAACCGCCGCACCTTCGTGCCGCTCGTGGTGCGAGGCGGCGACCCCACCCAACTCGACCGTGTGCTGCGGCTGCTGGGGTTGCCGGGGCTCGTCGCCGAACTGTCCGACGGAGCCACCGCCGTGTTGCTCAGCCTTCCGCGTGACCAGGACGCGGAGGCCCTGGCCGAGCACTTCGCCGTGCGGCTGCGGCACGAGACCGGGGTCCCCGGCACCGTGGCCGCCGCCGGGCCCCGTATCGCCTGGGACGACGTGCCCGCCGGACTGCGTGAAGCCCTGCACGTCGCCGAGGCCGCCGCCGGCACACCCGCCCACGAGGATCCGCCCGCGCTGGTCCGGCTGCGTGACGTCCATCTGCGCGGTCTCGTCCGGCTGCTCCGGGACGATCCGCACGTCCAGTCCTTCGCCGAACGAGAGCTCGACGGACTGCTCTGCGGGCCGCGGGCGGACCCGCGGCTGCTGCCCGTCCTGCGGACCTACCTCGCCACCGGGCGCAACAAGTCGCGCACCGCACAGCTCCACCACGTCAGCCGGCCCGCGCTCTACCGCCGCCTGGAGGCCATACAGGCCCGCCTCGGCGTCGACCTCGACGACTTCGAGCAGGCCGCCTCGGTCCACATCGCCCTGCTCGCTCACGACGCGCAGCAGCGATGAGGGCCCGATGAGCGGCGCCGGCGGTGAGGACGGTCGGGCAACAGCGGTGAAACACGGGACGACTCAGGTGAAACATGGGAGAACGCGGAGGTGACACCGTGGAACGGCACTGCGCTTCGGACGTGACACGGTGCAACTCAAAGAACGGGCCGGGGCTTTCTAGTCTCCTCGCACACCTAGCGACCGGAGGTCCCGATGAGCAGAGTGATCCGCGCCGCCGTCTTCCAGACCGCATGGACCGGCGACAAGGAATCGATGATCCAGGTCCACGAGCAGGCGGCCCGCGACGCGGCCGCGCAGGGCGCCCAAGTCCTGTGCTTCCAGGAGCTGTTCTACGGACCGTACTTCTGCCAGGTCCAGGACAAGGAGTTCTACGCGTACGCCGAGCAGATCCCCGAGGGCCCCATCGTCCGGCGCTTCCAGGCGCTGGCGAAGGAACTGGGCCTCGTCCTCGTGCTGCCGATGTACGAGGAGGAACAGCCCGGCGTCCTGTACAACACCGCGGCGGTGATCGACGCCGACGGCTCCTACCTGGGCAAGTACCGCAAGACCCACATTCCCCAAGTCCCTGGATTCTGGGAGAAGTTCTACTTCAGGCCCGGGAACTCCGGCTGGCCCGTCTTCGACACCGCCGTCGGCCGGATCGGCGTCTACATCTGCTACGACCGGCACTTCCCGGAAGGCTGGCGGGCGCTCGGTCTCGCGGGTGCCGAGATCGTCTTCAACCCGTCGGCCACCTCACGTGGTCTGTCCGGCTACCTCTGGCAGCTGGAGCAGCCGGCCGCGGCCGTCGCCAACGAGTACTTCGTCGGTGCGATCAACCGGGTCGGGCAGGAGGAGTACGGCGACAACGACTTCTACGGGACCTCGTACTTCGTGGACCCCGAGGCGCAGTTCGTCGGCGAGGTGGCGAGCGACAAGGAGAGCGAACTCCTCGTGCGCGACCTGGACATGGCCAAGCTCCGAGAGGTCCGCGACCGGTGGCAGTTCTACCGCGACCGCGCCCCGGGGGCGTACGGGCCGCTGACCGCGCCCTAGGTCGCGTTCCGGTCGTCCGTGCCGCGGGTCCGGCGATCCGAGCACCGCACCCGCGGCACGGCACCCGGTACGGGCCGCCCCGCGAACCACCCCACGGGCCTCCTCGCCGGGAGACAGCGCCGGCCCCGGCCCCCGACAGCCTCACAACGCCCTCAGCGCACACACGACCGGAAGGAGAGGGAGCATGAGCCGTACCGTCATCCGGGGTGGTCTCGTCATCACCGCGTCCGACGAGATCCACGCCGACGTCCTGATCGAGGACGGCCGGATCGCCGCCCTCGCCGCGACGGGCACGCCCGCGGCCCAGTCGTGGACGGCCGAGCGCACGATCGAAGCCACCGGAAAGTACGTCATCCCGGGCGGTGTCGACGCCCACACCCACATGGAACTGCCCTTCGGCGGCACCTTCGCCTCCGACACCTTCGAGACCGGCACCCGGGCCGCGGCCTGGGGCGGCACGACCACCATCATCGACTTCGCCGTCCAGAGCGTCGGCCGGTCACTGCGTGAGGGCCTCGACGCCTGGAACGCCAAGGCGGACGGCAACTGCGCCATCGACTACGGCTTTCACATGATCGTCTCCGATGTGAACCAGGAGACGCTCAAGGAGATGGACCTGCTGGTCGAGGAGGGCGTCACCTCCTTCAAGCAGTTCATGGCCTACCCGGGCGTCTTCTACAGCGACGACGGCCAGATCCTGCGCGCCATGCAGCGCTCCGCCGAGAACGGCGGGCTCATCATGATGCACGCCGAGAACGGCATCGCGATCGACGTGCTCGTGGAACAGGCGCTGGCCCGCGGCGAGACCGACCCGCGCTACCACGGAGAGGTGCGCAAGGCGCTGCTGGAGGCCGAGGCCACCCACCGCGCGATCAAGCTCGCCCAGGTCGCGGGCGCCCCGCTCTACGTCGTGCACGTCTCGGCGACCGAGGCCGTCGCCGAGATCTCCCGTGCGCGCGACGAGGGTCTGAACGTCTTCGGCGAGACCTGCCCCCAATACCTGTTCCTGTCGACGGACAACCTCGCGGAACCGGACTTCGAGGGCGCGAAGTACGTGTGCAGCACGCCGCTTCGGCCCAAGGAGCACCAGGCGGCCCTGTGGCGCGGTCTGCGCACCAACGACCTCCAGGTGGTGTCGACGGACCACTGCCCGTTCTGCTTCGTCGGCCAGAAGGAACTCGGCCGCGGCGACTTCTCGAAGATCCCCAACGGCCTTCCCGGCGTCGAGAACCGCATGGACCTGCTCCACCAGGCCGTCCTCGACGGGCACATCTCCCGCCGCCGCTGGATCGAGATCGCCTGTGCCACACCGGCCCGCATGTTCGGTCTGTACCCGAAGAAGGGCACCATCGCGCCGGGCGCCGACGCCGACGTCGTCATCTACGACCCGCACGCCGAGCAGACCATCTCCGCCGAGACCCACCACATGAACGTCGACTACTCGGCGTACGAGGGCAGGCGCGTCACCGGACGGGTCGAGAGCGTGCTCTCGCGCGGCGAACCGGTCATCACCGACCGGGAGTTCACCGGACGCGCGGGCCACGGCGTCTACACCCCCCGTTCCACCTGTCAGTACCTTCTCTGAGCGACCAGGAGTGGCGCCATGGACTTCGGACTCGTCCTTCAGACAGACCCCCCGGCCTCCCGTGTCATCGACCTGATGAAGCGGGCCGAGGCCAACGGCTTCACGTACGGCTGGACCTTCGACTCAGCCGTGCTGTGGCAGGAACCGTTCGTGATCTACAGCCAGATCCTGGCCAACACGGAGAAGTTGACGGTCGGCCCGATGGTCACCAACCCGGGCACCCGCACCTGGGAGGTCACCGCCTCCACCTTCGCGACGCTCAACGACATGTACGGCAACCGCACGGTGTGCGGCATCGGGCGCGGTGACTCGGCGATGCGTGTCGCCGGACGCAAGCCCAACACACTGGCCCGGATCAGCGGTGCGATGAAGGTCATCCGCGCGCTCGGCCGGGGCGAGGAGGCCGACCTCGGCGGCACGGTCGTCAAGTTCCCCTGGGTCAGGCCGGGCGCCGAACTGCCGGTCTGGATGGCCGCGTACGGCCCGAAGGCGCTGAAGATGACGGGTGAGGAGGCCGACGGCTTCATCCTCCAGCTCGCCGACCTCTATCTCACCGAGTACATGGTCAAGACCGTGAAGGACGCGGCGGCCGGGGCCGGGCGCGACCCCGCCGAGGTGAAGATCTGCGTGGCCGCGCCCGCGTACATCACGGAGGACGACTCACCCGAGGCGCTCGCCCACGCACGCGAGCAGTGCCGCTGGTTCGGCGGCATGGTCGGCAACCACGTCGCCGACCTGGTCTCCAGGTACGGCGAGCACTCGGCGGCCGTACCCGACGAACTCACCGAGTACATCAAGGCCCGTGAGGGCTACGACTACTCCCACCACGGACGGGCCGACAACCCCGACACCGCGTTCGTGCCCGACGAGATCGTCGACAGGTTCTGTCTGATCGGCACCGCCGAGCGGCACATCGAGAAGCTGAACGCGCTGCGCGAGCTGGGCGTCGACCAGTTCGCGGTCTACGACATGCACGACGCCCAGGAAGCCACGATCGACGCGTACGGAGCGCGGGTCATTCCCGGCGTCAACGGGCGATAACCGAAGGTCAACCCCTCAGTCTCCCCTTCCCGCCGTCCCGGGAAGGGGATCAGGGCGCACTGCGCGCACCCCCCGAGTCGTCCCCGCACGGCCTTTCCCGTCACTCCTCATTGATTGGCCTGCTCATGACAGAAATAGTCTCCCCAGGCGTCCCGCCCGCCAGACAAGTCACGCTCCCCGACGGCCGGGTGGAGATCGCACCCGACGCTCCCGCGCCCACCGGTCCCTACGCCAACGACGACCTGCTGCCGGTTCCGGTCGAGAAGCGCACCTGGACCACGTACAACTTCTCGGCCCTGTGGGTCGGCATGGCCCACAACACCGCTTCCTGGACGCTGGCTTCGGGCCTGATCGCCGTCGGCATGGACTGGAAGCAGGCCGTCCTCACCATCGCGCTCGCCAACCTGATCGTGCTGGTCCCGATGCTGCTCACCGGGCACGCGGGCCCCAAGTACGGCATCCCCTTCCCCGTCTTCGCCCGCGCCTCCTTCGGGGTCCGCGGCGCCAACCTCCCCGCTGTGGTCAGGGCGTTGGTGGCCTGCGGCTGGTTCGGCATC
Organism: Streptomyces sp. NPDC005281; assembly: GCF_040607495.1. Taxonomy (NCBI): domain Bacteria; kingdom Bacillati; phylum Actinomycetota; class Actinomycetes; order Kitasatosporales; family Streptomycetaceae; genus Streptomyces; species Streptomyces sp. NPDC005281. Next base: position 205,473 of record NZ_JBEXGX010000011.1, on the reverse strand, counting down.
CAGACCTGGATCGGCGGCGAGGCGATCTACTTCCTCGCGGGCAAGCTCTTCGGCGACGGCTGGCGCGACGCCTCCGAGGTCGGCGGCCACGCATGGACCATGTGGCTGTCGTTCGGCGTCTTCTGGGCGCTCCAAGTCGCCATCATCTACCGGGGGATGGAGACCATCCGCCGGTTCGAGAACTGGGCCGCGCCCTTCGTGCTCGTCGGCGCCGGCGTCATGCTGTGGTGGATGAGCGACAAGGCCGGCGGCTTCGGGCCGCTGCTCGACCAGCCGTCGAAACTCGGCTGGGGCGGGGACTTCTGGAAGCTGTTCTGGCCCTCCCTGATGGGCATGATCGGCTTCTGGTCCACCCTGTCGCTGAACATCCCCGACTTCACCCGCTACGGCAGGAGCCAGAGGGCGCAGACCTGGGGACAGGCTCTCGGATTGCCTACGACCATGACGCTCTTCGCGTTCCTGTCCGTCATGGTCACCTCGGGCTCGCAGGCCGTGTACGGCAAGGCGATCTGGGACCCGGTCCAACTGGCCGCCAAGACGGACAACGTCGCCGGCATCCTCTTCGCGCTGGTCACGGTGCTGGTCGCGACGCTGTCCGTGAACATCGCGGCCAACCTCGTCTCGCCGGCCTTCGACTTCTCCAACATCGCGCCTCGGAAGATCAATTTCCGGGCCGGCGCGCTCGCCACCTGTGTCCTCGGTGTGCTGATCTTCCCGTGGAAGCTGTACTCCGACCCCCAGGGCTACATCTTCACCTGGCTCGGGCTGGTCGGCGGTCTGCTGGGGACGGTCGCCGGCATCCTCATCGCCGACTACTGGATCCTGCGCCGCACCCGGCTCGACCTCGCCGACCTGTACCGCGTGGGCGGCCGGTACTGGTACGACGGCGGCTGGAACTGGCGGGCAGTGGCCGCCTTCGTCACCGGCGGCGTTCTCGCCGTCGGCGGCGCGGACTTCCACCCGCTGATCGACGGACGGCCCGTCCCGGCCCTGGAACCGCTGGCCGACTACGGATGGGCGGTCGGCCTCGGTACTTCGATGGTGCTGTACCTGGTCCTGATGCTGGCACGCGGAAAGGACGCGACCGCGGGCTGACCGCGACCACCTGAGGGCGGTCAGGTCTTCTGGCCGCCCTTGAGTGCCGCCGTCGCGTCCTTGGCGGCCTTGATGGCGCCCTTGTTGATCTCGTCGGTGCCGGGAGCCTTCTTGGTCTCGAAGTCGCTGCCGTTGTAGGTGACGACCACCAGCGCGTTGGACGCCCGGACGATCACCACGCCCTCGCGGGTCTGCTGCTTGTCCTCGGTGCTGAGGTTGACCACGGAGTAGGCGTCGTCGCCGACACCCGGCACCGCCCCGCCGCCGCTCTTGTCGGCGACCCGGTCCTTGTAGGCCTTCTCCGCCGCGGCGTCCGACTCCTTGATCTCGTACGAGACGTCGAGCCAGCGGTAGTCGAAGGCCTTCAGGGCGTTCCACGAGCAGGTACGGCGCACCGCCTTGTCGGTCGACGGGATCTCCTGGCCGGCCGTCTTGGCGCCGGGGACCAGGGACTTGATCGTCGCGACCTGGATACCGCCGCAGGGGGCGGGTGACGCGGTGAACGTCTTGACGGCAGCCGACGCCGAAGGAGCCGACGGCGAGTCGGATGTCTGTTTCTGTGTCGATTTATCCTCGGCGTTGGGGGTCGCTTCGGACGGGCCCGTCGCCAGGGCCCAGCCCGCGGAGGCGAGCAGAGCGACCGGCAGCAGGCGCGCGGCGAGCGCGAGTGGCAGGGGAAGAGAACCCAAAGCGCACTTCTCGTGGGGGATGGTGCGGAGGAGGTCCGCACTGCGGACGGGACGCCAGTGTCACATGAGTCGCGGTGGTGCGGAAGGGCCGACCGGCGTCATGCCCGTGTGATGACAGTGACTCACTTTGGCGTCGATTGACTGAAGCTGCGGCGGGATGTCTGTTTTGTTCGATCCGGTGATCGCCGCTTTCTCCGCATCGCGTCGCAGTGCGTCGCATCGTGCTCGATCCGTATCCGGATCGGTGGGTGCCGGGTGCTGCGCCCCGACCGTGCGACGGAGTGACCGCACCCGCGTCGCCGTCTCCAACTGACGTTGTAAGAAGGGGAGTCGGGGTCCGTGACAATCCCGACGGCAGGCGGAGTACTGCCCTCCGCGGAGCTTCCGTGCCATGATCGGCCCATGATCGCGACGAACCGGCGACGGGCCGGCGCGGCTGCCGCCGCTGCGGATCAGGCCCGGTCCGAAGTCCCCACCGTTTCCTTACCCGGGCGCGGTGCTCCGTCCCGTGCCGCCGTTCTCCGGAGGGCGTGGGCGCGCCCGGTCGTGCTTCTCTGCCTGGTCGCGACGGCCACGAGCGGGTGCGGTCTGTCCGCCGAGATCGACCGTGAGCGCGACCCCGGGCGGACCTCCGTGCCGGACCCGTTCCCGAGCGTGATCGGGACCGACGCCGCCCACCTCCCGGACCCGACCGCGACCCCCACCGACGGTTCGCTCGTCATCGAGGTGCCCGGGCCGTCGAGGACCGTGCCGGCGCAGGAGGGCCGTGGATGTCCGCCGTCGGGCCTGCGCCTCGACGCCGGACTCGTCGACGCCGCCATGGGTCTGCGCGGCATGACCCTCACGCTCACCGACTGCGGGAAGCGGCCGTACAAGGTGAACGGATACCCGGCCGTCCTCCAGGTGCTCGACGGGGACGGCGCGCCCATCACGGGCGTGCGCGCCGTGGCGGGGACGGACAAGGTGCCCATGGCCCCCGCCGGCCCGGGCCCCAAGCCGTTCACGCTCCACCCGGGCGAGAGCGCACGGGCGTCCCTGTACTGGCGGATGGCGGCCCAGGACGGCGTGTCGCTGCGGATCGCGCCGCAGAAGGGACAGCGGGCCGTCACCCTGCCGCTGTCCGACCCGCTCGACATCGGTCCCGAGAACACGCTGGGGATTACGGCCTGGGTGCCCGTTCCCTGAACATCCGTCGCCGGGGCGCGTGCCTTCGAGCACGCGTCTCCGGGGTGCGTGCCCTGCCCCTTCCCCGGGGGCGCGTGCCCCGAGCGCCCGTCCCGGGCCGGGTGCCCGCAGGACCTGCCGTCCGGGCCCGGCCGGATGCCATAGTCGGCACCGAGGCCGATCGCTCCGTACCGTGAGGTGGCAGGCATGTTCACGACCCGACCCACCCTCCAGGGCACCTTCGGCATGGTGTCCTCCACGCACTGGCTCGCCTCGCAGTCCGCGATGGCCGTCCTGGAGGACGGAGGCAACGCCTACGACGCCGCCGTCGCGGCCGGTTTCGTCCTGCACGTCGTGGAACCCCACCTCAACGGACCCGCGGGCGAGGTCCCGATCATCCTGGCCCCCGCGGACGGCCCCGTAAGGGTGCTCTGCGGGCAGGGCGTCGCCCCCGCCGGAGCGACGATCGCCCACTACAGGAGCCTCGGTCTGGACCTCGTACCCGGCACGGGTCCGCTCGCCGCCGCCGTGCCGGGCGCGTTCGACGCGTGGATGCTGCTGCTGCGCGACCACGGCACCAAGCCGCTCGCCGACGTCCTGAAGTACGCCATCGGGTACGCCGAGGACGGACACGCGCCCGTGGAGCGCGTAGGCGAGACGGTGGACGCCGTACGGGAGCTGTTCGAGACGGAGTGGACCTCGTCGGCCGCGGTGTATCTGCCGGACGGCAGGCCGCCGCGCCCCGGCGAGCTGTTCCGCAATCCGGCCCTCGCCGCGACCTGGCGGCGGCTGCTCGACGAGGTCTCCGGGGCGGGGGACCGGGTGGCCGAGATCGACGTGGCACGGGAGGTGTGGCGCTCCGGATTCATCGCCGAGGCCCTGGTCCGGCAGGCCGCGCGGCCCGCCATGGACACCAGCGGCGAGCGTCATGCCGGCACCCTGACGGCCGCGGACCTGGCGGGCTGGTCCGCGACCTACGAGGCCCCGGCGACGTACGACTGGCGGGGCTGGACCCTGTGCAAGGCGGGCCCCTGGAGTCAGGGGCCGGTCCTCCTCCAGCAACTGGCGCTGCTCCCGCCCGAGCTGCCCCGCGAGGGTTCCGCCGAGTACGTCCACCTGCTCGTCGAGGGCTGCAAGCTCGCCATGGCCGACCGCGAGGCCTGGTACGGCGACGCGGCCGAGGTGCCCCTCGGTGAACTGCTGTCGGAGACCTACAACACCGCCCGGCGGGCGCTCGTCGGCGACAAGGCGTCGTACGAGCTGCGTCCCGGCAGTCCGGGCGGCCGGGAGCCGCGGTTGAGCGGGCACGCGCGCGTGGTGGCTTCCGGGGAGCCCGGCTTCGACGCGCTCGCCGTGCCGGGTGCGGGAGAGCCCACCATGGCCCGCGCGGTCGCGGAACCTGAGGTGGCGGCCGACGGAGGCACCCGGGGAGACACCTGCCACCTGGACGTGGTCGACCGCTGGGGCAACATGGTCGCGGCCACCCCCAGTGGTGGCTGGCTCCAGTCCAGCCCGGTCGTCCCCGAACTGGGATTCCCGCTCGGCACCCGGCTCCAGATGGCCTGGCTGGAGGAGGGACTGCCCAACTCCCTGACCCCGGGCCGCCGGCCCCGCACCACGCTGACGCCCTCCGTGGCACTGCGCGACGGCGTGCCGGTCATGGCGTTCGGCACGCCCGGCGGCGACCAGCAGGACCAGTGGCAGACACATTTCTTCCTGTCCGTGGCGCTGCGCCCGCGGGTGCGCGGCGGACTCGATCTCCAGGGCGCGATCGACGCCCCGAACTGGCACAACGACAGCTTTCCCGGCTCCTTCCACCCGCGCGGCATGCGTCCGGGCAGCCTCACCGTCGAGTCCCGCGTGGGCGCGGACGTCGTGGAGGACCTGCGGAGCCGGGGCCACGACGTCACGGTCGCCGAGGCCTGGTCCGAGGGGCGGCTGTGCGCGGTGGCCCGCGATCCCGGGACCGGCGTCCTGTCGGCGGGAGCCAATCCGCGCGGGATGCAGGGGTACGCGGTCGGCCGCTGAGGCCCGTACCGCCGTCGATGCCCGACCGTCCCGCCGTCGGGACCCGCCCGTCCCTCCGTGCGTGCCTGCCTGCGCCGCCGCTCGTGCCAGGCCCACACCCGTGGCCGGGGCACCGGGCCGGGCCTGTCGCCCGTAGTCGCGTACCGGGCGGGTGGCCGATGATCGTCCCGCCCCGGGAATTCATGGTGATTCCACCCTGAGTACCCCGGAGGGGTGGGGATTGTCAGTGGCGCGTGCTGTCATGGAGCCATGATCGAAGACATCGAAACCATCGACGAGTTTCTCGCACACCGCGCGTCCGACGTTGAACATGCCATCCGCAGGGCCGCCGCCGCCGAGATCATGCCCCGGTTCCGACAGCTCTCGGCCGACGAGATCGACCAGAAGTCCGGCCCGCACGACCTCGTGACGGACGCCGACCGCCTGGCCGAGAAGTACCTCACCGAGGCCCTCACCGCGCTGCTGCCGGGCTCGGTCGTCGTCGGCGAGGAGGCGGTGCACGCCGACCCGGCCACCTACGAGGCGATCCAGGGCACGGCGCCCGTCTGGATCGTCGACCCCGTCGACGGCACCCGCCAGTTCGTGCACGGCGACCCCGGCTTCTGCACGCTGGTCGCGCTCGTGCTGGACGGCGTGGTGCGGGCCTCGTGGACGTACGCACCCGCGCGCGAGGAGTTCGCCACCGCGATCCGGGGCCGGGGGGCCGTGCTGGACGGTGTGCCCCTGCGCTCCGGTTCGCCCGACGCAGGCCGCGACCTCGACATAGCGACCTCCCACCCGGACTACACCACGGACGAGCAGAAGCGAGCTCTCCTCGGACTGCGCGTCGAGGGTGTGGTGCCGCGTCCGTGCGGCTCGGCGGGCCTGGAGTATCTGGCCATAGCCCGCGGCGAGTTGGACGCGGTGGCATTCAGCTGGGAGAAGGACCTCCAGACGCTCTAACCCCTAGAAGGGGGATGAGCTGCGACTATGTCTCTCCGTGAGTGGATTGATCACTGGCTGTCACAGGCTCCGATGCCGTCTCAGGACCAGTACGAAGACCTGATCGAGCGCCTTAACTCTAGCGAGGACGACTAGTCAGGGATAGGAAAAAGGCCCGGCCATCGGCCGGGCCTTCCTGTTCTCGCCCTCAGGCGATGCGCCGCTACCGGCTCGACAAGGGCCAGTACTGGCGGTTCAGATGGTCAAGGCAAATGCCGCTCTCGTACTCGGAGGTGCCGGGGGCCAGAGCTGGTGCAGTCGGCTTGCCGCAGCGGTAGCCGTAGGCCCACAGTCCGGTCGCTTCGTCGGTACGGCCGATCATGTGGCGGCAGGTCTTCGGGTTGGTCAAAACGGTCCTTCTGTGCATACGCGGTCATTACTGGCTAGTACAACTAAACCGGTCCGCAGTCTGTTCCCCGATGGCCGCGCGAAGCGCCGCGACTCTGAGTCCGCCCCCGCCTTCGGGGGCTCCGTGCAGCAGATCCCTTGACCAGTCCTAGAGCGATCATGCTAGTGTCCATCACAGATACAAGTTACACAGGAAAAAACGACCCCGGCAGTGCGGGAACACTCCGGGGTCTGACACCGAAGAGGTAAACCTTCGATGCGAGTCCAGCGTACCAAGCACTCGTCTGGCTACGTCCAGATACCCAACGCCATTGCACGGCACGGCAAGCTCTCTCTTGAGGCTGTCGGCCTGCTGACGCGTCTGCTCTCCCTGCCGGACAACGCCGGGGCGACCGTCGAGAAGGTTTCCTCTCAGGTCTCGAACGGCCGGCGCTCTGTCTCCAAGGCCATGAACGAGCTGATCGAGGCTGGCTACGTCAAGCGCGCCAAGGTGCAGGACCCCGAGACGGGCCGATGGGTCACCATCACCACCGTCACGGACACCCCCGACGCTGAGACCTCTCCGACTGACCGGTTCCCGACGGTCGGGATAGCGACTGGTCGGGCTGTCGGCGGTTCTCCCATAGGGAGTAAGACGGAAGAAGAAAAGAACACCACCCCTCCCACCTGCCAGCCTCAGGAAGCCGCTCCGCTCGCTCCTGAGAGCGCCGAGAAGGGTGGGGAGGGGGATGACACCTTCCTGACCAAGATCAGCCGCGAGATGGGCCGTGAGGCCCGCCGCGTCCTTGAGCGGCTGAGCCTGCACAAGAGCCTCACCCTCTCCGACCAGGAGATTGCCCGCCTGGCTCCCAAGGTCGTGCCGTGGCTGCGTGAGGACTACCGCAGCGACGAAATCCTTCAGTGCCTCACCGCGGCCCTCCCTGAGCAGATCGGCTCTGTGCCGGGCCTGATCTCCCACCGGCTGAAGACCTTCACCCCGGTGCGTTCTGTTCCTCAGCAGCCCTCCGAGCGCTCCAAGCCCGTCGAGCGGGCTCACTGCGAGGTCTGTGAAGTGATCTTCCCTCTCGGCCACCCGGGCGGCGTCTGCCGCTCCTGCAAGGGCGAGATGGACCGGGCTGCGGCCTGCCTCGCAGCCGCCTGACCAACCCACTCCCAGCACATTCGAGAGGACACTCATGTCTAGTTCTGTGCCCTGGTACATCAAGGCCGTGCTTCGCCTGGCCATCCCCGCGGCTTGCCTCGCGGCGCTGTACCTCTCCATCCCCGGTGAGGTGACTCTCGCCAAGACGGCGGGATGGTCCGCGCACTACGCGCCCGCCATGCCGGTCTGTCTCTCGGTCTATGCCCTGGCGGCTGGAGCCATCTCTCAGTTCCGGCGCAAGATGCAGTTGCCCGGTGAGAGGACCGCTCTCCTCGGCGGCGTGATGGCTCTCCTTCTCGCGATGGGAGCGCAGTCGATCAGCCACCTGATAGAGCAGTCCTACATGGGGACTTCGTGGGGTCTGGTGGTCGCTGTGAGCTGCGTTCCGCCCCTGGTGATCGCTCACCTCATCCACATGGCTGAGACGCCCTCTGAGGTCCGTACCGTGTCCGAGGAGATGGAGGAGCTGCGGGCCGTCCTGCTCACCTTCACCGCGGAGTCCGCTGCCTCTCTCATCGGCCGTTCTCAGTCCCTCGTGAAGCAGTGCAACACCGTGGGGACTGTCGTGGGGGAGCTGGTGAAGGCGGCCGAGCTTGAGAACAGCCGTTGGGAGGAAGCTCTCCACGAGGCTGCGAAGGAGCCCCGCCCCGTCTCTCTCGCTGAGCGGATCGAGCAGACGCGACAGTCTCTCGGCTCCTCGGTGACTGTGGCGAAGGTGTGCGAGGCCCTGGGCATCTCGTCTGCCACCTACTACCGGCACAAGGCCGCTGAGCGCCCGACGGCGGGCATGATCCCTCTCCCGATCTAGCAGGCCGGAAAAGCAGAAAGCCCCCCGCAGGTCTAGTGCGGGGGGTTTCTTGCCTGAGAACGCTGTGTCGTCGCCCTCAGACGAGGGCAGCCTATTTCTTACTGGTGCTCCCGGGCCAGCGTGAGTGCTCCGAGGAGGGAGCTGGTGAAGATCGCACTGTCCCGCATGAAGTGGTAGGCGTCGTGAGCGTGAGCCCTGCGAGACGGCAAGGCGCCCTCCGCGAGGTGCTTGTCCACAGCTCGCAGCAGTAGCCAGACACGCGGGTACTTCTCTTTGTCGAGGGTCCGGCACTCCTCGGCGACTAGGTTCAAGTGCCCGATCAACTGGGCAGTCCGCAGGTCGATCTCTTCCCGCGTCGAGGTGCCGAGCGCCATCTCCCATGCCCGCTCGACAGTCTTAGCGATCGTCTCGACGTGGATGGGGAGGCTACTGGCCTCAGCCTCAGTCATCGCGGTCTCTTCCATCACGCCGGCCTCCACGCGCTTCTCCCTTCGGGGATCTTCCACGCGATACGTAACCGGGTTCTCAGGCCCCGGAGTACCTTGGGAACCGAGGCAGAGCATGAAAGCCATGAAAGTTGCCGGGGGTTGACTGTGGCTCAGAAAACGCCGAACGAGGGCCTGGCCCGTCTCCTGCGAGAGGCGAACTGGAGCGCGACACAGCTAGCGAACGCTGTGAATCGGGTCGGCACGGAGGTAGGCCGGCCCACCAAGTACGACCAGTCCGCGGTGAGCCACTGGACCTCAGGCACCATGCCCCGCAAGGAGGCCAGGGCCGCCATCCTCGAAGCCTTATCCCGTCGCCTTTTCCGGCCTGTCACGCACGCTGAGACCGGGTTCCCCGCCCCTGAAGGCGGTGGATCTCCCCTGGGTACCGTTGAGGGCCTGGTGAACCTGGGGAGGCAAGACATGGACCCGTCTCGTAGGAGCGTCCTGGGCGCTGCTCTCTTCTCCGTGGCGCTGACCATCCCTGACTGGCCTGACGTCGTGGGACGCGTCGAGTCGTTCGCCGCGGGCAAGACGATCCGTATCGGGTACGGAGACGTCGACATGGTCAGGCAGATGACTGAGCGCGTCTCCGAGCTGGACGACCAGTTTGGCGGCCGGCACGCCCGCCCAATGGCTGCTGCCTTCCTCGTTAACACTGTGGCTGGCTACCTCAAGGCGCAGGCGCCTGATGCCGTGCGCAAAGAGATGATGAGCGCTGCCTCGGACCTCTGTTACCTCACCGGCTACATGGCCGTGGACGAGGGACTTCACGGCCTGGCTCAGCGGTACTACCTGAAGGCGCTGGAGCTTGCCGGGGCCTCTGAGGACCACCTGACCTACTGCACAACGCTCCGGGGCATGTCCGTACAGGCCGTGGACCTGGGCCACGCCACCCACGCAATGCGCCTTGCCGACGCCGCGGCAGCGGCTTCCCCTCAGGCCGGCCCTCGTATGCGTGCCTTCCTTGCAGGACAGCAGGCTCATGCCGCTGCACAGCTCGGAAACAGGGATGACTCCCTCAGGTACATGAAGGAAGCCGAAAAGGCGATGGAAGTAGCCGAGTCCCAAGCGAAGGCTTTCGGCTCCTATGACCCTTCTTCGCTCATGTATCACCTAGCACAGGTCCAACACGAGCTTGGGGACAATGCCGGGGCTGTAAATGCCATGCAGGAGTCGAATAAGCTCCGTCATAGCGTTTATAGGCGAGCCAAGGTGAGGCATTTGGGCCTCACTGCTGAACGTCAGCTCGAAATTGGGCACCTTGAAGCCGCTTGTGAGACCTGGGATGCAGCTCTAGACGAATATCACCTTGTCCAGTCGGGCAGGTGTGATGAACGAATGCGAGAAATGGTCACTCTGCTATCTCGATATTCCTCGAATAAGCAGGCAAGTGCTGTATTGGAGCGTGCAAGGGCTGTAGGAGTCCCTGTAGCAGCGTAGTGCTGGCCCCCCTTGGGTGGGGGCCTACCAGACTTGCGAGTGCGGTTGGAGGAGTGTAAATCCAACCGCCTACAATATAGACGTCGGTGTCAATCTAGGCGTTTTGGGACCAGAACCCCTCAAAGTGTGGCTCAGTTCACGCTCTGGGGGGTTATTTATTTCCTTCCAGACGGCTGTATGGGGGCTCGACAGAGGGCAGGCAGGCGCCTGCGGGGCCGCTAAAGGGGCTGAAACAGGGTTCTGGGGAGAAAGAAATGGCTCTGGGGGCACTTCTTTAAACCCGTACGCGATCAAAGGAAGGCACCCCCTGTGGGTCCTTTTCAATTGAAATAGAGTATTACCCCCCCTTTACATTCACTTGGGGAAACATTTAATTCTATTTCTCTGTAACTTTTAGATAACAACCAGGTCACGCTCGAATTAATTCAATCAGTTAGGCAGTCTAACTATAGTAGTGAGGCAGCCTAATTAGATGGGCTAACGTGTCCGGAATGTCGCATAGATATGTCCAGTAATGAGGCTTTCCGATGTCCACTATGTTAGTAATGTCTTCCCTTATGCCCTAAATGTCGCCCCATTATGTCCCGTTTTGGAGTTACCTTGAATCTGTGATGCGGTGTTATTATTTACTTGTTGGAAGGGGAAGGGCCCGAAAGGGCCGGAACCCGGAAGGCGGGAAACCGGAGGGAATGCGGGGCCAGCAGGAATGCGGGCCCGTGCTCTGACCAAAGGTATTCCTTGGCAAAACCTTGATAAAAAAATAAAAACCTTGAAAGCTGCGGTAACGCGGCCGTAGGTAGCGCGCGCCGAATAGACGCCGGGGATACCACCACACACCATCGGTGTGTGGCCGGGTGGGGGAGACTCTGCCTGTGGTCCCTAAATAGGAGGGCGGTGAGGTGCGCGTACAGGGCGGGAGCTCTGTAACCGAAGGGCTGCAATACAGGCAAGCTGACAGGAAGAAGACCAACCTAAGACGCGGAGTAGCGTCTGTGTTCTAGGTCTGCCCTAGTCGCACATCCAGTGCGGGAGAGGGACACGGTCGACGTGTGTGGAAAGCCCGAGTTAGTTCTCGGAACGTACCTAGCGCCTGTACCTAATACGGCAGAGCAGGGATGACACGTAGCGCACGGGAATTAAATCAATGCCACCATTAGTGCCTGCCATGACTAATGCGCAATGAGACTTGCCAGGAAAGCAAGTGAGAGCGCGAGCGGGAAAATGTTGGCGACCGCGTAAGCGGGACGTCTGGATCATTGACCAGACATGTAACCCACGGTCCGCACGGGCCGTGGGCTTTGTGCATGTGTCACATGCGCATTGCTCCCTGTCCGTGCATGTCACACCTCAACCCAGGAGTCCAAACATGAGTGAAGCCATGACTCGCAAGGAACGTCAGCAGCTCTATGCGGAACTTCGCCAGCGTGAGGCGGAGCGTAAGGCGCGTCAGGTCCCCTTCAAGGCAGACCCGTCGAAGAAGCCTGCCAGCACCGGCCCCAAGCCTCAGGCGCCCGCCCTCGACCGCCGCAGCGGTACCCGCAACCTCGTCATCGCAGGTGTGGACAAGGCGCACCCGGACGACGTGTACGGCCGTAGCGCGCGCGAGCGCTCCCAGCTCCCGAACCGCCCGCTCACCCCCGGCAAGTACGACCAGCAGAAGCGCCGGAAGTCCGCGAGCGGCCTCACCACCTTCGGCCCGGAGTTCCGCGTCAAGGGCGGGAACCGCAAGAAGAAGCAGAAGAAGGCTGAGCCCGTGGCCCGCAAGGGATTCGTCACGGAGGTGCCCGACCGCCTGAAGGCATACCTGGCGGCTTAGCTACGTCCAAAAACTTGAATGTGTGATAGGACTTGAAACTGTGACAACTCTATGCCGTGCCCTCGCCTCCCTCTCCCTCGCTGCTGTCGCGCTGGTCGGGTGCTCCGCCCACACCTCCGAGCCCAAGCCTCCCCGCACGCACACCGTGACCTCGTTCAACGACGGGTTCAGCGACTCCAAGCGTGACGACTGCGAGCAGGGGTTCAAGCCCGCTTGCGCCTGGCTCGTCAACAACCACTGACAGGAGAAGTCCCGTGAAGTTCACGCACGACCTGTTCAACAACCTGCGCCGCGTGTGTTCCATCCGCGGTGACGCCTCCGGGCGTGTGTGGAAGGTCCGCGCCGCCATGCGCGACGCGAAGGGAGAGCGGCACTACCTGTGCCTCAACTGGGTCACGGGGGAGTTCCGCGTGGTCCACAGGTCCAAGATGGCCAACCTCTACTAGGAGACACCCAATGCAGATCTGCACCCGCTCTCTCGCCCGCGTCCCGCGTCCCGGCAACCCGAAGGGTGCCGCCATCCTCCTGGAGTTCTTCCGACGTAACCGGCAGGACTTCCGCAAGGGATGGAACTACGTCTTCACGCCCGGACGACGCCGGCCTCAGGTCCGGGCCCTGCCCATCGTGGCGCCTGTGATGGACGGCTACGGCTCCCGCTACCCGAGTGCGCGCCTGGACATGGGCCGACCCATGGTCACGTGCCCGCTCGACCTGGTCTGAGTTTTCACCCAAAACTTGAATGTGTGGAGGTAATGAAATGGTTGTCAGCACGCGTCGCGAATATGCGGCCTTTCGTCAGAGCAACGACAGCGAGGACTTCGCCCGTTGGGGACGCGCACAGCGGCTCACTTTTGCTACCGAGCCTCTGGTGCGCGGTACGCGCTCCCTCGGTGGCGGACTGATCCCGATGCGCAACGTCTACATGTTCCACCCGAAGAACGGCTCTTGACGGGTCCCGTCATGCCCTTCGGGGCTTGGCGGAATCCGGTAAGCGTCCAAGCGAAACCGGTGAGTTGGAAGGGGCGTAATGCCTCAGACGATCGACGCGGTGGCCGTTCGCGGCCACCTCGCACAGAAGACCACGCAAGAGCTGTGCGACGACTTCGAGCGGCTGGTGAAGTCCCCGCACCGTATGGCGTGGGCGGAGGACGCCATCATCGCCGCGCTGCTCCCGCACAACGGAGCGGCTTGGCTCGAATGGCAGATGGAAGGGGGCCTCTTCGGTCCCGCAATGCCGCACAGGTTCTTCGGCCTGAAGTAGCACGTCCGTAGGTGGAAGGCCCGGACAGGGTAAGTGTCCGGGCCTTTCGTGTCTCAACGCGAAAGGCTCAACATCATGGCTGTCATGACGACGCACACTCGTCAGTTCTGGAATCTCTGGGTGTGTGACAACTGCCTGCACCACCACGCCAACGGCGAATGCGGTGACTGTCACCGCGAGGAAGGGCACGAGGGCGGCGAGCCGCTTTCGCGTCTGTCCAATCACGTGACCATGGGCCTGCTCTTCGAGGAGCACGCCGAAGAGTGCCTGTTCCACACCATGGGCTCGGACGCGCCGGGTGACTACGAATGCGACTGCGAGACCGACGAGTTCAGCACTCGTTCGTGTGACGGGTGCGGCAGCGACTATCACGGCCGCCGTCACGCCATGTCGGAATGGGAGAAGTGAAGTGATCGACCTGGACACGGACAAGGTCATTCTGGCCAAGTCGGTACGTCGTAAGCGATTCATCCTCGGCAAGTCCGTTGCACTTGAGCGCGTGGACGTCGCAGTCATGGACGACGGCTCGGTCCGCGTCATCACGGAACGTCGCGCGGACTACTGGGACGGACGCGCGCCGCTGTTCGTCTGCTTCAAGGCCCGTAAGACGGCTGACGGAGAGAACTTCGATCAGACGGTGCAACGCATTCGGGAGTACGAAGCGCAGTACACCACCGCGGAACTCCCCGAGCTGGTCTGAGCACATCTGGATTGGGTGAAGCACCTCGGCCGGCGCCGAGGTGCGGCCCCCTGTCTGTGTGTCCTCACAGGCCCGCAATTCGTCAGAAGGAAGCCATGCCCAAGCACAAGCGTCCCCGCGGATTCCGTCCCCTCCACACCATCCACTCGCCCAAGTCGCTCGTACGTAAGGCGGAGGGCTGGACGGTCGCGGGTGACAAGAAGGCAACCACCCTGATTCACCGACTCCTGAAGGGATTCTAAGAATGGACCTGAACGCAATGATGGGCTTCGACCACGTGATTCTTGTTCGCGAGAACGGGGCCGTGGAGGACGCCAGGGGCGTTTACGGCCCGGAGGTACACTGCGAGTACGCCGGAGCGTTCGAAGACGCTCAGATACTCGAAGAGCACGACCGCGCGATGTCCGAGTACATCCGGGGACAGGGCTGGGAGCTGGAAACCGGCTGGTCCGGTCAGTACCTCTACAGCGGCCCGATCATGCACCCGTCCGAATACATCGGCGGAGCAATCTCGGATCACATTCGAGAGACGCCCGGCTATTGGGTCGCTCTCGTCGTGGAGATCCACCCGGAGGACGAGAACGCCGACCCCGAATCGGTGGGTTGGGCTCTCGCATACAAGGAGGTCGGTAAGTGAGCGACGTGAGAACCTTCACCGAGGAATACGTGCACGAGGGCGTGAACGCGGCCATGAACATGATTCTCGCGGAATTCGAGATTGATGACGAGCAAGAGGAATTGCTCGCGCTCATGGTCAACGCGACGCTGACCATCCTCGGTTCGGAAATGAAAGCGACCATTGAGGACGTCATCACCGTGAACTACGCGGTAGACGTTGACGAATTCAAGAGTGAGAGGTGTCTCTGACATGACTAAGTGGATCGAGAAGTACAACGGTCTGTCGATGCTGGGAGTGGAGCGCACGCGGGACTACCGCGGATACGTGGTGCGCGTACAAGGCACCGAGGGCGACTTGCCCGAGCGCTGGTTCACCTACGCCTACGACCAGGAGGACAGGCACACCTACTGGATCGGCATGACCAACTCCGAGGACGACGCGAAGGCGGTCCTAGAGCGAATGCTCTCCGAGGGCTGGCTCTGTGAGGTGTACGTGAGCGAGCACGCCGGCCACTGCAAGGAACAGGCCGTGTTGGTGAAGCACACGTGGTACGAGCGCAAGTCCGAGCGACTGCGCACGCTGCTGTGCGAGCGGCACGGCCACATCTTCCCGGAGTGGGAGGACATGACCATCCGCGAGTACGTGAACACCTACAACGGTCTCGAACAGGACGCGCCGATTCTCGGTAAGCGCCTGTAGGAGTAATCGAGCGGCTTTGCCGAGAGGCCCGGACAGGGTAAGTGTCCGGGCCTTTCCCATGGGCGCTCGCCCAACTCCCCGCATTCAACGAAGGGTTCACCATGTCCAAGTTCTTCGCCCGATTCCGCAAGAAGCCGTCCACGGAGCTGGTGCCTACCGGCATTCAGGTCGTGGAGGCGAAGCCCATCACCGGCTGGTCGCCTGCGGACGGGATCGGCTCCTACGACGAGCACCCGTCCACCAGGGGTGCGGAGCGCGTTCGGGCGGCCATTTCCCTCTACGCGGACGCTCACGACCGTAACGAGCCGCTGGAGACGGTTGCGGCTGACTTCCTGGCGGACCTCTTCCACCTGCTTGAGGTGGAGGGCGAGAGCCCCGAAGCGGTCGTCAACAGTGCGGAATTGCACTTCCGCATGGAGCGCGACGCCGAGCCCCTTTTCGTCTGAGAGGAAACGTCATGACTGCGACGCTCGAAAAGGTCGAAATCTGGATGGCCGGTTGCTGGCTCGATGGGCACTTCGGCTGGCACAACTCCTATCGAGTCGTGCTGAAGGCCGAGGAGTTCGGGTTCATCGTCCCGGAGGAGTACCGGGAAGCGATGGACAACTACTGCACCAACGGCAATTCCACGCTCTTCATCGAGACCGATGGGCAGTGGGAAGCCGTCCACGGTCAGGGCGAACTCTCCGACCAGGCAACTGACTTCCTCCAGGAGAGAGCACCCGAGGGTTACCAATTCGTGTGGGACATGGGTGAGTTCATGCTCCTGACCGACGAGGAAGCCTCTTACGTCTGAGCGGTTCTTGTTTGGTGGCGGCCGGGTGACCGGCCGTTCGCCACGGGCAACCGATCGAAAGGAAACATCATGTCCCGCAAGTACCCCAAGAAGGTCCGTAAGGAATTCCAGCGGAAGCTTGCCGCTGCTGACGCGTTCGTGGAGGCGTGGACGAATTCGGGCCTCGCCTCCACGCTGATCACGGACTACTCGTGCACCCTCGGGTGTGACGAGGCCAAGACGTACGCCGGTCTTTTCTAGGCGTTTGGTTACCGCAACACGGCTGCACAGATTGTCGCGGACCACTGCGAGGACTGCGACGAGCCGGACCAGCACTTCGACACGGACGAGTGGACCGTCGACGTCGAGGTCTACACCTACAAGTCCGAGTTGAAGGCCGAGGTGGAAGACCTCGCCTGGACGCTCGTGGTCAACGCCGAGCACCCCAAAGAGGCCAGCGACAAGGCGGAATTGGCCGTCCTGAAGTACGTGCAGACCAAGGGCATTCTGAAGCCGGGGATGTACGTCCGCGTCTGCGAAACCAAGCCGGGAGTTCCGTCTTCCATGGCCCTTTACTCCTGGACCGACATGCGAGAGGCCGCGTAAGCAATGAAGACTCACAACATTCCCGACGTCGAGAACATCCCCGTAGAGGTGCACCGCACGGGACTGGGCTGGTTCCCCGACGAGCCGGCCGCCACCATCACGCCCACCAGGACCACGCACGCGCCGTACATCCGCAGCCGCATCAAGCGGTTCCTGGCGGCCGGTTATTCGGTCACTGGCGGCTTCTCCGGAACGGAATATGCGAACGCGGCTATGGACCTGTCGCGAAACCTCCCCGACGGCTTCGAACCCTGGACCTTCACGGACGTGGAGCTGAACATGATTCACCGGGTCTTGAGTTGGTGCATGGTCCACGACAAGGAACTCCCCGTGAACCTGGCCATGCGTGAGGCCATATTCACGGCGCATCGCGCTCGTCACCGTCGTGACTGAGCCCGACCCGGAGTTGGTTCGGGAATTCATGGTGATCTCTGGGCTGAGAGAGCCGGGAGATATTCGTGAGGTGACACCTCCTGAGTTGCGGTTCTTCACGGCGTACTACCCGGCTCACGTGGAGCGGCTGAAGGGAGCTGCTGAACGGCAGCTCCAGAAAGAGGAGATGGACCGTCGGCGCCGTGAGAGCGCCGAAGCGGCGGCTCATCGGGCCTGGCTCATGAAGGACATGCGCAAGTGGGGCCCTGAGAACGGGTTCTTTGTCGGCACGCGGGGCCGTATCCCGCGAAAGGTCATCGAGGCATACCGAGAGGCAAAGGGAATTGAGTAAGCACACGCACATGGCCGCGGGGATCGTCTCCGAGAACCTGTCCAACCTGAGCGTCACCATCTCGTGGACGCCGGGCCAGACCGGCTATGCCGTCCAGTTCTTCGGGCAGGACGGCCGGACCCTCGAAGGCCACGAATACCGTGCGACCGCGAAAGAGCCCTTCGAGTTCAGCCCCAAGGAAACCGATCTCGACATGCGCGTCTATGAGGCGATGTTGACCGTCTACAACTCCCCGGCGAAGTTCGTGCAGATGCTCTCCGGGTTCGGGCTTCTCAAGTGGTTCGCCCCTGCCGCCATGACCAACAAGGCCCGTTCGATGTACGGAGGTATCGACAAGTGAGCCTGATCAAGCGATTCATGGACGACGAAGACGAGTTGAGCGAGATGGCCGCGAACGCGGCGTTCCTCGACAGCCCTTCGGAGAGGCTTCGCGCTCTCACTCTCGTGTTCCAGGAGTGCGGTACGAGAGCGCAGGTGTACGCCAACCCGATGGAAGCGGCGCGAATCCTGGTCAAGGGAGCGGTCTTGTATTTCCGCTTCAACCGGATGCTGGCCAGTTGGGAAATGGAGGCACAGGGTGCCTGAGCAGGTAACGCAGCAGGACACTTACGGCCACATTTTCGGCGCTTCCCCTCTCACCTACTCGTGGTGGGAGGGCATGAAGCGGAGTTGGAAGCCGAACGACATGGATGTGGTCCCGGATGGTTGGGCGGTCGCGGTCATCGGTGAGGACCCGGAGAGCAATGACAGAGGCGTCACGGCCCTGGTGAATCACTGGGCTCTGATCGGTGCCATGAACGCGATAGCTCACCCCACGGAGCCGTGGGGAGTGGACGCCGGCCCCTCCGCGGCGCGTGAGTGCCGGTCGTTTCTGTTTGACCCGGAGCTTGCCGACTTTGACGCGGACACGGCCGATTCCGTGCTTCAGGTCGTCGTGTTCGGTGACGTCGTCTTCGGCTGAGTGATGGTCCGTGGTGGGGGTCGGGATCGGTCTCGACCTCTCGCCACGGGCTCTTACTGAGTTCGGAGGAATGTGTGGAATGTCCAACTATGGTTACTCGTTCAACGAGGGGGCTGGGATGGCTCGCAAGGTGGTTACGACGATCACGTGCGACGGGTGCAAGAAGATCGGAAAGGGTGACGTTCCCGCGACTGTGGAACTGAAGATCGGAAACGACGAGTACGACCTGTGTGACCTGCACGGGGAGAAGTTCCGGGTCCTGCTGGCTGACGCCCTGGGCTACGAAGAGAACGCGGCGCTGAGCGCCTAATCAAGGGGTGGGGAATAGATCATGACGACGTTTGAGCAGATGTCTTTCGGTCCGATGGGTGCGGCCGTTTCCGAGGCCATGGCGACGAGCGAGGCGGACCCCATTGGGGTTTGGGCTGCGAGCCTGAGCCTCTACTCGGCCGCGATCAGCCGTACCGTGCGGCTCGACAACCGTAGGCCGGTCGTGGTGTGGACGGTGCTTGCTGGCCGCAGTGCCATCGGGCGCAAGGGATACGCCCTGAACACCGCTACGACGATCCTCAGCAAGGTTGACGGCCTCGGGGGATTCATCCACGCGCGGCGCCGTAGCGGCGTCTCGTCCGGGCCGTCCCTGGTCGACATGCTGTCCGGCCTGGAACTGGACTCGGTCGGCAAGGACGGCGGTCTCGACGGCCGGGCGATCCTGGTCGAGGAGGAGTGGGCGGCCGTCCTCAAGACTCAGAAGCGGTGCAGCAAGTTCAGCACGCTCTTCCGTACGGCATGGGACGGAAAGCCCCTGTCGAACCGGACCAAGAAGGACGGCTTGCAGTCGGTTGCTCAGCCGCTTCTCGGCTTCCATGCACACATCACGCCTGGTGAGTGGGGCAAGTACGTGTCCAGCTCCGAGGCCCTGGGCGGCTCGTACAACCGCCTGCTTCCGGTCCTGGTCGAGCGCTCGAAGCTCCTGCCCTGGGACAACAAGCCTCAGGTTCCCGACACCAGTGCGCTTCGGGAAGCCTTCGAGTGGGCCACTGAGGAGAACCGCGTCATGCGCTTCACTCGGGAGGCCGGCGAGCGGTACGACGAGATCCGGGCCGAGGTCGAGGCCAAGATGGCTGAGCTGCCCGAGCTGCTGGCCTCGTACATGGAACGCGCCGCTGAGCAGGTTCAGCGAGTGGCGGCTGTACTGGCCTCTATGGAGATGACTGAGGAAGTCACCCCGGAGGCCGTAGAGGCTGCGTGGGCCTTTGTTTCCTTCTCCATGGACAGCGTCGAGAAGCTGGTGAAGGACGCGGCTTCGGAGTCGGGAAGCACGCGTGCCGACAAATCCCCCCAAGAAATGATTCGAGACGTTCTGAAGAGGTACGGGGGAGAGACGAAGGCGTCTGACCTCCTTCGAGCCCTCTGGGGCAAGCTCAACGCGGCCGGGATCAAGGCCGCGGTAGAGGAGATGGACGACGTGGAAGTGATCCAGGAGAAGACGGGTAAGCGTGGCGCCCCGAGGCAGATGTATCGCCTGATCGATGCTGAAGACCGGGACCAGGACCAGGAGTACGAGAAGCCCACCCTGAAGGTGATCAGCTTCGAGGCTGCAAAGCCGAAGCCGAAGCAGGCGCCGGCGCCTGTCAGCTCGAACCCGTTCTTGAACGCTCTGCACCTGTAAGGCGCCTATGTGTAACTACAACAACCCGCTGTTCGTCCGCCCCTCCAAGCGAGTCGAGATGATTTCTCGGCAGCCGTCCCATGCGCACGCATGGGCCATCGTTGAGGAGTGGGCAGCAAAGATCGTAGACATGGGGATTGCGGATCGGTTCGGCGTGAGGACGTCTCCTCTCCCGCGAGGGTTTTGGGGCGTCTACCTCGTTGATCGGTCCATCCCGGAGGGCCAAGAGTCCTAAGTGCACACCCACCAACAAGTGAAGAGAGAAGCCACCATGCCTGACACCATCGCCCTGCCCGTTCCCGGACAGATCCGCAGGCACGTCATCAAGAACCTCGAACCCAAGACGAAGGGGGAGTGGGACCTCAAAGCCGCGAGCATCGCGGGGCACAAGGAATTGGTGGCGCAGGAGCGCAACAGCCTGAACACGATTGACCTCCACCTGACCAACGACGCGGTGGGGGTCGCGCTCGACATAGCCCGTGACTGGCTCGACAGCGACAACGGCAACAACGTCATGGCGGGGAAGTCGATGCTTAAGTTCGAACTGGAGTTCGAGCCTGACGACCCGCGCGAGATCCGGCACGAGATCAAGATGCCCAAGAGCCTCGCGGGGCACTTCGCCCCCAAGTACGGGAGCCCTTCCCCGTACAAGGACGAGTCCGAGGTCATCGAGACCGACATGGACCGGATGCGCTGGGTCGGTTCTGGTGGACACGGTCGAGTCCGGGCGGAAGCGCTCGGCTTCATCCTCGCGAAGATGGAGCGTCTGAAGGAGAACCCGCACCCGGCCACCAGTCGGGCCGCGAAGAAGTTCATCACCACCTACACCGAGCCGTACGAGAAGACGCAGCGACTCATCAATGGGTACCTCGGAACCGGTGAGGTCGAGGAGCAGGAACCCGAGATCCTGACGGCCGACGACTTCAAGGCCGCTATTCGCGGCCGGGGTCCCGAGCTGGTTGAGGAGCCCGAGGCGAAGCCGAAGCGCCTGGTGGTCATCGCCTGCGGCGGTAAGAAGTCTGACGCACCGGGGAAGATCCCCGCTGAGGACCGGTACACGGGCAACTACTTCCAGGCTTGCCGCCAGGCGTCCGAGGTCATGGACGGCCCGACGATGATCCTCAGCGCTAAGTACGGACTGATCCCTCTCACTGAGGAGATCGAGAACTACAACGTGAAGATGGGACAGCCCGGAAGCGTGGGGCTCGGGGTCCTGAGTCAGCAGGTCGAGAGGCTGGGACTCGGTGACGCCAAGGTGACTGTCCTCGGTGGGCAGGACTACGTGGCTTTCGCTCGGCTGCTGTGGGACGACCTTGAGGCGCCTCTGAAGGGCGGCATCGGCCAGCAGCTCAAGCAGCTCGCCGGTATCTATGGCGGGGACCCGGTGGACGAGCCCGACGAGCACCAGGAGCCTGAGGAGAAGCCCGCGGGGCCGTACCCCCACGAGTGGAAGTCCGGCTCTCTCCGGGACATCCCCAACTTGCCGGGGCGATACCACGCCGGTAGCCGGGTTGTCTGGTTCGGAGGGAAGGCCGGTAAGGCGAACCCCCAGCCGAGCAACTGGCGCAGGGTCGCGGTCTGCTACACGGGAGAGGGCCGATACGACCTCATCGACGTGGAGACGAGTGGGGTCCTCATGACGTGCACTCTCGCCTCTAAGGTCCACTGGGCGCCTGGTCGCAGTGAGAGGGAGTTCGACCAGTGGCGTAAGGAGAACCGCCCCGAAGACATCACGCCCGAGGTCGAGGCCGCCGAGAAGGCGCCGGCCGGTGGTTACGAGGTTCCGGAGAACTTCCTCGAACTAGCTGCGGAGGGCAACACCGACGCGGCTAAGGCGTACTGGACGCGCCGTTGCGAGCAGTACAGGAAGACCGGTAAGTGAAGCCCTCCGAGATGCCAAAGTGGCGGCCTGTAAAGGCAGTTCAGGGCCGATACAGCAGAGTGACAAGGAAGTGGAACCGTCTCGGCAACGATCAGAGATGGGACGAGGGAAGCAAATAAAAAAGAACGGCCCCGGACAGGGTAAGTGTCCGGGGTCGTTCGCTTTCACCCTACAGGACGGAGAGGTCATCTCGACCTCTTCTCGTCAAACGATCAACCACCTATGATCACCGAACACACGAACTATGTGGGGGGCAGAACTACATGGAAACGCCGCAGGCTGAGCGTCCTCTGAGAACGATCGTTGACCGCTTCGGTTGGCCGAAGGTGCTCATCGGCTCCTTGCTTATCGGCTGTCTGATTGGCTTCGTCAAGGTGGAGTTGAGCGGCAACGACAGCCCGCCTTCCTGTGCGAAGCAGTACGCCAACGTGTACGGCGGTGGGGGAGGCGAGTACATGAACAAGATGGTGGAGTGCGACCAGTCGGTTGAGAAGTGGTGCGCCAAGCACCACCCGGAGGCCGCTGACGATTGCTCGAACGCTATAGAGATTGACGGCGACGACCGGAACGTGGGAAAGGGCTGATCATGCATCAGACGAACCTTGGGTGGTGGGCGTTGAACCGCAACTCGCAGGCTGGCGTGTCATCCATACTCGAAGTGGAGCTTGGGGAGAAGGACGAGGCAGGCGACTACGCGGCCACCTTCCTTGTGCCAGCCGGGGACGAGTGGGACGCGGCGAAGCTGTTCATGCACCTGCTGAGTCAGGGACCGGTGCAGGCTGACAGGGATGCGGGGATCACCCGCATCACGGCCAAGTATCCGGGCTACCTCGGAGACCCGAACGCGAAGCACACGATCTGACGCGGAGACGAAAAAAAGCCCCCCGGCCGCAGCCGGGGGGCATTTCATTCATTCTCTCAACCCGAGGTAGACCCCTCTACCTCAGACCTGGGGGGCCGGCACCTCAGCGGGTGCCGGCTCGGCAAGAGCAGCCGCCTCAGCGGCAGCAACCTGCTTGGCGTTCAGCTTCTCGATCTCGGCAAGCGCGAGCTGGCCCGCCTCAGCGAGAGCCCACGCGGTGGCCGTCTTCTCGTCCTGCTTCCGCTGAGCGACCTCACCGAGGCCGAGCAGAGCAGCGACACAGCCAACGAGGGCTTCCCACGGGACGCCCGGCCAACGGGCGACAAGGACAGGCGCCAGAGCGCCAACTAGACCGATCAGACGAACAGCGTGCTTGGAAAGAAAGTCCTTCATGTTGACTCCTCAGAGGGTCACTTGCAGGTGGGCTTGGTGGCAGTCGGCTTCGGAGTCGCCTTGTGGGTGGTCTTGGCAGACGCCTTCGGCGTCGCCTTGGCAGAAGCCGAAGGCTTGGCCGGCACGTTGACGGTCTGGCCGGGCTGGACCACGTCAGGGTTCTTCACCTGCGGGTTGGCAGTCAGCAGGGCCGCGAGCGTCACACCAGCGGCCACAGCGATGGACCCCAGAGTCATGCCGGACTTCACGACGACCTTCTTCAGGCCGGTCGGGGCCGACTTTGCGGCCGGGGTCGAGGAGACAGGGGCGTCCGCCTTCGCGGCGTAGTGGAAGCCCGCCTTGCCCTTGAGGGCCGGGTCCGCGGTGGTCACTCCCTCAGCGAACTGGGGAAGGCCGTAGCCGTAGGTGTTCGCGTCGCGTCGAGCGCGCTTTCGCAGATACACCCCGTCGCCTTCGGGCGAGTTGTTGACGTTCGTATTGCCTTCGACGGTGTAGATGTACGTCGCGTCGTAGGCGTAGACGATTCCCGTGTGCGTCCCGCCGTTCGGGCCGTAGAAGACCTGAGCACCGATCGCAGGGAAGTCCGAGTAACGCCCCTTCTGGCGGAACCAGTCCAGTGCAGTAGCGCAGGACGCAGTACGCGGGAACAGGTCGGCATTACCCGACTTCAGAGCACCCCAGGAAACGTAGAGCGCACACCAGGCGTAGCCACCAGCAGACACCCACGCCATCCCAGGAACCTGGGCGGCATACTTCTCCTTGTTGTTCCAATGGCCCCCGGAGAAGCCTTCCTTGTACCCCACTTCCGCCTTGGTCACCTTGATTAGCTCTGCGGCACCACTCATCTTGTTGTCCCCCTTCAGGGCATGAAAAAGGAGGCCGAGGACGAACCTCGGCCTCCGAAAAGGCAGTTGTCAGACGTGCAGCTCTCTGAGTCGGTCTGGATCGAGTGCAGTGAGAAGGTCAATGAGCCGCTGGTTCTTCTTCTCAATGGCTGCGAGTCGCAGCTTGATCTCCTCTAGATCGTCCTCAAGCCGGTCAGCGCGAGCCTTCTGCGCTTCGGCTTCCTCTTTCCAAATGTTGTGGGTGCCCCTGCGCCAGTTGGCATAAATAACCATCGAAGCGGCAGTGAGAGCACTAGCAAGGGAAACGATGTTGTCGATCTGCATCACGCCTCCCTGTACCAGCCCTGAATAGTGATGATGGTCGAGGTCCCGAGCTGTTCGCCTCGAACGATGATGTCGGTGGGTCCACGGAGCTGATCGATAATGGCTCCCGAGCCGCCCGCGAGGATCATTGCGCTGAAGCCACCAGAAACAGAACTGTTGGTGCCAGCCGCTATGCCGCCGCAGTACGCGCCTATGAACTGGCGAGTCGTGGCGGCGCCGCTTCCGCCGTCGCGGTAGGGCGTGCTCGGGAGGGAAATGGTGATTCCAGTCGTGCCCGAGCCTGCCGCATTGACGGCTAGGTAGATCTCGACCAGGACGAGCTTGCCGATCTTCTTGTACCAGCCGACTTGCTGATTCCACGTGACAGTGCCGCCGTTGGTCACGGCCGGCACGTAGGTGCTCCACGTGGTGGACGAGACAGTCAGGTCTCCGCCGACGACGAAGGCGGTGTCCGTCTTCAGAGTGCCGGCCGCGGACCGGTAGAGGACGGCGTCGCGGGCGTTCGTGCCGTCGCCCCACTCGTGCTTGCCGTCGGCCATCACGTTGTGGCGAACCACTGCATCCGTCGTGACCTTGGACGTGTACGCGCTGTTCGAGGCAGCGGGACGAGTGCTGTCGGTAGACCCCTGGTGAGTCGTAGTACCGCCGATCACGAAAGCGCCATCGGTAGTGAGAGTGCTGACTCCCGAGCGGTACAGCGTGGTGTCCCGGTTCGCGGCGCCGGTGCCCCACGAAAACTTGCCCTCGGTGGTGACACGGACCCTGTCGAAGCCGTCCCCGGTCACGTTGATGCCGAGCATGTCAGTGGCGGCTACGGCGCCAGAGAGCTTGGGGAGACCGGTGAAGTTCGGGTTACCCGAGAAGGCACCCGAGAGGACCGCTGTGTTGATGGTGGGGTTCGTGAGCGTCTTGTTCGTGAGGGTCTGCGTGTCCGTGGTGCCAACGACGTTGCCGGTGACTCCGTGGACGTTGGTCACGGCAGTCCTGTGAGTGGCGTCCTGGGCATCGGAGTACGCACGGTCCCCGTGGGGATCGATCCCGGAGACGTGGGCGTCGAGCCGTTCCCCGATCGTCACGGAGACGAGAGCGACCCTGCTGCCACCTCCGAAGTCCACCCACAGACGCTCGTATCCGTCGGGGCCGTAAAAGGCTGCGACGAAGCCGTGGATGTCCGCCTGAAGCTGGAGGATCGGGGCTCCGTCGATGTTGGTCAGGTCAGTGAGCTGTGCCGCGCCGGCACTGGGGCCGTCCCAGACGGTTCCCACAGCGTTCGGTACACGGGCGCCGGTGATGTCTTCGGCAACTGAATCGGCTGTACCACCGAAGAGATTGCGTGCCAAATGGCACCTCCATAAGGGCATGAAAAAAGGCCCTGCTGGAGATGCCAGCGGGCCTAACTCGTGAAGTGCGGGTATTAGTTGCCGAAGGTCGCTGCCTCGTACACGCCGGAGATCTTGACGTTGGACAGCGGAGGAATGGCTCGAAGGCCGTCCAACCCCTCAGAGGTGGTGGTCGGGTTGGGGTAGAGGAGATACATGACGGTCTGACCAGAACTGCTCTGGCTGATCTCAGCGTGGATCTCGACCACGTTGGGAAGTCCGCCGTTGTAGTTGGGGTTCCGAAGAATGCCCTTGACCACCTGGCCCGTAGTGCCTGTGGCAGGAGTCGGGAGCGTCACAGCGATCGTGCTGTTGCCCGTACGAGTCGGGCCAGTGTCTTCCCAATCGTTGTTCAGGTACATCGAGAAATAGACCATCCCAGGGGCGATCCAACGCCACCGGCCAACCTTGTTGGCGCTCGGGAGATCAACGTTCACGTTGACCAGACTCGGCGTGTACTGACGGGGCTTGCCCAGGTCACGCGAAACGACATTGCCGTCTCGACCGATCCAGTACTCGCTTTGGGTGTCGGTGTTGTTCGAGTCCATGTCGATCAGGAAGGACCCGTTCGCCTGATACGAGGTTGCCGAGGTCGCATTCCACGGCACTGCCATGTGCTCGGGGGCATCGAAGGGCATGACGGGGACGACGCTGAGGGCCGCACTGTTGGCCGGCACGGTGACCTGGTGGAGAGGCATCTCCCAGACACCGCCATAGGTGCGGGTCAGTGCCGGCGCCTTCGGGTTGGCCGCGGGCT
The DNA here is from genome assembly GCF_040607495.1 of Streptomyces sp. NPDC005281. NCBI lineage: Bacteria > Bacillati > Actinomycetota > Actinomycetes > Kitasatosporales > Streptomycetaceae > Streptomyces > Streptomyces sp. NPDC005281. The sequence goes on along the minus strand of NZ_JBEXGX010000011.1, from coordinate 179,016 downwards.
GGCCCTGGACCACCGCAAGGTTGACCGAGCTGGTTGACATGTTGGCCCGCAGGACGATCAGGTCTGTACGCCCCGTCGCGCCCGTGTTGGCTGCGATGGTGACGGTGTTGGTAGCGGTGAGCTGGTAGTAGAAGCCTCCGACGAGGGCCCGGCCGGGGCTGACGGTCACAGAGGTGTTGGTCGCCACGGCGGCCGTGAAAGGCAGGGAGAAGCTGTCGATGCTCGTCTGTTCAAGGCGGAAGTCCACCCGGTCCTTGCCGAAGATCCGAGCAAGGTACTGCCACTGTGCCTGAGACACCATCTGTGCTCCGCCGCCCGCACTGTCGGCGGCAAAGGGATAACTGATCTCGTTTGCCATTACATCCTCGCCTCAAGTCGACGCAACTTTTCGCGCATGTCGAACACTGTCTTATAGAGATTGAGCGGGTTACCTGAACCCTGGTCACCGATGGACGGGGACACTGTTTCTGTTTGTCCGCCCTGGTCCACGGTGATGGACACCTCACGCACGATGTCTGTGTATTCGGTGCCGTCCACGGAGACGGTCACGATGTCGCCCACGAAGTAGTCGCGTCCGAACCGGATATGCGGGGTGTCAAGCGGATAGATCTGGAAATTGCCGGTCTTGGCGCCAGTGGTCAGAGCCTCTGTAGCGGCGTCCAAGACGGCCTGCTTGGCCGTAGTGAACTGGGCGTCAGTCACGCTGAGATCGGCCTTGATGGGCAGGCCCGTGGTCGGGTCCGCCTTGATGGGCAGGTCTCGACGGTCTACCCACTGCTCGATCTGCAAGCCCCACTCGGCCTCGGTGTCAGTGTCGATCTGCTGGTACAGGTACCGGCCCTTGCCGGTGCCCTGGCAGGCCACAATGACTCGCGTGACGGTCGGAGCCGTCAGGGACCAGGTGAACTCTCTAAGGTTGCCAAGCTCCTTGCTGAAGCGGACGCTCTTGGACAGGTCCCGCGGAGCGAAGATGTGGCAGTTGATGACCTTCGCGTTCGGGTCCCATACGAAGCGGTAGCCAGCGCCGTTGTTGCCGGCCCCCGTGTTGGTGGTCCAGGCTTCGAGCTTGGTCCCGATGACATCCCACTGGAGATTGTCAGAGATGGTCGTACCGAAGCTCACGTCACCTTCGAAGATGACGTTGCCGAGCTGGCGCTGAGACACAGCACCAGGACCAAGGGCCTTGTTCAGCTCGGACCAGATCAGGTGACCAGCCGGGCCGGAAACGGCCCTGGCGTCGTCTGTGTTCGACCACTGCTGTGTTGCCGACTTCGTAGGGTCGGGGTAGGCCAGGCGGTTGTACGCAAGCTTGTTGTCGCACTTGCCGCCGAAGTACAGCGAGCCCAGCGAAGTGTGTTGGTCGTTGGTCCAATAGTGCTGGAAGGACTCGATCTGACCCGTCAGGATCGGCGTCGCTACACCGTCTTGGTAGACCGCGATGCCGCCACCCTTTTGCAGGATGTCAGCCTGAGGAGTACCAGCTCCCACAAGGATTTGCCACGTGCCGGCCTGGCAGTAACGGACCACCAGGTCCATTGAGATCCACGTGTCGATCTCGCCTATTCGGTTCAGTGCAGAGTCGCGCACCTCCACTCGATAGCCCATTTACACCTCATGTCAGTAAGTTGCGTAGCGAGGCAAAAGATCCATCTTCACAGTGGGGGTTCCACTGCCTGAGACGAGATTCGCCTGAACGGTCGTTGTGCCCGCGGGGATTGACCAAAGGACAGGGTTGGCGGACAGGAGAGGGAAATAATTCGTTCCCTGGTCGTCCGTGACGGTCTTCCAGCCCGGCCGACTGTCGACGGTGAGCGTCCGTCCGACCGCTAGGCAGTCAGCTCCACCGGGCTGTGTCGGGATGCCCCAAGCCGACCCGTCAGGGCCGGTGAAGTTGAAGCTCTTCAGAGGCCCGGTGATCGTCCACACGGGCCACGCTTCGATGTCTCCGGGGTTGTCCACGATGAGCGTGCCCGTGGCCGGCGTGCCGCTGTTGAGCTTCAGGGGGAGGAACGGGTTCCCGAGGAGCGGGTACGACTGGCCGAAGCTCCAGTTGGCCTCTGTGTTCACGTCTCCGTAGAACCAAGGGTCCATGGCCATGAGTTGGATGCCGTAGGCCATCCAGGAGAAGCCTGAGGTACCGACGGCTTCACTGCCTTCCATGCCGCTGACGTAGTAGCACTGAAGGCGCCGGGCCACTCCGTCCTGCTCAACGAACGTGAGGACGGCGTACCCGTTCTTGGGGTTCAGCGCATTGGCGAGCTTGCGCTTGAAGGAAAGAAACGTCTTGCGGTCGACTCCGTAGACGAATAGCGGCAAGAGGATCTGCCGGGCTGCCGCCCTGGCACCTCGGTACATCGTGCCGTCGAGGTTCGGTGAGTCGTCGGTGTGCAGCTCATACGGAGGCATGTCCAGCCCGGAAGCTCCGGGCTGAAGCACGATGGCCGGCCATGCCCCATTGGTGAGACCGGTGAGGGGGATCTCCTCCCCCTCACCGTTGTAGCCCCTGATCGACACGTAAGTGTGCTGCCAATTCTCCGGAATCGGGATGAGCGGGTTTGAGTTCCACCCTCCGTTATCTGGGATGTATGGCCCTGCGGGAATCGGCATTCAACACTCCTAGTCGATTACAGGTTGGCCATCGTCTCTGCGTACTTCATCGCCCGAAGAACGGCCTGAGTGGTGTTCTCGGCCTTGGCCTCATGAATGTGGATCTCGTACTTCCGACCCGCCATCCCAGCCGTCTCACGGTTGGTGAAGACGCGCTCACCACCATTGAAATTGATCAGCTCAGGGCCCCTCTCGCCAACGAGGGCGACACCAGGAGAGGCCGATCGGGTACCGGTCGCGTAACCCTTGAGCTTACTGACCGAGGTGGTTTTCTTGGTCTTACCGCCAACGGTCCTTTCGGTAACCGTGGTGGTAGTCCCCTTGGCCGGGTCGGAGGTCGTGGTGGTGACCGTAGTGACCTTCCGGCCCTTCGAATCCGTCGAATAAGTAGTCCTTACCCGGACGGTCTTCTTCTTGGCGGTACTCCCTCCGCCCTTGACTGCCTGGCCTTCACCAGTGAGCCAAGTAAGGAGAGACGCCAAGCCGGAAGAAACCTGCGTCTTCGAATTGAAGTGCAGCTTCTTCTTGAGGGTGTTCGTGATCGTGTCAGCGATGCCCTCGATCTGCTTCTTCAGCTTGTTGTCCTTCGCGGTCAGACCGTCGACAAGCGACTGAGCGGCCTTCTTCCCCGCGGAGTAATACGAGCCAGCGACCGACTTACCAAGGTCATTCGAGGCCGTTCCGATAGCCGTATAGGTCTTGTTGTAGTCCGAGACCTGAGCAGCAGTGGACTTCAGCAGCTCCTTCGCCATGGCGTCGCCCTGTTCGGGACCAGCCTGGGCAATCTCGCTGAGGATGTCCTTGGAAAAGCCCTTCTTCGAGACCGCAGTAAGGTCGGTCTGGAAGGACTTAATCGCGGCCAGACGCTCATGCAGGCTGTTGAGGCCAGCAGAAGCCGACACCCCATCGGCGTTGAACACGTCCGAGAGGGACCGCAGACCAACGGCCTTGTCAGAGATGGACGTAGCCATTGCGGACTCGTCCTTCTTGACCTGAGCCAACTTGGCGTTAGCGTCCTTGAGCTTGGGCGCGAGGGCAGTCCGATCCTTGACGATCTTCTGGAGCTGCTTGTTCTCTCCGTCGAGCCACTTGTTCAGGCTGTTGGCCGTCTTCGAACCGATCCGGTTCGAGGTGAACGCGTCCTTGATGATCTGGTAGAGCTTGTTCACCGCGGAATTCAGGGACGACACGCTCTTTTCAGCGTCCGCCGCCACACCAGTGGTGCGCTTGCTCCCTGTACCGGTCGCATAGCCCCTCAGCGCCTTGACCGCAGCCAACTTGCTGTCCTGGTGAGTCAGAACGGTTTCACCGCCACGGAAATTCACCAGCTCGGGGCCCTCTTCGCCAACCCAGGCCCATCCATTAGCAGCACCGTCGGTGCCAGTGGCGTACCCCTTGGTGCCGGAAAGAGCCTTCTGCCAGCCCTTGCCGTACCGGTGGACGGCGTAATTCAAGCCCGCGTAGATGTTCGCCATCGGGTCGAGAATGCCCCGCTTGAGGTACGGGCCGGCGTAGTGCTGGAACGTCTGTGGAATCGTCTGCATGAGGCCCTGTGACGGGTTACCCATCTTTGCGTTCGAGTCCCAGTTATTGACGATGCTCGGGTTGCCTCCGGACTCCACGCCGATCCGGTGAAGGACCAGGTCGAGGTTTGACGGAGAAAGACCGAGCTGAGCCAGCGCCATTTTCACCTGAGGCGCCCACCGCTTAACGCTGCCACCCGAACCGGGTTCGCTGATGAGCTTGGCTATCTTGTCGGCAACGTCCGGCTTTACAGCAGAGACCTTGCTCCCGGAGAAGTCGAACAGGCCCTTCGTGTTCGGGAGCGAATCCTTCGCTGTGCCGTAGATGTCACCGACGACCTGAGAGGCATAGCCCATCGGGTTGTTCCAGATTTGCCCGACCGACTTGACCATGTCAATCACGCCGTTGTACTCGGACTTGGCCAAGTCCCAGACACCTGAGACGGTGTCGGCGATAGCCCCTGCCGGGTCAGCCAGGAAATCAGTTCCTCCGTTCCAGAGCGCCTTGGCAGAATCCCAAGTTCCGGTGAAGAGGCCGGTCACACTGTCCTTCAGCGTGTCCCAACTGAAGAGGTCGCTGAGGTACTTACCTCCACGCTGGAGGATGTTCCCCTTGCCCTTCCAGACGTCATCCCATGCATACTGACCGGCGATAGGGCCAACGGCTCCACCGATAATTCCGATGAGCTGCGACAACCCGTCCGGGAGAGGCAGCTTCTTCAGGAATTCCCAGGAATCCTTTGACAGGAAGTTAAAGATTCCCTTGAATTTCGAGGCCATGTCGGAGCCGATGAAGTGGGCACCAGCGGTACCCGTCCCCACGACACCGCTTCGAACGTCGCCGCCGAGACCATCGGACGTGGCATCCATCGCCATGGTGGTGGTCGCGGCGAGGGCGTCAGGACCGATCTGGAAATCCTTTACGAAGTTGGAGATCTTGTCGAGACCGAACTTCTTGAAGACACCGCCGTTGGCGAACTTCATTTCCTTACGGACCCCGCCGACACCCTTGGTACGGGCGAGCAGGTTCATCTTGTCCACGAACCCAGGACCAACGGCCGCGGTCCACTCGGGCCGCATAATCGCCTCTCCACCCGACAGGTGGAGGTTGCCGGCCGTGGGGCTGACGAAGTGATGGACGTCCTTACCGGGGGTGTACCCCGGCAGAATGCCGCCTGTGGCCCTGTGGGTGCCGCCGAGGCCAGGCTTCTTCGGCGGGGTGACCTTGTGGTTGCTGCCGTTCGGCGCGTGATCCGCAATGTGCTTCAGCTCGGTGTTCAGGCCGAGAGCCGCGACGCCGGCCTCTTCGAGCTTCTTCTTCAGGTTGGCGATCTGGTCAACGATCTTCTTCGTGTTCAAGCCGTTGAGCTGACCGACACGGTGAATCAGAGAAGTCTCACCGGAACCGAACTTCCTCGAAGTGGCGTCCGCCTCGTCCTTGACGGCCTTGACCTCGCCTCGCAGTGCGGTAAGAGCAAGCGCGTTGAGCTTGTTCACTTCCGTCTGCTGATGCTTCGTGGCGGAGATCAGTGCATCCGTCTTCGACTTCAGACCCTTGAATTCGCCAGTCACGCCGTTGAGGTTCTTGTCGTTCAGGGCGTTCACAGCGGTCTCGGAATGCTTGACCGAGGTCTTGAACTCGTCGTCCTTCTGCGTGACCTTCTTGAACTCCTCATCGAGGCCCGTGAGCTGAAGAGCCCGGAGGTTCTTCACGGAGGTCTCGACGTCCCGGACCGCCTTCGCGGCCAGTTCAGCCTTCGCCTTGACGCTGGAGTCCTTGCCCGCGAACTCCTCGGCGAGAGGCTTCAGGTTCTCGTCCTTGAGGAGCTTCAGCTCGTCCTTCAGCCCTTGGATCAGGGTGTCCAGCTGGGTGACGTTGCGCTGAGCCTGCGAGGTGTTGACGTTGATCTCGTCGGCCTGACGGCTCGGGCTCTGCGCTGTGCGTCGAGACTGGAAGCCGCTCTTGAAGCCGTTGCCCTTAGCGGCGGAGACGAGGCCACTCACCGCGGCTGTGCCGAGCTTGGCCGTCCCCTTGGTGAGCTTGAACGCACCCTTGGCTATGCCAGCGATGGGAGATCCCAGCTTCAGAATCTTGCCGAAGATCTTGATGACGCCACCGAAGACGATCGCTGCACCGCCCACGAGGGCGGCCAACTTTCCGGCCTTGATGACGAGGTTCGTCAGACCAGGGTTGTTGTGGAGAACCTTGACTACGTCCTTCACCCAACCGGCGAAGATCGTCAGGTCCTTGAACAGCTCCTTGACGATCTTTGCAGAGGGCCCCTTCAGGTCCTTGGCGAGATCCGTGACTGTGTTGAGAAGGCCACCCTGGTAAGTGGTCTTCCCGTAGTTCGGGTTCTTCTTGTACTTCTCAACGCCACCCGGACCGACGCCGGTTTGGATGTACTTCCGGTTGTCTACGTGCTTCTTGCCCATGAGGGCTTCACCGGCACCTGAATACTCGTAGGTGCCGTTCTTGCCCTTGGGCTTGATGAACAGGTTGGCCAAGCTGTACTTGCCCTGTTCCCACATGTTCGCAAGGCGGGTGCCTACCGTCGCGGAACCAGAGGAGACGGCCGCACCCGCAATCTTCGGGTCCTTCGCTCGCTTCAAGAGGGCGTCGACAACGCCCTCACCAGGCACTCCGCCAGTGGTCTTGGCGTTGGCCATCCAGTCCATCATCTGAGCCGAAGCGGTGTACTCCTTCGGCAGCTTGATGCTGACGCCGGCCTTCTTCTGCTGCTTGAGCTTGGTAGCCGTTTCCTTCTTGGTGTATGCGCGGTCACCGAAACCGAAGGACTTCGCCAGTTCCTCAATCGGGATACCGGCATTGTCTGCAAGCGACTTGACGTTGCGCAGGGACGCACGGTCGGCGTCCTGCATGATGGAAACGGCGTACATCGCACGCTGGACCTGAGCCGGGTCGGTGACACCCGCGTAGGCGGAGAGGTTGCCGATGGCCTCAACAAGGCTCGTTGCCCGCTTGGACGCCTTCTTCGAAGAGAGGCCGTGCGCGGTGCCGGCACGGGTGTACTGCGTGCCGTACTTGAACATGTCCTCGACGCTGTAGGGCGTCGCCGTACCGTAGTTCTTGAGGGTGTTGATTTCCTTCGAGGTGTCCTTGTTGGACACGCCCATCCGCTGAAGAGCGGTCTGGGCCTGCATCATCGAGTCGGCAGCCGAGACACCCAGGTACGACATGGCGCCGGCCGCCGTCATGAGCGGCGTGACCAGGTTCCGGGTGATGCTGCGTCCGAACTCGGACATGGTGGAGCCGAAGCCCTCGACCTTGCTGCCCATGCCGTGGACAGCGCCGGTCCAGCTCTTCTCAACCTTGCGAGCGTTGTTCTGGAGAGTCCGAACGGTGGCAGCACCCTGCCGGATCGTCTGGAGGTTGGCAGCCTTCTGGGCTTCCGCCGACTTGATGGCCGCCTGAGTAGCTGCAACACGTGCAGACTTCTCGGTCTCCAGCTCAGAGAGGATCTGAGCCTTGCGGGTGTTGTACGCCTGCGTGTAAGCGGCCGTCGTCTCACGGGCTGCGGTCTTCGCCGCGGTGGCCTCCATGCCCGCTTGGCGGATGATCAGCCGGGACAGGTTCGAACGCTGTACAGCACGCGCCTTGTCCTGTGCAGCCTCTTCGGCTGCGACTTTCCGGGCCTCCGTGGCTTCGAGCGTCGCCCACTGCTTGGCACTGGCGATGCGAGCGGAGGTCAGCTCCTTGCCTGCGGCCTCCATCTCTGCGACAGAGGTGAGGTAGGCGTCAGCCACCTCTTTGCCGTACTTGATCTCAAGGTCACGGGCAGTACGAAGAGCCTTGTCCTGAGCGGCAGCAGCCTTCTCGGCCGCAGCCGTCTTGACTGCCTCCGCCTTGGCGTGAGCCTCGGTGACCATGGACAGGGCCTTGAGGTAGCCGGCCACCTCGGTCTTGTTGAACTCGGAGCGCTTCGCGGCGGCCTTCTGCTCCAGCTCGACGCGCTTAGCGGCTTCCTCTCCGTAGACCTTGGTCACGTAGGCCAGAAGCTTGCTCTGAAGCTCTGCAACCTGCTCGGCTAGTTTCTTCTGGTCACCCGCAAAGGCTGCAATCTCCTTCTGGGCCAAGTCGAGCTGCTTGCGAAGCTCAACCTGGTTCATCTCGGGAGTGATTACGATGTAGGCGTTTCCAACAGGTATTCTCTCAGCCGACATCGGCCCCCCTTAGAGGTTGCTCATTCGATTGAAGAAATTCACCACCTCGTCTGTTGAGGCGTGCGAGTCCTTTTCGGACTCGGGTTCTGGCTCAATCTGGCCAGGACGCGGCAGCGGAGCCGGCGCGGGGATGTCGTTGGACTCGTCACCCGAATTGGCTTGGATGAAGAGCCAGTTGGACAGCTCAAGAGCGTCAGAGACGCGAGCCAACAGATATTCGGACTCAGTCCATTCGGCGGATTCATCTACGGTGCCCGCCAACACCGAACGTCCTGTCTGGCGGAGAAGAGATCCGATCAGAACAGAGACACGGCGCAAAGAGAGCCGCCCACGCCAAAGATCCAGAAGGTCAACCCCGAAGAACTGAAGCAAGTCAGCTTCTAGTTCCTCGGGGAACTTCCGAATGACGTAGACGGCTCTGCTCAGTTTCCCGTGGCCTTGGAAATCTTCTCGTTGAAGTGCTGGAAGTCACGGATGGTCGGCCGGGTCTTCCGGTACTCCTGCCACTGCTCCTCGCCGAGTACGATGCGCGCGGCCTCGAAGTCGTTGTCCGCGAACACGACGTCAACCGGGAAGTCCATCGGGGAAGGCAGGCTGTAGACCTTGCCGTTGTGCTCGACCTCGACCAGCTCACCCGTGGCCTCAGCCTCGGCGGCAACCAGCTCGGTGTCAGCGTCCGGAACCTCAACGGTCTCGACGGTCTCAACGGCAGCGTCAGTGTTCTTTGCAGGCATGGGGTCTCCTAGAAACGCGAAAAGCCCCTCGGAGGGGGCTGCGGGGTGGGGGTGAGAGAGGTGCCGGGGACTACGAGCCCTCCCCGGCAGGGGCGGGAAATGTTGCAGCCACGTCAACACAGGTGAAGACTTGAAATGGAGCGCCCGATCGTGTCGGACGTGCCGTCTCGAAGTTAAAGTGAGATTGAAAGGAGACGGTGATGTCGAACTACGATGATCTCAAGTACTACGAGGAGTCGGCCGCATCGAATCGTGACTTTGCTGAGAGCATGAGGCTGAGCAGGAGCGAAGCGCGGGCCAAGGGGGAATCGACCAAGTTTTATGACGAGGAAATCCGTCGGGCCGAAGCGCAGGCCGCGAAAGATGCAGAAACCGCGATGAAGATTCGGGCCTGGATAGGTGCGGGAGCGCCGACTCCAAGCGACCCGAGTTCCGTGGCAAGCAGGCTCCGGAGGGAGTTGACTGAGATGGATGAGGCGATGAGGCGGCCGAGGAACGGCCCAGACTATTAGGGAGCACTAACGGAGGGCTTGGCCGGGGATTACGAGCCCTCCCCGGCAAGGGAGTTGGATCAGGGAGTGGAGCTCATGTCCTGGTTCGTGAAGACGGTGCCGAGGACACCGTTCGAGTCCAGCGCCTCAATCGTGAGCTGGTACTCCTGAGCCGCCGTGCGGACGAGCGTGATAGCGCCTCGGTCCTGAACCATGGCCCGCGGAATCACAACGCGGTTGAGAACGCTGCCCTGCGACCAGTCCACGACGATGGAGATCTCCTGAAGAGACGGCGTGCTGGCGAGGTCGAGCTTGTAGGTAGTGCCTCCAGCTCCACCCGTGACCTCGGTCCACTGAGCGCCGAAGAACAGCTCAGTCGTGTTGATGTTGGACTCGGCGAAAGTCGCCTGAATGGAGAAGGTGGCGGAGGTGACGTTGTAGAGGACCGGAACGGCGCTCTGCCAAACGTTCACGGGGTCCGTGTTGATCTGCGGCGTAATGGTGACGCCCGCGTCAGTCACGTAGCCCAGGGAGGTGAAGCCGGCCGGTGCAGCGGAGCCGTCACCTACATCGGTGGGGAGAGTGGCGCCTACGGCAGGCGCCATGTAGACGTAGCCCTTCGGGGCGAACCGAATCTTGGAAGTATCAACGTTGCTAGCGGTCATGCAGGCTCCTTTGGGGAAACAAAAAACGGCCCCAAAGGGGGCCGTAGGCTGAGGAGTTGGGCTGTTAGTCGTCGGTTGTGAGGAACACAGAGACCTCGCCCGTGTACGCGGGCTCAAGGGACTGTTCGTCGGGGTGCCAGTGAGGCGCCGAGATCTCGTGCACAGCGAGCACCAGGGCGCCCTTGAGGGCCTGGCCCGGCAGTTGCTCTAGGAGGTAGTCACGAACGACGTAGGCGAGGGAGCCGGCCTCAGCCGTGCTCTGGCCGTACACGTCATAAAGGATGTCCATGCGGTCCATGCGGTCCCGCACAAGGCGGTATCCACCGGCCTGGATCAGGTAGACGGTAGTCTCACCGACATTCCGGCCTACGAGGGTCCCTGTCACCGCGTCAGCGGGAATCTCGGGACACGTGCTCAGGTAGTCGATCAGGAGGGGAAGCGGGTCAACTCTCATTCGACACGCTCACTTTCCAGCACCCTCTTGAAGAAGAACCGTCCCTTGTGGCGATGTCCGGCAGGGTCGCGGTATCCGCGCTCCTGGAGCATCGCGTGCCGGGCTCGTTCGTTCTCTTCGATCACGACGTATCCCACCCATTCAGTGCCGACCTGTTCGACGTAGGGTGTGATGTTCTTCTTGATCGAGAACTCGTCAGTGAACCGGTGAGGACCGCGAGGCGCGGCCTTGATCATCTTTCCGGCTAGCTCAGAAGTCTTGGCGGCAACCAGGGCCCTTACTTCACCGGAGTGCAAGAGGGTGGTCTCAAAGCCCTGGTCGGTCTCGAAGGTGAAGCCACCCTTTGTGAACCTGGCGTACTGCTTGCCCCTGGCCTGTCCTGGTTTTGCGACACGACGGGCCATTATTTAGTCACCATCCTCACGTTCAACATGGTGTATTGGCGGGAACCGAGCTTCCATTTCCACGCCGCACCCTCGGGATGCCATGTGTTTCCCTGAAACTGAATGTGGTCAGCGGAATCGACATCGACATCACCGGGGAGATAGAGCGTCGCCCGGTTCAGGGCGGTCTCACGGGCGGCTTCGTCTGCCTTCCAGGCACGTCGGTAGGGGACGCCGGCACCCATGCCGGTCCACACGATGGTGGCGTTGTCCCAGTCCCGATGCTTGCCGTAGTCGTCGGTGACGAGCTGGGCGCGGTGGACTTCTATACGGTCGTTGAAGAGCGCCATGTGATCTCCGGTCGATCGGGCTTGTGTGTGTCGGCCCGGTGCAGGGAGATCGAGGCAACGCGCTGCCTGTACTTGGAGAGCATCGACTTAGCGGCCTCAGAGAGGCCCGAGTTATACGCGTTGGTCGCGTACTGGACCTCAAGATCGCCGGTCTTCTCCATGACCGTTCCAGGAGAGACGGACAACCACCGGATCACCTCAGAGCAGACAGCCGCCTTCACCGCGGCCGGCACAACCGCCCAGCCCCAAGAGGCTGTGACGGTGGCAGTGGTGTACGCGGGTGAGTGACGCAGGTAGAGGACAGCTCCCATGACCTTGTACTCGTCGGTCGTGAGGTCTCTGTCCTCGTACTCGTCGTGCAGGGTGATGCCCGAGATACTCAGGCCGGGGAAGAGAGAGGGGGCCAGGACAGCCTGACCCCCTTCAATCACCAGCTCGAACGTCTCGGCGGTGTGCTGCTGGAAGTCACTCCGGCAGTAGTCAGTCACCAACCCTGTGGCGTCTTCTATGAAGGCGTTGACCCTGGCGGCCTCCGTGTCGTCTGCGACGGGCCGCCCAAGGCGGGCGGTCACGTCATCAAGGGTTACGAAGGCCATCCGATCAGTCCGTACGGGTCTCGGTGACGGGGACGGTGGCGTTGTGAGCGGTCAGCGCAGCCTCAACACCGCGAGCCACGACGAGCTGTTCCGGTCGAATGACCTTGGCGTCGTAGATCACACGCGACTTGATCGCGTCGGTGAAGGTGTTCTGAGGCTTGTACGCCTCCATCTGAGCGAACGGGATGACGACCGAAGTCGCCGCAGTGGCGCCCATGTAGAGGTCAACCGCCTCGAACTTCTGGTTGCCCTTCCGGATCATCGGGTTGGACGGGCGCGTGTGAGAACCGAGCGCGTTCGCCACAGTGACCGGGACACCGAGGATGGTGCCGATCGCAGAAGCGCCGTTGGGGATGACCGGAGTGCCGCCGTAGACCTGAGCCTCGATGAACTTGGGGTCCTGGAGCAGGAGCGAGCGCATACGCGGGGAGATGAACAGGAACCGGTCGGCAGGAGCCGACTTGATGTCCAGGTTCTCCAGCATCGCGACGACGTAGTCATAGACCGAGAGGACTCGGCCGGCCGCCTTGCGGGTGGTGTTGTCGCCGGTCGGGGCGTCGGTGATCTCGTCAATCTGGCCGTGCAGAGCAGGCAGGCCGGAAACGGTCGCGGACGGGTCGCCGGAACCGTTCAGGTCCTTACCGGAGATCGCGGCGAGAAGGGTCTGAGCCACGACCTCATCGAGCTTGACCGCCATAGCGCGGGCGCGCTGAGCGATCAGGTTCGACATCAGGTCAATGCCGCTCTTGGTCTGGAGCTGGTGCAGCGCGTCAACCTCGATGTGGAAGGACGAACCCTTAGCCACACGCATGTCGATGTACTGAAGCGACGCGTGGTCGGCGGCGCCGATCGAGCCGTACGCCGAGACGAGGCCCTTGTCCGAGACCTGGTCGTTGACGAAGTGCGGGATGTGGACGACGTCGCCCTCACGCCGGAACTCGCCCTCGTACTGGCGGTTCGTGAACTTGGCGGAGCCGAGAACCAGCTCCTCTTCGAGATCCTGGAGAAGTTCCGCAGTCCAGATCTCGGGAATGAAAACGTTGCCGGAAGCTGCCTGAAGGCCAGTACCAGCCTGAGTGTTAAAAGCCATGCATTACCTCACTGGATAGGTCAGATGTCACCCCTGAGAAGCGCGTCAAGGCGGCCGTCCTTACGGGCCGAATTGATTTCCGCGGGGGTCATATTGGAGAGATCAGCTCGGGAGAGCTGGTTAGCGCCGGGTGATCCCTGGCGGCCAAGACCGATGTCCTGGCGAAAAGCGGGAGGAGCGTCCCGCTTCGGGAGTGACGACACGAATTCAGAAAGCGCGTCGGCGTTTACCTGTCCGTCAGAACTGACGAACCGGGACATGTTGAGGAAGTCAGCCGAGGGAAGATCCACCCCGGCAGAAGCGGCCAGAGCACGAAGCTCGGCCTCAGCAAGTCGAGTGCCAACCTCAGAAAGTGCAGCGTTGCGACCGTCAGCCCTCGCGTCCTCGATCGCCTTTTCCGAGTCCGTCATCTGGGACTGGCGAAGCAGATCAAGTTCGGTAGAGGTTTCCTTGAACCGGGTCTCGTTCTTCCGGCTCAGGCTCTTCCACTTGTCGACTTCGGCCTGAAGACCTTCGAGAGTCGGGGCCTGGCCCTGCGACGTGTCAGTGGACTGCTGTCCGGACTCGGCGCCAGTGGAAGTGCTCTGGTTGTCGTCACTCATTGATCGACCCATCCATTTCGGTGTTCGGGCATGAAAAAAGGCCGCCATTTCGGCAGCCGTCGTAATGCGGTGTAGGGGTTACTTGGCCGGGTTCTGTTTCCGGGCCTGGTTGCCGCTGTTGCCCTGCGGCGGCTTAGCAGCCGTCTTCTGGGCCTTCTGCGACATGCCGGGAGGACCGGCAGGCTTGTTGCCGGGCTCGTCGCCCGTGGGGTCCTGCTGCTGTGCGTTCGGGTCGGGATACTTCTGCGCCAGTTCCATTGCGGCCTTGGCGTCCTTTTCCCTCATGTCCGCGAAGCGGCTGACCTGCTGCGGGGTATAGCCCGCGTCAGAGAGGAGCTGGTCTCTGGGGACACCGATCATCTGAAGCTTCAGAAGGGCGTCCATGTGCTGAGCCTCGGTACGGTTCTCCGGGTCTCGCCAGATGGTCTCTGCGGAGAATGCATCCGCACGGGCATCGCCCATAACGGCGAAGCAGAGCCGCATGACCGCTTCCCAGGCTTCTCCGAAGTGGAGCATTCGCTCACGGGTCTTCGCTATGAGCCCCGCTTCCGCCGCGGTGATCGACTCACCGGAAGGAATCTGCCCACCCCCACTCACGAAGTAGTGGAAGGGAATCCGGGAAATGCTGGCCATGTGCTGAACAAGCATCTCGACCAGGACCACATAGTTGGAGAGGTTCGCGGCCTCGAACTGGCCGAACTTGGCGTTCGGGTCCTCAGCCTGCAAGAGCTTGTCCACTGCGACCTTGAAGGGCTCGACGGGGTTGCCGTGGTCGTCCTCAACGATCTCCAGGCCCGTCACGTACCGCTGGGGCCAGGCCGCATACTCCGAGGCCACCAGCGCGTCAGCCACCGTCTTGTTGACGGCGTCCTGGATCGGGATGACCACGTGAAGGTCAGAGACCGGGTCACGCAGGAGACGGGACCGGTTGGTGATGGGGACCACCGGAACGACGCCCAGAGGGTTCTTCGCAGGCTCCTTGAGCTCCCAGGAGAACGTGCCCTTGGCGAAGGTGTAGACGGCGTCAGGGAGCCACAGGGTTACCCACTGCCGGCCCCAGTCGTCGTAATAGAACTTCGCTGCGGCGTCCAGCTCCCGGCGACTGCCAGGCTTGTACTGGACGATGAAGTTCTCGGCGGACTCAATGGTGATTGTCGGCTGGTCCTGCTTGTTGGCCCAAACCACGGCGTACGAGACGCCCTGAATCATCGAGTCGAGCATCGCAGCATTCGACTCGGCATCCATGAAGTTGCGTTGCCAGATGTCGTGAGCGTCCTTATCGGCGTCAGGCTCATCCGTCATACGGAAGCCTTCAACGGCCAGTCGCTCGTTGACCGAGTCCACGATCATTCCGCAGAAGTTGTCTCGCCACGTATCGAAGGTGTTGTGGAACTGATCGAAGTGGCGGACCTGCGAGAACATGAGCCGCTGATGGAAGCCGTCGTAGTACTGGCCATAGATCTGGTACATCGACTTGCGTCGAGCCAGCTTGGAGTAAAGCCAGTCGAGCCACTGTTCTGGTGTGGCCGGCGCCATGCCTGCCGGTACCTCACTTGGAGAGGTGTCAATGCTGAGTGCGCTCAAAATCCAACCACCCTAGAACGTCGTCGTTTAAGCCGCCCATCCGCGATGGCGTCAGCCCTGGCTTCGAATGCCAGGACCGCGCACACAGCAAGGTCGATCTTCTTTTTGGACCTCGGAGAGTCCTTGGTAATGAGAAAGCCCTGAGGCACTTCCCGAACCACGGCATTGAGCACGTGGCGGGTGAGGTCGTCGCCTCCGTCGTGCAGAAGGTCTTGGACCATCGCAGCAGTACGGAATCTCTCGACCGCTTGAATCATGCGAGTCGGCTTGTTGGTCCAGAACTCGAATACGTGGTCGTCGCCCCATTCGAGGGCCCACCGACCGATGTTCTCTTGCCAGTAAGGCGGGTCGGCATACATCCACTCGACCCGATACGTCTCGAAGGCCCGCTTAACAGCGGCCTCCACAGCGAGAACATCGACTTCCCAGTCAGGCCGGTTCGGGTCCCTGGGGTTCTCCCAGAGGCCGAGGACGAACAGCTTCCCGTCCCGCAATCGGCAACCAACGAGCCCTGTGGCGTCTCCGCGGATACTGCCATCGAAGCCAATTGCTATCTGGTCGCCAGGCTCGATGGGGTCCTGGTCCTCGAAGCACTCGTCCCACTCGCTCTTGGACATCCAGCCGTTAGAGGACTCGGCAATGCGGTTGCAGAAGAAGCGGAGGTAAGTCGAATCAGGCGTCGTACGGTCGAAGAGGATCGTTCGAGTAAGACCCGCAACGTCCGCCCATGTGGCGTCGCCGTACGCCTCCGTGAGGGCCTGGCGGACCTTGTCCTCGTCCCGCATCTCATCGGGCTCGATGTCGCCTTCGAGGCAGTCATAGAGCCACAGGCCCATGCGGACCATCTCTGACTCGTGGATCTGCTGAGCAACGCTGTCTTCGTTGGGGTTGTATGCGTTGGTCGTGGTCACCCAGCGGGAGCCAGCAGCAGCCAACTTCTCTACGTTGCGCTTGAGGGTCTGGAAGAACTCGGGGCCGCCGTTGGAGCCCACCCAGTGGTGGACCTCGTCCATCAGGACGAACGTGGGCCTGTTGCCCTCGTTGGTGCGGCCGGCAGTGGCCTTCGGCTTGATGGAGCCGGGCTTTCCAGTCTTGAACTGGATGACTGCCTTGCCGATGTCGAGGTTGAACTCCTTCTCGGCAGGAGACTCAGACAGACAGCCGCGGATGAACTCCATGGTCTGTTCCGTCTGCTCGAACGCGGTCGCACCGACCTGCACCGTAGGCAGGGCAACGGCCTTCGCTACCGGGAGCCCGAAGGCGTTGAAGTGGGAGAACCGGCACGGGCCTATGAACTCGACAATGGCCAGAGTGGCCAGGAGCGGAGTCTTGCCCCACCCCTTGGCCCGGCGAAGAGTGCCGGCGCTGTACTTCCATGTGCCATCGGGGTTGATGGCGTAGAACCAGAGGACGAAGCGAAGCTGTTCCTTGGTGAAGGTCCAGGACTCACCGGCCCTGTCTCCGTCCGGCTGAACGATGTACTTGGTGCACCAGCGGATGACCTCGTACCCGAGCGTTTCTTGAGGAGAGGGGACGCCCTCAGGCAAGTTGCCTGTCTGCAAGGGCAGTCACCTCATTTCGTTATTCGCTCAGGAGTCGGTACAGCTCCTCGTCTAGGTCTGTGGTGGGTCCGGTACCGGCCGTCTCTTCGGCCTGGTCCTGGTCCTGGTCGTCCTCGATGGACATGCGGAGGCGGGCGCGGTCCTCGACCGTGGCGCCCCACTTGGAGACTCGCTGCCGGATCTCACCGGCCAACTTGGTGTCGCCCTGGTAGAAGGCATCCACGAGCTTCACCGTGATCTCCAGCTCAGCCCAGTCGGTCTCAGCCCACTTACCGGCCTGTGGCGATGTGGCCCACGTCTTCCAGAAGCGCTTAGCGCCGGCCGTCTTGACTCCGAGGCCGGGCGGGAGGGCACGGCCCTCAGTAGCGCCTCCAGAGAGCGCCTGGGCATGTTCGTGCTTGTTACGCCTGACGGCGTTTTCCTTGGGCTGGGGTCCTCGCGTCATGGGAGTCTCACCGCCTTGGGGTCGATGCCGTAGAGGTCACCAAGCTCCTCAAGCTCGAAGAGGGCGTCCTGTCGCCATGACCGCTCCGCGGCCTTGGTAGGCCGGCGCTTCGGAGTCTCAGGCCCGCAGAAGTCATAGGGGCAGTCGAAGCAGGCGCCATTGCACGCAGACATGAGGGGACCTCCGGAAGGAATGAAAAAACCCGGCCTCAGGGGACCGGGTTGGTTATGTTCAGTTCAGCTACGTTCTGAGTAGGTCTTCCGCTTGTGACACGGCTTGCACAGCACCCAGAGGTTGTCTGGCTCCCATGAGCCTCCGCGGGCTACCGGGACGATGTGGTCCACCTCAAGGTGTTCCTTCGCTCCGCACTTCTGGCAGGTGAAGCGGTCCCTGGCGAGGGTTCGTGCCCTGCGCCGAGACCAGTCAGACGGCCTCGAAGCATTTCGAGCACTTGTTCTATTCCAGCTCTTTCGGAGCTGGTGTTCTCCGCAGCGACCGTCTCTAACGGTCGGGGTGAGGCAGCCCTTGTTTAGGCAGATGCTCTTGGCCCTGGGCATGGCCCCCCTTGAGGTCTAAGGCCCCGGCCGGGTTCTGGTCTGGCAGCCGGGGCCGTCTCTTGGACTGCTCATCTGGAGCGCCTAGCGCTCAACAGTGGCTCAACAAGAGAAGCTATTAAGTATGACTTTTTACTTGAAGCGTTAAGGGCTTAACAAAGATCTACGTAAACGTAGGCTTACAGTTAGTAACTAGTGTCTACAAGCTTGTAGTTGAGTCTCTAATGTCCGTGCTCGTTCGCTCGTTTCACTCGCTCTCTCACTAAGGATGTCGGTGTCAAAGCACCCGGTCTGGGACAGACTTGGACCTAAGTGAGATGCAGGTCACACGTTAAAGGTGAGATGCGTCAACATCCCTGGTCAGTAGGCGGATGGGGCTTGAAACTGTGGCGTTGGTGACGGTATCTTGTCTGAAGATCACCACCCGCGTGCCCGTCGCACCGCCAAGCACGGACAGGATTCGGAACGAATGACAAAGCTGCCGGAAAACCCTGAGCTATTGAAGCTCTATAGAAATGGCTTTTCCAATAAGGAAATCGCTGAACAGTTTGACGTGACTGTTCAGGCGGTTGACTGGCGGCTGTCCAATTTGGGTATCAAACGTGCACCTTTCAGGAATTCCGCAAAGGAAATTCTAGAAGCTGCATGGCCTTCCGCGGAAACGCGGCGTACCGAATTCGTTCACCTTAATCGTGCTCGTGATCTCTATGCATTCCTGCGCAGGCAGCTCGGTGATACTGGGCTCACGAAGACGCAGCTCGGCAGTGCGGCCCGCTTTGAGCGCATGGTCCGAGACGGTGACGCAGTTCTGGATCTCCAGCCCGATTCCCCTGAGGGTCCGTGGGTCCTGGTGCCCCGGCTGCCGTCTGATGAGCGCATGGTGCTCCGCTGGCCCGAAGGCCGGCCGGTCCCGAACGGCAAGCTCCGTGAGGCGCTGGACCTCCCGGACGAGCCTGAGGAGTAGATCCCAGGCGCATGAACTGGTTAGACCTCCCGTACCGCTTGGTACAGGAGGTCTTTTTGTTGATCGCCCTGTCATGTTCACCGGGCTGAAGCATGCACCGTACAGCGATTTTATCCACCTTTGACCTTCACGCTAAGTCACCACGAAAAGGAAGTGGATCTTCCGGTTCGGTCTCCTCTGTCCGATTGATCCGTTTGATGATCGCACAGCGTCACACCTGCAAGTTCAATAATCCGTGAGCGGACAAAAGGTTGTGCTCGAAAGCCTCCCACCTGCGAAAACTTGCACTGTTAACCACGCCTCAAGCTTGCTACGTTGATTCACAGGGGCCACACAGCGGCTCCTCACTTGTGAAGAAGACCCCTCACGAGGGGGTCGGGGGCATTGGGAGTGCTTGTGTGTCTTGAGCTGGGAGTCGAGGACTCTGGTGCGATGCCGAAGCTGGATCTGGGCAGCTACATGGCCCATGTCCGGGACAAAGAGGACGTCCCGCACGAGCACGCCATCCCTGATTTCTACGGCCTCAAGCGAGGCTTCACGCTCAGTGAGTTCACTTCCGCCGTGGACGGGGAACGCAGGCTCCGTGAACAGCTCCTCGGCCTGATCGACCAGTGCACTGAGGTGCGGGAGTTCACCGAGGATGACGAGACGTTCGGGCTCTTGATCATGCGTACCAAGGCGCACTCGAAGCGCCGGCCTCGGACCTTCATCGAGTACGTGGACGTGATCGTCTCCGACCGGATAGCCGAGGAGGGCCGGGCCCGAGTGCTCGCCCTGGTGGCCGAGCTGGAGCAGGCGCTCATGGTCGACGTCGAGCACGTGAGCATCAGCCGGCCACACCCCCAGCTCGACGGCAGTAGTTCATTCAGGATCATTCGATACGCGAAGGCGGTATTGGCTTGAGCATTGAGACTCAGCCCCGCTCGGTCAGTCAGACCGAGCAGTACGAGAAGTGCGCATGGCGCTTCTACCTACAGCGAGTAGAGCGTGTCATCCCGGTGCCGGCCGCTTGGTCGCACCACGGCACGGCCTTCCACAGTGCCGCTGAGGCGGTCGAGAGGTCGGGTCGGACCATGACCGCTGAGGAGGCTGTTCAGCTCTTCTCGGACGAGTACGCGGCCTTGACGAACAAGGCGCTGGACAAGGAGAGCGACACGGACCGGTGGCTGTCTGCCGGTCGCTACAACGGGGGCGAGGACATCGAGCGCCGTTACGCCCTGGGCCAGGAGCAGACGGCTTACTACGTGGAGTGGGCCAAGGAGAAGGGTCCCGAGATCTGGCGCACGCCTGATGGGGAGCTGGCGCTTGAGCTGTACTTCCTGACCGAGCTGGGAGGGGTGCAGGTCCGCGGATACATAGACCAGCTCGTTGCCGTGAAGGACGCTGTACGGCCCCGTGACCTGAAGACGGGGAGTATGAAGAGCAAGTTCCAGCTCCAGACGTACGGCATCGCCGTGAGGGAGCTGTACGACGTCGAGGTCAACGATGCTGACTGGTACCTGGCCAAGGACGGCCGACTTTCCCGGCCGGTGAAGTTGGACCAGGTGACGGCTGAGGATCTGGGCGAGCGGTACGCGGCGATGGACGCAGGAGTGAAGGCCGGCGACTTCCCGGCGAGCCCTGGATTCGATTGCCGTTTCTGTGATGTAGCGCACGCCTGTTTTTATTCGAACAAAACTTGAACGTGTGACACAAGTGATCTATGTTGGAAATAGGGAAAGGAGCGAAATGGCCACGATCAGCAATCCGAACGTCGCACTCGAAGTGACCCACGAAGAACTTGCAGTGATCCGTACAGCCCTTCAGGGCGCGGTCGGCAACTGGTACTTCGACACCGACGAGGAACGAAACACCGCCTGCTCACTTCTCGTGGACTTTGGAGGCTAGAGATTTACAGCCTGGCACAATCAGTTCTGGTCAAGGGAGCGGCAGGCGAACCGCTCCCTTCGCCATATAAGGGCCTGGCTCGTCATGAGGTGGAATTCCGGCGCGGTGAGTTCTCGCTCGTCGCTGCCGGCCCCGGCACGGGCAAGAGCCTCTTCGCTCTGAACCTGGCGCTGTACGGCAACGTCCCGGTCCTCTACTACAGCGCGGACTCCAACGCCGCTACGCAGCTCACCAGGGCCACAGCCATCCTCACAGGCGACAACGTGAGGGACGTGAAGGGCAAGCTCCTGGCCGACGAGTTCGGCGACTACACGGCCTACCTGGGCAAGCGGTGGTGGCTGCGCTTCAACTACGAGGCGCGGCCCTCGCTCCAGACCATCGAGACGGACCTGAGGGCGTATCACGAGGTCTTCGGGATGTTCCCTCACCTGGTGGTGGTCGACAACATCACGAACATCGACGCGGGAGCCGTGGGCGATGCCGAGAGCTTCACCTTCGGCCTCGAATCGCTCTGCGAGTACCTGTCCGACATGGCGCGGTACACCAGCGCTCATGTCCTGGCCCTGCACCACGTCACGGGCGAGCACAGTGACGGTCTCCAGCCCATCCCGCTGTCGGGCGTGAAGGGGAAGATCGGCCGTGTCCCGAACGTCATCCTGACGATCCACAAGGAGACGGACGAGATGGACGGAGCGATCCTGCACGTCTCTCCCGTCAAGAACCGAGAGGGTTTTGCCGACCCCAGCGGCACGACCTTCAGCAGCTACGTATTCAACGCCGCGAACATGCAGCTCACGGACGTGTCAGACCCCCTGTAAGTAATGTTCGTCACAGGTTCAAGTGGCGCTCGGAACTTGTAAGTGTGACGGTCTCGATCTATATTGGAAATAGGGAAAGGGGAGGGGAAATGAACGGAACTTGCGGATACACGCTTGAGCGAGAAATCGTGGGGGTTCTTCTCAATGAGAACCCGCACATCACCGAAAACCAGATTCAAGAAGCTGGTGGCGGTGTCGTGGCTCTGGTTCTCTCGGTCGAAAGCGCTCGGCGAATGCGGCTCTATCGACTGGCCAAGGAACTGAAGTTCCATTCTCGATACAGCGCGGCTCGCGTCGTTGCGGTGTCGATGCCCACGGGTAGCGGTCCCGCTTGGGAAGTGCTTCCCCTCTCCTACCTTCAGAGCCTTGCCGATGAGGCGGTCTCCGTGAAGGACCAGAAGAAGCTTGAGGCGGCACTGAGGCCGCGTGGCTAACCCTCGCGCCGGATACCGGTGCTGCACGAAATGCCAGAAGAACCGTGCGGTCAGGTTCTACACCCCGAAGGGTCGAGTGTGCTCGACCTGTAGGAAGGCGACTCGAAGGGCTGCCTCACACGAATCTCGTGTGACCAACACCTACGGCCTAGAGCCTGGCGAATATCAGGCCCTCTTCGAGTACCAGGGCCGAGTCTGCGCCATCTGCCAACAGCCAAGGCGCTACCGGCTCGACGTAGACCACGACCACAAAACCGGCCTCGTACGCGGGCTCACCTGTCGACTGTGCAACCGGCGAATCCTGCCGGGCGCCAAGGACGATCCCGTAGTTCTTCGTAACGCAGCCGATTACCTGGAAGACCCGCCTGCGGCCCGACTCTTGGGTCCGCGGTATCACATGGATACGCGAGAGGAAACCGATGACTGACGAGCGAATCAAGGTCGACTATCGCAAGTGGCGCGGCGACAGGGAGTTCATGAGTTCCGTGCATCGTCAGTACAACTTCCCCGTCCACGTGAGGCGCATCGGTGAGCCGGCCCCTCAGAGCAGTCACTAAGCCGCCGATCGCTGCGGTCCTGAAGCACTACTACTCAATAGACGTGAAACAGCGGGCAGGGTGGTCAAAGATCCTCTGCCCGCTTCACGTTGAGGAGAACCCCAGCGCATCGGTTAACCCCGACAAGAACCGTTGGAACTGCTTTGTCTGTCAGGTCTCCGAAGACTCGATAGATGTTGTAATGCGAGAGGAGAAATTTGGCTTCCGAGAAGCCCAGGCATGGGCACATGCCCGGTTCGGTGGAAGCGGCGCGGACGTACTACCACCAGTTCAAGGACAGCCCGGCCGAGGAGTACATCAGGGCTCGGGGACTGGACGACGTAGCCGACAGGTTCACCCTGGGATTCGTCGGTTCGGCTCTGACTGGCCATGAGCAGAGAGCGGGACATCTGGTCCTCCCGTACCTGCGGCCGGCCAATGGTCCTCACGGCGTAGCCACCATCCGATTCCGCTGCATTGCCGACAGGTGCGTACGGGACGAGGAAGGAAACTACCTCGCCCCGACCCGCAAGGAGAACCACCAGGGGCACGGGAAATACCTGACGCTCCCAGGCGATCAACCCCGGCTGTTCAACACCAAGGCACTCATCACCGGTAGCCGAAACATCGTCATCACTGAGGGCGAGTTCGACGCGATGGTGTGGGAGTCGGTGGGGGTGCCGGCCATCGCCTACCAGGGCACGTCATCGTGGCGAGACCACTTCCTTCCCGCCCTTATGGGATTCGAGTCGGTCTACATCATCGCTGACGGAGATAAGCCCGGCCTTGAGGCCGCAGAAAAGTTGGCCGCTTCACTGCTGAACGCAAAGGTCATCGTCCTGGGCGATGGTCACGACTCCAATTCATTCCTGCATGAGTACGGGGCTCTCGCCCTGCGAGAAAGGATCGGTCTGTGAAGTCCATTTGGAAGCCCGGTACGCGGGTCCGGGTTCGGGCCTCGGTCCAGGACGGCACCGCTGGCCTGACAGGAACCGTCGAGGCCGTTGGTTACGCGCAGACCGAGGAGGCGACTTCCGTCCTGGTCGACGGCTCCCACCTCGGAGGCCAGGCTGCTAGCGGCTGCTACTTCAAGGATGAGGAGCTGGAGGAGCTGTGAAGTTTGAGCCTGGCAGTGTCGTCATCGTGTCGAATCCTTCCACCCTCTTCACTTCTCAATTCCGAGACAAGAAGGCGGGCGTCACCGACTACAAGGAAGGCGAGATCTTCCCGTACGAGCTGACGTTTCCGAGCGGGACCACACTCGGCTTCGCCGAGGAGGAGCTGACCGCCGCGGGCCTGGAGGCGTACGTGGAACTCCTCGATGAGGTGGCCGACTACTTGTCGGCCGACGTCGAGGACCAGGAGGACGACGAGGTGAATCACCCGTCGCACTACACCTGGCTTCCCAACGGACTCGAAGTCATCGACGTCACCGAGAACTTCAATTTCAACCTGGGCAACTCGCTGAAGTACATCATGCGCGCCGGGCACAAGCACGACCTGCCGCTTACGGACCTGCGTAAGGCGGCCTGGTACATCAACCGCGAGATACAGCGCATGGAGGCTGCACAGTGAAGATCGCTTTCGGAGAGTTCGGGGAATCTGCGGAGCAGAGTATTCGCATCCTCCCTTACGTGGGCTTCATCGGGTTCGACATCTCCAACGCGCGTGAGGTCATCCCTACCAACATTTCTGTGGCCGAGGCCAAGCAGGTTCGCGATGAGCTGGACAAGGCAATCAAGATCGTTGAGGAGAAGAACCACTGAAGCGCGTTGTAGTCATCTCCGATGTTCAGGCGCCCTACGAGGACAAGCGGGCCCTGAAGAACGTCATCCGGTTCGTGGGCGAGTACCAGCCGGACGAGGTCATCCAGATTGGTGACCTGGTGGATTACCCGGCTCCGTCCCGCTGGTCCGCGGGGACCAGGGCGGAGTTCGAGGGCAATGTGATCCGGGACTCGGATTACACCAAGGAGAACTTCTTTGAGCCCCTGCGAGCCGTCTACGACGGCCCCATTGGGGTCCTGGAAGGAAACCACGACGAGCGGCCTCAGAAGTACCTCGCATCGCGGGCGCCGGCCCTTGCTGCGGAAGACAAGTTCTACCGCTTTGAGAACCTGCTCGACTTTGCGGCCTACGACGTCACGAAGCTGGAGCCGTACTATCCGTTCGCTCCGGGCTGGGTAGCGATTCACGGCCACGAGTCGCCCGGCCTGAATCAGGTTGCAGGCCGTACGGCTGCGGCGAAGGCCCGAAAGGCCGGCGTCTCGGTCGTCATGGGCCACACTCACCGGCTGGCCATCTCTCCGGAGTCCACGGGCTACGGCGGGAAGCTGCGGACGATCTACGGCTTCGAGGTTGGTCACCTCATGGACGTGAAGAAGGCCGGATACCTCAAGAACGGCCCCGCCAACTGGCAGAAGGGCTTTGGCGTCTTCTACGTCGGCGCTTACGGTGCGACTCCTCACGCAATCCCGGTCGAGGACGACGGCTCTTTCGTAGTCGAGGGTCAGCGATACGGAAAGATCAAGCGTGGGCCGAAGGGCCAGTTCGCAGGCAAGGAAGCTGCATGACGGAAATCGACTGGGAGGCCCTTGACCCGCTGGCCACGAAGATTGCGCACGAGATCGCAGCCAAGTGGACCATCGTGGAGCCCGACGACGTGAAGCAAGAGATCATGCTCCACGCAGTTCAGGAGAAGCACATCATCGCCGGATACCAGGGCAATGAGGAAATTCTCCGGAAGATCTTCTATACCGCTGGTCGACGGTATGCCGCCAAGGAGCGGGCTTACCTCGATCTCATGGACGATCAGTACCACTACACGCCCGATGAAGTCCGCGGCGTCATGCGCTCGTTCGTTTACACGGACGCTGAGGTCTCCGCCCAAATCGGCAAGAAGGACGACCTCACTCGGTGCATCATCACCGACAACATCCTGTCTGCGCGGCTGGACGCCGAGAAGTCCATCCGACGCCTCAACAGGGACTACCAAGAGGCAATCCTCAGGCTCTTCGTCTATGGGACGAGCCCTGAGAACGAGAACGACCGCAAGCGGGGATACCGAGCAATCGACGCCCTCACTGCGGAAATGAACCGAGGCATACGGACGGGAAGGTAAGACCCTGACTAATTGGAAGACCGAAACTGCTAAGACTGTCTACGACCGCACGTATCGGCGAGAGAAGCCGAACGGTGAGCTGGAGACCTGGCCTGAGACCGTGCGTCGAGTGGTGGCCGGCAACGTGGCCCTGGTCCCCGAGCGGTACATCGAGCCGGGCGAGGCTGAGCGCCTGGTCGAGCTGATCGAGTCGTGGAAGGTGATGCCCGCGGGCCGTCACCTGAAGTCGAGCGGCGTCAATGACTACGCGCTGAACAACTGTTGGGCTGCTGGCTGGGACGCCCATGACCCGGCCGAGCACTTCACCTTCACTCTGCTGCGTCTGGCCGAGGGTGGCGGCGTCGGCGCCAACTACTCGAACCACTACCTGAGTGAGTTTCCGGCCGTCGTCGCGCCGGTGGCGGTTCACATGGTCTGTGACCCGAGCCATCCTGACTACCTGGACATGGTGGAGGCCGGACTCATCTCCACTGAGTACGCCTACACATGGGCCGGCGCCTACGGAGTTGAGGATTCCCGAGAGGGCTGGGCTGATGCCCTGGGCGATCTCATCCGCACGTCCCACGACTCGAAGACCCGGCACCAGCACCGCGTGTATGACGTGTCCCGCGTCCGGCACAAGGGTGCCCCTCTGCGGGCGTTCGGTGGCACGGCCTCCGGACCGGCCCCGTTCGCCGAGATGATGGTCGAGGTCGGCAAGATCCTTGCCAGCCGAGTGGACGTGGACGCCTCCGACCCGATGGGCCTGGTCCGCTATCTCGGATCTCGGCTCACTGGCATGGACGCCATGGCGATAGACCACGAGATCGCTCGGTGCATCGTCAGTGGGGGAGTCCGGCGTTCGGCGCGCATGTCCATCATGCGATGGGACGACCCGCAGATTGACGAGTTCCTGGCCTCCAAGGCTGACCAGTCGAAGCACTGGACAACGAACCTGTCGGTCGAGGTGGACGACATGTTCATTGCGGCCGCTCAGAGCATCGACACGGCAATGGGGCTTGAGGCCCAACACGTCCTTACGGCCCTCGCTGAGGGTGCCCTGACGAACGGGGAACCTGGGTTCTGGAACAGCTCCCTGAGTGCTGTCGGGGAGGTTGATGGGGTCTACACCACGAACCCATGTGGTGAGGCCCTGCTGACCCCGTATGAGCCGTGCAACCTCGGTTCGGTCAACTTGGCTGCGTTCGTGGACGAGTTCGGCACCGTCGACACTGACGGGCTGCTTGAGGCCCACCGGTTGGTGACCCGGTACCTGATCCGGGCCACATGTGCGGAGGTCGCTGACCCCAAGTCCAAGGACGCCATCTCGCGGTATCGACGCATCGGCGTTGGTCACCTGGGCTTCGCTGACTTCCTGGCGAAGAACGGTCTGAAGTACAGCGAGGTGGCCGACGACTGGCAGGTTCAGCGGACGCTAGAGCTGTTGGCCGAAGCGGTGGACGAGGCTGCGGCCGAGTACGCCAACGAGATGCGGATTCCGGTCCCGATCAAGAAGAGGGTCGTCGCCCCCACAGGCACCATCTCCAAGGTGGCCGGCGTCTCCGGAGAGGCAACTCATGCTCCTTTCGCTGCTTACTTCATTCGTCGTATCCGCTTCAGCCTGGTGGAGCCTGAAGAGGTTCGACAGGTTGAGGACTACCGGGCGAGGGGCTACCACGTCGAGCCGTGCATCTACGCGGCGAACACGGCGGTAGTGAGTATCCCGACTCGGGACCCGTTGGTGTCTCAGGTCATGGACCCGTCCGTGATCGAGCACGCCGGGATGCTGACCCTGGAGGACATGCTTGGGGTCCAGGCGCTCTATCAGCGCTATTGGGCTGACCAGGCGGTGAGTTACACGGCCTCCGTCGATCCGAGCCGGTACACGGTAGATGACGTGGCCCGTGTGCTGCTGGAGTTCATGCCCCGGCTCAAGGGCTCCACGATCTTCCCGGAGATGTCGCGGGCTCAGGCTCCGTACGAGCGGATCACCCGCGAGGAGTACAACGAGCTGGCCTCTGCTCTCGGGATCGAGACCGAAGACACCGGCTTCGATGAGATCTGCGCAAGCGGTGCCTGCCCCATCTAGCAAGTGAAGGCCGTCACAGCGGCACGAACTTGTATCTGTGACGTCTGTAATGCAGTATGGAAATAGAGGAAGGGATTCCGAGTGAGTTATCCGGACCCATTTGACGAGCGTTCCCCCTGGGACGAAGCACCTGAAGCACCTGAAGCCTCGAAGAAGGAGACGAAGTCTTTGACTACTACTGCCCCTGACGGTCCCGCCCCTTTCAAGATCGGTATCACTCTCAAGGCCGCATCGGGCTTTGACGCCGAGTGGTTCACCCCCGCCGTCTACGGCCACAGCGCCGAGGAAACCGCACGCCGCGGCGCCGAGCTGCTGGCCGCGATGAAGAGCGAGGGACTGATCGACTTCGCTGCAAAGGCGGCGGAGTACACGCGGAGTCAGTACAAGGGCAGTGGAACGAATCCGGGCGGTGGTGCCGCTCCGAAGCGGTTCAACGGCGGCAAGGTCGAGCCGAAGGGAAGCCCGAAGCTTTCCGATGACTCCTGCCCGCACGGTCGCTCTCTCGTCCAGAAGCCGAATTGGACGGCGATGTTCTGCGATGGCCCGGACGGGGACAAGTGCGAGCCGCTGTGGCAGGACAAGAAGACGGGCCAGTTCAAGGCCAACAAGTAAGACCGCACGCTGTTGATGGGGAGCCGGGTACGGCCTGGCTCCCCTTTTGCATGGGAGAAACATGGAATTCCGGTCTGAAGTCTATGCCGACTGCTGGAAGTACAGCGCTCGTGACTTCGATGTCGCAGCCGCCGCGCGTGTCTCCACGATCGGATCTGACGGCCTGGACCTCAACCTTCCCACTGAGGGCCTGATCAACTTCCTCATGCGAGACCGTCACGGGTCTCCCTTCGAGCACACGTCTTTCACGTTCTACATCGAGGCGCCAATCTTTGTGGCTCGTGAATTCATGCGCCACAGGGCTGGTTGGAGCTATAACGAGGAATCTGCACGTTATAAGGAACTTCAGCCGGTCTTCTACGTGCCGGCCGATGGCCGGCCACTGCGTCAGGTAGGCAAGCCGGGCGCTTACCAGTTCGTTGCGGGTGACTACAAGCAGCAGCGTGCCGTAAGCGGCGATCTGCGGCGAATCAGCGAAGAGGCTTACACCACCTACAAGCGCCTTCTGGATCTCGGGGTTGCTCGTGAAGTGGCCCGCATGGTGCTTCCGGTGAACATCTTCACCTCGTTCTACGCAACCTGTAACGCCCGCAGCCTCATGCACTTCCTGAGCCTTCGGACAAAGCGAGAGAACGCGGCCTTCCCCTCGTTCCCTCAGCAGGAAATCGAGATGGTTGCCGAGCAGATGGAATCCGCGTTCGCGTCCCTCATGCCCCAGACTTACGCGGCCTTTGAGAAGAACGGACGGGTGGCGCCGTGAAGATACTCGCCGCCATGGTCCTGGTGCTCGTCCTGGGCCTGAGTCAGTACGCCTGGTTCCAAGCGCCTTGCGGCCTCTGGACGTACGCCAAGGCAGGAGAGACGCCAGCTCGATGCCTGATGCATCCGTGATGAACCTAAGCCGAGTCTGGGTCTATGGCTGGGATAACGGTGGAGTCGAAATCGACTGCATTGAATGTGGCGAATCCATCGCCGCGGGCGGTTGCGCCTGCTGTGAAGGCAACGAGATAACGCTACTGGATCTCGTTAGCGCTGCCCGAGAACACATCTGTAAGGAGAAGTCTTGAACATCATTTTCTTCGTTTCCGGCATGGCCACCATGTACCTCTGTCTCGTGCTAGCCGCCATTGCCCGAGGCGACAAGTAATGGCCTACGACGACTCGTTCCTTCTCCTCACATCCCTCGTCCTGGCGGGCGCCCTGGGATACGCGGCCGGATATGGCCTCGCAAAGCTCTTCGAACACATCTTCAGTCGCTGACTCAGAAAGGTCTCAATGCAGGTCATTACCTACAAGATCAAGCGCCAGACGGTACGGATCAACGTAGCTGAGACCACATGGGACCTGGATCGGTTCATCGACTTCATCGAAGCCAACCCCGTGCTTGGTTTCGACACCGAGACGACTGGGCTCGACTGGTGGAATTCAGACCGCGGCTTCCGTATTCGGCTGGCGCAGTTCGGAAACGGAATCGAAAGCTGGGTTCTGCCGGTCGAGGTCAGTCCGCAGTTCAAGGCCGCTGCGA
Organism: Streptomyces sp. NPDC005281; assembly: GCF_040607495.1. NCBI lineage: Bacteria > Bacillati > Actinomycetota > Actinomycetes > Kitasatosporales > Streptomycetaceae > Streptomyces > Streptomyces sp. NPDC005281. Next base: position 149,227 of record NZ_JBEXGX010000011.1, on the reverse strand, counting down.
TCTGGGCGCTTCGCAAGGCACGGCTGCTGATCGCGCACAACGGCACTTTTGACCAGCACGTCAGCGAACGAACCCTAGGAATCCCGCTCGAAGAGCTGGCTCCCAAGATGTTCGACACCAAGATTCTCGCCCACCTCGTTGACCCTCGCCAGGTCAAGGAACAGGGGCCGGGCCTGAAGCTCGAAGAGCTGATCAAGTTTTACATTGACCCCGTTTCGGCTGACGAGGTCAAGGGCTCCATGACGCAGATAGCCAAGCGGTACAAGGTCAAGAAGGCGGACATCTGGCCCGTTGTCCGGACCTTCGACAAGGACTATTTGCTGTACGCGGGCATGGACCCGATATGGGCGTACAGGCTCCTTCACATCCTTCTGCCGAAGGTGCCGGCCCGCTCTAAGGCCAAGGGCCTGATCGGCTGGGAACACCGTCTCGCACACGTCATGGCGAAGACGGAGAGGACCGGGTACTTGGTTGACCGGGAGTACGCAGAGATGCGTATTTCCGAGCTGAAGGCCGAGGAACAGAAGTGGCTAGAGGTTGCCCATCAATGGGTCGAGAACGTCAACTCCGACAAGCAGCTCATTGAGGCATTCCAGGGTTTCGGATTCAAGCTGACGAAGAAGACCCCCAAGGGCAACCTCAGCATGGACGCCGAGGTACTGGACTCCATCGATCACCCTTTGGCCGAGGCAGTCAAGAAGGCGACGAAGGCCGCTAAGTGGCGGAAGACGTGGTTTGAGGCTGCTATCAACGGGATGGACTCTCAGGGCCGCGTACATGCCAGCGTGAACCCTCTCCAAGCCAGAACGGCAAGGATGTCAATTTCCGGGGCCATCGCGGCACAGACATTCCCTTCTGGGGATGGCTATGTGCGCTCCTCATTCCTCGCAGAGGAAGGCCATGTCTCGGTGTCCATCGACTTCGGAAACATGGAGCTGCGATTCCTCGCCGCGGAGTCGCGAGATCCGGTCATGGTGGACGCCTTCCTGAATGGCAAGGATCTGCACCAGATCACCGCTGAGGCGGCCGGCGTCCCTCGCAAGGTCGGGAAGATGGGGAACTTCCTAATCGTGTTCGGGGGAGGTTGGAAAGCCCTCATGGATGGGGCCCATGTCTCCGAACAGGTTGCTCGGAAGACCATCGAAGCCTTCGGCGAAACCTATACGTGGGTCGACAAGCTGTCGAAGAAGCTGATGGGCGACGCCAAGCGGTACGGCTTCATCTACACGGTTACTGGTCGACGCCTTCCGGTAGACCGGAGCCGGTCATACGCGGCCCTCAACTACTACATCCAGAGCGGATCACGGGACATCACGGCCCGTGCCGTCCTGAATCTCGATCGTGCCGGATTCACTCCCTGGGTTCGCCTCGTAATTCACGACGAGATCGTATTCAGCTTCCCGAAGGAACGAGCGAAGGAACTCACCGAGCAAGCCGCTCGGATCATGGAATTCACAGTCAAGGGCGTACTGATTCCTGCTGAGGGAGAGATCGGAGACCGGTCATGGGGCTCCATTCTCGACCTCGAAGACAGCAAGCACTAGGAGGGGCATTTGAAGCTGAGCGAGTTGATTGCTGACGCGGAACGGACTCTGAAGGAGTTCGGCGACATCCCGGTGGTCGTCCCTGATACGGGCTGTGGATGTTGTCGTGACTACGTATTCGAGCCTGCCGAGACCTCGATCGAGAAGGGGCGGGAGGCGTGGGACGTAGGTATGCGGGAGATTCTTACGCTCCCTACCGCATTCGTTGTGGGCTGACCATTTGGAAGAGGTCGAAGACTGCGAATGGTGCCAGAACTATGAGGCCGTAGGGCTCTTCAACCTAGACGACGTAGAAACCGGCCTGTGTGCCGAATGTGCTGCTGATAACGACGCGGAGAGATGCGAATGACTGAGAAGAACCCCGAGGCCGAGTCCATCATGTCGAACATCGAAAGCCAGATGGCCCTTGCTGGCCTGGAAAAGCGTGGAGAGTACGCGGCCGGTATCGCCATCCTGGCGGGCGACATCCTGAAGATTGCCCTGTCGAACGGTGTCCCGTACGCCCTTGCGCGAGAGATGGCCTCTGACTTCTGGAAGGCGGAGATGCTGGCCGACACGATCGCCGGCCTTCTCCGCGGTGCGGACCTGGACGACGACGAGGAGTGAGGCACTGAGCTGCAATACCCACTACGCATGCACCGTTCTGCACGGTGCGAAGCGTCCTTGCTGGGACTGCTACTTCCTGAGCCTCGCTGAAGCGGCCTCAGAGCGTGGGGACTGTATTCGGAAGCAGGTTGGGGCGGTCCTGGTCCGCCCCGACCACCGAACCGTCATCACGGGCTACAACGGCTCTGCCCCTGGCGGTCCGAGCTGCCTCGAAGGCGACTGCGCGCGGTGCAACAGCGATGTGCCGGCCGGTACGAGCTATGAGGGCTGCATCGAGTACCACGCCGAGGCCAACGCCATCATGTGGGCGAGGCCCGAAGACCGGATCGGTACCACGATCTACGTGACGTTCGAGCCCTGCGGCGACTGTCGGAAGCTCATCCGCGGTGTAGGCATCGCTCACGTGGTGTGGCTCGTGAACCGGACCAACATCCGTCGTTGGACCGTCTGAAGGAATGAATTGACTGTAGACGAGTGGGTCAAGTACCAGCTTGACCGAGCGCCGCAGATTCCGGCTAAGCAACTGGCGGATGCCCTGTCTGCGTTCGGTATCCGCATCGAAGTGCCTGAGCAGTAGCAGTGAGGCCCCCTCCAGTCGGAGGGGGCCTCTTCGTCATTCGTCGCGGAAGACCGGTGTCAGACGCGAGAGGTCGACACCCGCACCTCGCTTGCTCGTTGGGCCTACAAGCACCGATCGGAGCACTGAGCGGATCACGTCCCGCTGCCTCTCGATGGACAGTTGGCCCCAACCGTCCTTCAATGCGTCGAGCGAGGGCGCCAGGTTGGGCCTGGTGGCCTGGTACAGCGCCCTCTCACCTCGTAGCTTCTCGATCTTGCCTTCAAGGTCGTCCAGCATGATGGCGTAGGTAGTGGGCTTGATCTCGCCCGCGTTGTACATGGTCTTGATCTTGGCAAGCTCGCTCTCAGCCTCCGTAAGATCTGGCGCTTTCTCCCACTGCTTCTCTTCCGGCTCCTTGGCAAGGCTGAGGCTCGCTGCTGCCTTCTCCAGATACTCGGACACGAGCTGACGGATAATCTCGTCCGTCTTGTTCCGGATGATCGACACGTTTCCGCAACCGCTGGCGCCCTCACAACAACGGTACTTCGGGTACTTGGACTTGCTGTTGGCGGCGGTCATGCGGGTGCCGCAGGCGCCGCAACGCAAGATGCCTGACAGCAGGGTGCTGATCCGGTACTCGCGGGCCTGGCCCGCGCCCTGGTTCGCCTCCCACTTGGTTTTAAGGGCACTCCAGGACTGCACGGAAACAAGCGCGTCCCAGTCTCCCGTGACGTATGCGCCCTCGTCGTCCTTGAGAGGTTCACCTTGGTAGACCCGGATGCCTGCGTTGCGAGGGTTCATCAGGATGCGCCGGACTGCCGTCCGGTCGTAGGGCTTCCCTGTCCGCCCGACGAAACCCGCTTCCTTGAAGCGCCGCGTCACTGTGGCTACGGCGTCCCCTTGGATACCAGCCTCGGTCTGCTGGATGACCATCTCAGCTTCATTGGGCCGAGCAGTCTTACGGTCTTCCTCCCACCCGAAGGGCCGGTGCCCGCCTGACACTTCGCCCTCTCTCGCCTTCCTCAGCATCTCTCGCTTGAGTCGGCGGGACATGTCCTCAGACGCCTTGTTAGCCACGCTCACCATGATGCGCGCACTGAAGCGCCCGTCAGGAGTGGAAAGGTCGAAATTCTGCCCCGAGAGGGTGACGAACCCGAGCTTCTGCTTGGCGCCCTCGTAGATGTCGATGACCCGCTCAAGGTCTCGGTTCTGCCGAGTCAGGCGGTCAATGTCTACGGCTAGGATGCCGCCACGTAGCCCCGACCTCCCAAGGTCGACAAGCATTCGCTCAAAGTCCTTGCGCCTCACGCGGCGCTTGAAGGCGCTGAGGTTGTTGTCCTCGTACCAGACGAGAGGCACGCCCATGTTGTCGGCAAGGGCCGACAAGTCTTCTCGCTGCTTGAGGACGCCCTTCCGCTCCCTCTCCTTGGCTTCCTCCGCGGTGATCGCACCCGCGTTGACGAGGTACCTCAACTCTGCGAGGTCGGCATCTGATATTCGGCAGTACGCGCACCAGGGCCTAATAGTCTCCGTCACCCTGTCCCTCCCCGGCATTTCTTGATACTGTGACGAGTAAACCACATTAATGCGTTTGGCGGTCCTTCTGCTGGGAGGCGGCTTGGGATCATGCCGCGGGGCTCCTCCTGGTCGAGGAGGCCGGCGGCGCCCATCTGACGCTCAGTGGCGAGCCGTTCCGTGTCACCGGGGGCAACGCGCTGCCGTTCACCGCGGCCCGGGACGAAGCCACGGCCCGCCGGGTGAGCGCCCTGCTGACGGCACAGCCGGAGTGGGTGGCGGCCCGCGCCTGAGCGCGAGTTCCACGGCTGTGCGTGAGCGGAGCCCCGGGGCCGCGCCCGAGCGGGAGCCCCACGGCCGCGCCCGAGCCGAGCTCCACGGCCCGCGCGGGTCCGGCTCCCTCGCGGCGGCCGGCGCACGGCACAGGGTGTTTCGGCCCAACGCCCCGTACCGTCAAGGCTGTCGGTCCTCCGGCATATGCTGATCCTCAGTGGCCATCGGCTGACGAAGGAGTCCGACTGTGCCGTCGATGCTCGATGCGGTCGTGGTGGGTGCGGGGCCGAACGGACTGACGGCTGCCGTGGAGCTGGCCCGCCGGGGCTTCTCCGTGGCCGTGTTCGAGGCCCGCGACACGGTGGGCGGGGGTTCGCGCACCGAAGAGCTCACCCTGCCCGGTTTCCGGCACGACCCCTGTGCTGCGGCGCACCCGCTCGGAGTCAACTCGCCCGCCTTTCGCGCGATGCCCCTGGAGCGGTACGGCCTGGAGTGGCTGCACGCGGAGCTCCCCATGGCGCACCCGTTCCCGGACGGCTCGGCGGCGGTGCTCGCGCGGTCCGTGGCCGAGACGGCGGCCTCCTTCGGGCCCCGTGACGCGGGCGCGTACCGCAGGCTCGTCGCGCCGTTCCTGAGCAAGTGGGACACCCTGGCGCACGACTTCATGTCGCTGCCGCCGACCGCGCTGCCCCGGGACCCCGTCACCCTCGCCCGGTTCGGTCTGGCCGGGCTGCCGCCGTCGACCTGGCTGATGCGCCGATTCCGCGACGAGCGGGCCAGAGCCCTGTTCGCCGGTCTGGTGGCGCACGTCATGGCGCCGCTGGAGGGGATCGGCACGGGTGCCGTCGGCCTGGTCTTCGCGCTGGCCGCGCACGCCAGGGGCTGGCCCGTCGCGCGTGGCGGCTCCCAGTCCATCTCCGACGCGCTCACCGCGTACCTCAAGGACCTCGGCGGCACCGTCCACACCGACTACGAGGTCAAGCGTCTGGACGATCTGCCCCCCGCCCGGGCGTACGTCTTCGACACCTCGCCCACCGCGCTGGCCCGCATCGCGGGTTTCGGGCGGTACTACGAGGGCTACCGGTACGGGGCGGGCGCCTTCAAGATCGACTACGCGCTGGACGGGCCCGTGCCCTGGACCGCCGAGCGGGCCCGCGTCGCCGGGACGGTCCAGGTCGGGGCGAGCCGGGCGGAGATCGGCACCGCGCTGCGTGCGGCCTCGCGCGAGGGCCGGGCACCCGACACGCCGTTCCTGATCACCGTGCAGCCGAGCGTCGTGGACCCGTCCCGCGCCCCCGAGGGCAAACAGGTCTTCTGGGCCTACGGCCATGTCCCGAACGGCTGGACCGGAGACCTCACCGACGCGATCGAGCGCCAGCTGGAGCGGTTCGCGCCGGGCTTCCGCGACCGGGTGCTGGCCCGAGCGACCGCCGGACCGCCCGTGCTCGCGGCCCGCAACGCCAACTACGTGGGCGGGGACATCGCCTGCGGCGCCGCCTCCGGGCTCCAGCTCATGCTCCGCCCCAGGCTGTCCCTGTCCCCGTACGGAACCCCGCACCCCGCCGTCTTCCTGTGCTCCTCGGCCACCCCGCCCGGCCCCGGGGTACACGGGATGTCGGGGCACAACGCGGCGAAGGCCGTCTGGAGGAGGCTGAGAGAGTCATGACCACGATCACGCTGGTGCGGGGCGACATCACCCGCCAGAGGGTCGACGCCGTCGTCAACGCGGCGAACTCCTCGCTGCTCGGCGGCGGAGGCGTCGACGGAGCCATCCACCGCCGCGGCGGTCCCGCCATTCTCGCCGAGTGCCGCGAGCTGCGCGCCGGGCACTACGGCAAGGGTCTGCCGACCGGCCGGGCGATCGCCACGACGGCGGGCGACCTCGACGCCCGCTGGGTGATCCACACCGTGGGCCCCCGCTATGCCCGGGAAGAGGACCGGTCGGAGCTGCTGGCCTCCTGCTACCGCGAGTCGCTGCGGGTCGCCGACGAGCTCGGCGCCCGTACGGTCGCCTTCCCCGCCGTCTCCGCGGGCATCTACGGCTGGCCGATGGACGACGCGGCGCGGATCGCGGTGGAGACCGTCAGGGCCGCCGAGACCGACGTCGAGGAGATCCGCTTCGTCCTCTTCGACGAACGGGCGTACGACGCCTTCGCCGGGCAGGTGGACTGACGGTTCGGACCCCGGCCGGCGTCGGCTGAACGCGGCGCGGGCCCGGCGCTCGCCTCCACGACCGCGGCCCAGGTTCGCGGAGGCCGTATGCGACCCGGGTTCCGCGCAGGCCGGTCGCCCCGGGTTCCGTGGAGGCCGGATGTCCCCCGGTCGCTTCCGTGGCCCGATGCGGTGGACGGTCCGGTCACAGGGGCAGGTCGACCACCAGTGGCCGGTGATCCGAGACGGGCGTGCTCGGCGCGTGCGCGCCGACGGCCGTGCCCGCGTCGATGCCGGTGGCCAGTACATGGTCCAGCTGGACGAGGGGGCGGTGCGCGGGATAGGTGGGCGTACGGGCCAGGTCCCGCCAGCCGCGCGGTACAGGCCCGGTGTCACCGGGCCGGGTCCTGGCGGGTAGGGCCGGGCCGAGGACCGTTCGCGGCAGCGCCCCGGGCAGGTTGAAGTCGCCGAGGAGCACCCGGGGTCCGGGCAGGTCGGAGATCCAGGCGCGGACGGCGAGCAGCTGGCGGATGTTCCAGCCGGGCACGAACGACAGGTGCACGGCCACCACGGTGAACGGGCCGCGGCTTCCCTCCAGCACGGCGGCCAGTGCCGCCCGGGGCTGGTCCCTGGACACGGTGAGCCCGCGGTGTCCGGGCGTCCGCAGCGGCATGGGAACCGGCGCCGGGGCCAGCCGCCGTGCCCTCCAGTGCCGTACGGGCAGCCGGGACAGCAGAGCGATGCCGTGCGAGGGGACGCCGTCGCCCGCCTCGGCCTCGCGCGGCCCGTACACCCGCAGGCCGGGTACGGACGGTTCCGGGGCCCAGCCGCCGCCCGCCCTCGCCATGCCGTGGAACGCGGACGCGTAGCGCCAGTCCCGGGCGCCGGATCCCTCGGCCGCGGCGGACGCCTGGTCCACCCCGCCCGAGCGTTCCTGGAGCCGGTCCACCTCCTGGAGCGCGACCACGTCGGCGTCCAGCGACGCCACGGCCCGCACGAGCGGCGCCTCGGGGCCGCCCGAGGCCCGTACGGAGACGGGTCTGCCGTCCGCCAACGTCCGTCCGTGCAGCACGTTGAACGTGGCGAACCGCACCAGCCCGGAGCGCGCGGGACCGGCGTGAGCCGTCTCGGAAGGTGTCATGAGCGCGACGGTACCCGCCGGGGCTGTGCGGTCGGGCGAGTGGAGGCCCGCAGGTGTCCGCGGGCCGGGGCGGGGCACGCGGATGTCACAGGCCGGGCAGCGTCTCCGCCAGCAGTCGGAGCAGATCGCCCGTGGCGTCGGCCGCGCCGAGCGCCGGCAGGGCGCCGAGTGCGAGTACGGCCGCTCCGACGGACCGCATGACGGGTGGGGGAGCGGTCTGGAGGGCCGCGATCCGGCGGGTGACGGCGTGTTCGGAGAAGTGCAGGGCGCATCCGGGGCGGGCGCGCTGGGAGACGAGGGCGGCCCGGGCCAGGGCGCGGGCCGTCGTCCGCCGGTCGCCCACGGTGCTCGCCGCCTCCTCGTCGGCCCACCGCTCCAGCAGGAAGGCGACGGTGTCGCGGACCGGAACGAGCAGGGGGTTCGCCGCCGCGGCCAGGGCCATGGCGGTCGAGAGCATCGCGTGCCGGTACCTCAGATGGGCGCGCTCATGGGCGAGCAGAACCCGCCGTTCGGCGGGCTCGAGCGCGCCGAGCATCGCTGCCGTGACGAGGATCCGGCCCGGCTTGCCGGGGATCGCGAAGGCGTGCGGGGTCGGCGAGGCCGCGACGACGAGCTCGCTGTCCGGCGGATGTCCCTCGCACAGCCTGAGCAGGACCCGGCGGGTCGCGATGTGTGTTCGTACAACACGAAGGAGCCGGTGGGCGATGACGGCGAGGGCGGCCATCGCCAGCACGGCGACGGTCTCCGGAACCGGTTCGGGCAGTGCCCGGCCGTCCTCGCCGGCCTCGGCGACCACCGCGGGCGCCTGGTCGATCAGAGTGGCCCCGAGGAGCAGCAGCGCCCAGGTGGACGCGGCCGCGGTCAGCGTCGCGGCCGCGACGAGCACGCGGGCCGCCAGACCGGGCGACACCCGCCTGCCGACGAGCGGGGCGATCGAGGTGAGGAGCAGCGCCAGCACGAGCGGAACGTAGACGTCGATCCTCATGGCCCGGTCCCTCCGAGGAGGTCGCGCAGGGCTTCCTCCTCCTGGCGGCTGAGGCCGGTGACGAACTGCTGGAGGGCCGCGATCGGGTCGGGTCCGCGGTCGAGCGCCTCGTGCATGGCCTCGGCCGTCAGCTGGGCCGCGTTCTTCGCGGGGCGGTACGCGCCGCGCCGGCCGTCAACGTCCCGGAGCACAAGGCCCTTGTCGTACAGACGTTTGAGGATGGTGTGCACCGTGTTGTAGGCGAGTCCGCCGCCGATCTCGGCCTGGATCTCGGCGGGCGTCAGTGCGTCGTCGGTGGCCCACAGGGCGGCGAGGACCTCGCTCTCCAGCTCGCCCGCGCTGCGCCGTTCCGCCCTTCCGTGGGGACCTGTGCCAGCCATGCCCGTCACCTTACAGTGCGTAGCCAAGCCTGGAACGGTGCCGGTCCGGGGCCTGTGTCCCGGACCGCCCCGCGGGCCGCATACCGCCCCCGGGTACCTCCTCCAATGCCTGTCCCGTTCGGCACCTTCTTCTGGTGGGCGGTAGTTTGTCCATGATTCCACGGCTCCCGGCCTCACCCTACGTCTTGTAGGGTGATAAAACCCTACAGTGTGTAGGGCTGAAGGGTGGACGATGGCCAAGACCCAGAACGTCCCGCTCATCGGCACCCGGCGGCCCCGACCGTCGGACCGGACGGCCCGCGCGTCCTGGCGCCTCGGTGACCTGGGCCTTCTCGCCCTGGTGGCGGCCGGCTTCGTCCTGGCCCAACTGATCCTCGTGCACCCCGCGATGGGTCTCGGCTGGGACGAGACCGTATACGTCAGCCAGGTCTCCCCCCATGCCCCGGCGGCGTTCTTCAGCGCGCCGAGGGCCCGAGGAATCTCACTGCTCGTCGCGCCGGTGGCCTCCTGGTCGTCCTCGACCGTCCTGCTCCGGGTCTACCTCGCCATACTCTCCGGCCTCGGCCTGTTCGTGGCCCTGCGCGTGTGGCGCGGGCTGTTCCCCGTCCGCGTCCTCGCCCTCGCGGGAGCCCTGTTCGCGACGCTGTGGGTGACCCTCTTCTACGGGCCCCAGGCCATGCCCAACTACTGGGTCGCGATCGGTGCCATGGTCTGCGTCGGGTGCTTCCTGCGGGCCCAGGCGGGCGGCCGGGACCGGGCGGCGCTGTGGGGGATCGGCCTCGGTGCCGCGCTGATGGCGTGGATGCGGCCCCCCGACGCGGTCTGGGTGACGCTTCCGCTCCTCGTCCTCGTCGTGGCTGCCCCCCGGTGGCGGCGGGTCCGGCCGCTGCTCGCGCTCGTCGCGGGTCTGCTGGCCGGCGCGGCCGAATGGATCGTCGAGGCGTACGTCAGCTACGGCGGCCTGGGGCAACGGCTCTCCGACGGCTCGCGCATCCAGGGCGGCCTCGGCTGGAACATCGCCATCGGCGACCAGATGCGCAGCCTCGGCGGACGCGTGCTGTGCCGGCCGTGCAGCGGCGGGATGCCGAACCCCGTGGTGATGGGGTGGTGGTTCGTCCTGCCGCTGATCGCCCTCCTCGGCCTGGTGATCGCCGTCAGGGCCCGCCGCCAGGCGCCCACCCTGCTGCTCCTGGCCTGCGCCACGACGGCCGGGATCCCGTACCTCTTCATGATCGGATACGCGGCCCCGCGCTTCCTGCTGCCGCTCTACGCCCTCGCCGCGATCCCCGTCGCCGACGCCCTCGTCCATCTGCTCACCGTCCCCGGCGGGCGTTGGCGGCCGGTGATCGTGACACTGGTGGCCGTCGGTCTCGCCGGGCATCTGGCCGTGCAGTTCGCGGTGCTGGAGGCCGCGGTGGGGCGCACCACCGACAGTCACCGAGGCTGGGCGGCGACGGCGGCGGAACTGCACCGGCTCGGCGTATCGCCGCCCTGCGAGCTGGGCGGCGATCAGTCCGTCCCCATCGCCTTCTACGCCGGCTGTTCGTCGGTGGCGACCGGCGGGCACAACGCCAACGCCACCGCGGCGGGCATCGCACGTTCCGCCCGGCACATGCCGGTCGCGGTCCTCACGGCCCCGGGAGGGAAGCCGCCCGGATACGCCCGCGCCTGGGCGCCCCATCGGGTCGGTGACGTCGACATCTACGTCTCGCCGGGGGCGGGGGCCGGTACGCCGTGACCCTTCCGCCGAAGACGCCCTCACCGGCGGACAGGGTGTGGCCGGCCCGCCGAGGCCGCGCGGCGAACCCCGGCCGGTCTTCCGGCGGCGAACCGGCGGGCGTGCCGGTTCCGGCCGGGAGCCGGGCGGCCGGCGGCGTACCCGCGTCCGACGGGTTCCCCGGGCCGACGGCCGTAGGCCTGGGGACGTTGTCGCCCGGGCCGCTCTCCGGCCCGGCCGGACCGTCGTACCCCGCGCCGGCCGACGGCGGGCCGACCACCGCCGGCCGGCGACTGAACGTGCGGGACGGGCGGGTGGGCCGGCACGCCGGACTCTCGCTGCTCGTGCTCGTGGGCGCCGGGTTCCTCGCCCACCGGCACTGGCCGGTGATCGCGGCGGCAGCAGGCCGGCTCACCCACGCCGACCGGGGCTGGCTGATGGTGGCGGCCGTCGCCACCCTGGCGACCTGGGCGTGCTCCGCCCTCGCCCAGCAGGGCGCGGTGACGGAGACGCTGCCCGCCGGGCGGCTGGTGGCGGTGCAGTTCGCGGCCGCCTCCGCGAATCATCTGCTGCCCTCGGGACTCGGCGCGGGTGCCGTCAACCTGCGCTTCCTGACCCGGTGCGGACTGCCCGTCACCCGTTCCGCCACCGCGCTCGCGGTCAAGGCCTGTGCCGGAACCGTCGTACGCGGCTGTCTGATCGGCGTACTCGCCCTGGCCTGCCCGGGCGCGCTTCGCCTCCCGAGGCTGACGGCGAGCGCCTGGACCGTGGCCGCCTGGACAGCGGGCGCCGTGGCGGTGGCCGTCGCCGTGGCCCTTCTCGCGGGGCCGCTGAGGCGAGCCGTGCGGTGTGTGCTCCTGGACGTCCGGGCCGTGCACGAACTGCCCGCGCGTGCCGCGGCGCTGTGGGGCGGATCGCTCGCCTTCGCCGCGCTGCACACCATCGTGGTCATCTCCGTGACCCAGGCCATCGGCCTGCCGCTGTCGCCTGCCCGGGTGGCCCTCGCCTATCTCGTCGCGAGCAGTGCCGCCGTCCTGCTGCCCACACCGGGCGGCCTCGGCTCGCTGGACGCCGCTCTCGCGCTGGCCCTCACCCTGGCGGGGGCGCCCGGCGACGCGGCCGCGTCCACGGTCATCGGCTACCGGCTGCTCACCGTATGGCTTCCGCTGATCCCCGGGCTGGTGGCGCTGGGCCTGCTGATCCGCCGACGGGTGCTGTGAACGAGGGGCGGGCCCGGGGGCATGCGGCGGTCAGGATCCTTTCAGGCATCCGCTGACACCCTCGGGCCTCATGATCTACGAGACGACTGAGACCTCCGGGAGTCCCGAGGCGTACGGCCGTACCGGTGCCCAGGACGGCGCCGGCCGCCGCGCGCGCTGGAACAAGGTGCCCGAAGTCACCGCGTACTTCTGGATCATCAAGGTGCTGTGCACGACGGTCGGCGAGACCGCGGCCGACCTCCTGAACGAGAAGCTGGGCATGGGCCTGACCGGCGTCTCGCTGCTGATGAGCGGGCTGCTGGTGATCGTCCTGGTGGTCCAGTTCCGCACCAAGTCCTACCGGGCGGGCGTGTACTGGCTCGCCGTGGCGCTGATCAGCGTCGTGGGGACGCTGATCAGCGACAACCTCACCGACAACCTGGGCGTGCCGCTGGAGACCAGCACCGCCGTGTTCGCCGTCGCCCTCGCCGTGACCTTCTTCGTCTGGCACCGCCGCGAGGGGACGCTGTCCATCCACAGTGTCGACACACTCTCCCGCGAGGCCCATTACTGGCCGGCGGTGCTCTTCACCTTCGCGCTCGGCACCGCGGCCGGTGACCTGGTGGCCGAGCGCATGGCCCTCGGGTACTGGGTCTCCGCCGTGCTGTTCGGCCTCGCGATCGCCGCGGTCGCCGTCGCGCACTTCGCGCTCGACCTGAACGCCGTGCTCAGCTTCTGGACCGCGTACATCCTGACCCGGCCGCTCGGCGCGTCGATCGGCGACTACCTCTCGCAGCCGACCGGCCACGGAGGCCTCGGCTTCGGCACCGTCGTCACCAGTGTGCTGTTCCTGGCGGTCATCCTCGGGCTGGTCGTCCGTCTCTCGATCACCCGCCCGGACGTGACCGGCACCGACCGGTCCGCCCTTCAGGCGGGCTGAGCGGGGGACGGTCCCCGCGGGAGGCGCGGTGTCGGGCCCTCAGCCCGCCGGAAGCCCGACCACGAAGGTCGCGCCCGCGGCGCCCGCCTCCTCGTGGTGGACCTCGCCTCCGGCGGAGCGGGCCAGGCGTCGCGCGAGCGGCAGACCGAGGCCCGCTCCGCCGTGTCCGTCCTCGGGATCGGCGCGGCGCCCCGGCTGGAAGAGCTGCGGCGCGAACGACGCGGGTACGCCCGCCCCGTCGTCCACGACCTCCACGCGGACGCCGCCGGGCCGCGCTCCGGCCCGGATCTCGACGCGGCCGCGCGCGTGCCGCACGGCGTTGTCGAGCAGTGGGCTGACGATGCGTTCCAGCAGAGCGTCCGGCACCCCGGCCACCAGGCCCGCCGGAGGGCCGGCGACAGTGATCTCCACCTCCGGCCTGGTGGTGGCGGCACGGCCAGCGAGCCGGTGCAGCACGGGAGCGACCTCGCTGGTGCCCGGTGCGGCGGACGCGCTGTCACGGGCGTCGTCGAGCAGCGTGTCGCAGATCGTGCGCATGGACCGGGCCGCGTCCGCCATGACCTCCTGAGCGGCCAGGGTCTCCTCCTCGGACCGCGGCCTGGAGCGCAGCCAGTCGAGCTCGGCGATGATCCTGGCGAGCGGATTGCGCAGTTCGTGCGACAGCTCCTGGGTGAGCTGCCGCTCATGGCGCAGCAGGGCCCGGATGCGGTCCAGGAGCGAGTCGAGCGACCCGCCCAGCCGGGCGAGTTCATCGGGCCGGCCTATGCTCCCGAAGCGTTCCTGCGAGGCCACGGCGCTCCACCGGGTGGCCTGGTCGGTCATGGTGCGTACGGGACGCAGGGCGCGGCCCACCGCGAGACGCGTCAGCGCGTACGTGCAGGCGAGCATGACGGCGTCCAGGGCGAGCGACGCGAACAGCAGGGTGTCGGCCGAACCGAGGTAGGGGGACAGGTCGAGGGCGGTGACGACGGTCGCGCCGGTGCCGTCACTCGGCACAGGACGCGCGCACAGCCGGACCGGGCCCTGCCCGTCGGCGGTGACGCAGCGCGTCCCGCCCCGGGCGGCGAGGGCGCCGGCCGCGCGGGTGAGCGGACCCGTGGTGGTGGCCGCCGGCGGCTTCTCCAGGAGCCGGCCGCCCGCGTAGATCCACACGTTCGCGTCGAGCAGCTCCTCGCCCGGCGTCTCCAGGACGCGCGGCCGGGTGCCGCTGGTGTCGACGGTCGCGGCGACGGCCGTGCCCCGCGTACGCAGTTCGTCGTCCGCCTGGTGCTGGAGGTGCCGTCGCACGACGGTGTTGAACGACACCGTGAGAATCACCATCAGCAGGGTGGCGGTGGTCAGCGCGACCAGCGAGAGCCGGCCCCGCAGGGTCCCCGGCCACCATGAGGCGAACGCTCCGCGGAACACCGCTCGTGCCTTCGGACCGCGCGCGGCGGCCCGCCGCGTGCGTGAGGGATCCGGCCTCATGACAGACGGTGTCCGATGCCCCGAGCGGTCGTGACCGTCAGTTCGCTGCCGCCGTCCCGGAGCTTGCGGCGCAGCCGGGTCAGATACTGGTCGAGCGTGTTGTCGCTGACCTGGGCTCCCTCCGGCCAGCCGGCCCGGGTCAGCTCCCGGCGGCCGACGATCGCCCCGGACGCCGCCATCAGCGCCGCCAGCAGACGGAACTCCGTCGGAGTCAGCGCGACCTGGTGGCCGCGCACGGTCAGGCTGTGGGCGACCGGGTCCAGCACCAGGTCACCGGCGGTGCCGGACGGACCCGGTCCGGCGCGCTTGAGGGCCGCCCGCAGCCGGGCCGCCAGCTCCGTCAGATGGAACGGCTTGGGTAGATAGTCGTCGCCTCCGGCCGAGAAGCCGGCCAGCCGGTCGGTGAGGTGGTGGTGGGCCGTCAGGAAGATCACGGGGGACAGGAAGCCGTTGGCCCGGATCGCCTGGCACACGTCCCGTCCGTCGGCGTCGGGCAGACCGACGTCGAGGACGGCCGCGTCGATGTCGTCCCCGGCCAGCCGCAGCGCGGTCGCGCCGTCCTGTGCCGGCACGGTGTCGAAGCCCTCGTCCCGCAGCCCGCGCCGCAGGACGTCACGCAGCGCGTGGTCGTCCTCGACGACCAGGATCCGCCGGCGCATACGGCCCGATCACCCGCTCTTCACGAGTCGGGGCGCGATGAGCAGGACCCCGAGCCGCGACGCGGCCAGCGGGTGTCCCGACACGTCGGGCATCCTGCGCAGGGCCGCAGACATCACCATCGCGACCAGAGTTCCGACGAGCACACCCGCCGCGACGTCGTGCGGATAGTGCGCCCCCACCCAGACGCGGGAGGCGGCCATGGCGCCCGCGGCCACGATGGCGACGGTGCCGAGGCGGCGCGAGACGAAGAACAGCGCGACGGCCGCCGCGGCGGCGATCGCCGCGTGATTGCTGGGGAACGACCAGTCACCGGGGGCCGGGCACGCCTCCAGCGTCGTCACCCGCAGGCTCTGACAGGGCCGGTCCTCGCGCACCAGCAGCTTCACACCGAGATCCACCACGTACGCCACGACGACGAGGAGCGGCACGGCGAGCGCGGCCAGCGCCGCCCTCGGGCTCTCGCGCCGCGCCCGCCACCAGCCCAGCACCATCAGCACGGCGAACAGGCCGAGCCCGTACGTCGACCAGAAGGACACCAGACTGTCCAGCCACGAGGGGGAGTCCTGCGCGAGATCGTTCACGTACCGGTAGGAGGAGCCGTCGATCGAGGATCCGTCGAAAGCCAGGATCATCCCTGGACCTCCTCCTTGTTCGCGGCGCTCCTCCGGCGCGAGCGGTACAGCTCGGCGGCGAGGGGGGCCAGGGACACGAGGACGATGACCGCGACGATCGGGAGCAGATAGCGGTCGACGTTCGGGATCGAGGAACCCAGCGCGTACCCGCCGAGGATGAGGCCGATGCTCCAGACGAGGCCGCCGGCCACCTGCCACACGGTGAAGGTGCGCACCGGCACGCCCAGGGCGCCCGCCATCGGGTTCAGGACCGTGCGTACGACGGGGATGAAGCGGGCCAGCACGATCGCCTTGGCGTATCCGTACCGGTTGAGGAGCTCCTCCGCGCGGTGCGCGCCCGACTTGAGGCGGGGGGAGGAACCACGGTCGAGCAGCGCGCCGCCCGCCTTCCGTCCGATCAGATAGCCGGTCTGGGCGCCGACCAGAGCGCCGACGGCCGCGGCGATGAGCAGCGGGGGGAGCGACAGCTTCAGGCCGTCCTGCCCCGATCGGGTGCAGAGCAGGCCCGCCGTGAACAGCAGCGAGTCGCCGGGCAGGAAGAAGCCGATCAGCAGGCCGGTCTCCGCGAACATCACCACGCCCACCCCCAGCACACCGAAGGCGGCGAGCAGGGACTGCGCGCTGAGAATATTCACGGCGAGGTCGGACGCTGTGAACAATGGTGCGGCCATCGTCGCGGACCCTCTCATACTGGTAGGGGCGGGCAGGGTCGAAACCCGGGCCCGACTGACTACAATTCTGTAGACGGTCTACTGAACTGTAGACGATGGTGGGGTGAGGATCGTTCCCATGAGCAGTGACAAGGACGAGCGCCGTCCGGCGGGAGAGCTGGAGGCCAGCGTGATGGCGGCGCTCTGGGCCGCGGGCGTGCCGCTCACGCCGGGCCGCGTGCAGAACGAGCTGGACTCCGGTCTGGCCCGCACGACGGTGACGACGATTCTGTCCCGGCTGCACGAGAAGGGCATCGTCCGCCGCGAGCGGCTGGGCCGGGGCTACGCGTACGTCCCCGTCCAGGACCCGCACGGCCTCACCGCCCGCCGCATGCACACCGAGCTCGACCGCGACGACGACCGGGAGACCGCCCTGGCCCGCTTCGTCGCCCAGCTCAGCCCCGACGACGAGCGGCTCCTGCGGGACCTGCTGGAGCCGGACCTCGGCCCGCGCCCGGAACCGGGTGAGGGATGATCCTTCTCCTGATGGTCCCGCTGCTGGTCCCCTTCGCGCTGGGACCGCTGGCCCGCCGCTGCCTCGACCGGCTCACCCCGGTGGCCGCGCTGTGGTCGGTGACCCTCGCGCTGGTCGTGCTGGCCGGGGCCTCCGTGGCCTCGCTGGGCGCGCTCGTCCTGACGGGCCTGCTCAAGGTGCCCCTGCTCGCCGGCCTCGGCGACCTGGTCCACCCCCTGCGCACCGCCTCGGACCTCGTCGTCCTGCCCGTCGCCGCCGCCGCGACGGGTGTGCTCACCGTGGGCGCCTGGACAGTCGTCCGCTCGGCCCTGCGCCAGCTGCGCGCCTTCCGCTCCGCCCGCAGCCAGGCCGACCGCCGTCCCGCCGCGGGCGACCTGTGCGTCATCGAATCACCGCACCCCGACGCCTACGCGCTCCCGGGCCGGCCGCACCGCATCGTCGTCACCACCGCGATGCTGCGCAGCCTCTGCGCCGACGAGCGCGAGGCCCTCTTCGCCCACGAGCGGGCCCACAACGCGGGCGGCCACCACCACTTCCTCGTCCTGGCCGAACTCGCGGCCCACTGCCACCCGGGGCTGCGCAGTGTCCGCGCGACCGTCGCGCTCGCGGCGGAACGCGCCGCGGACGAGGCCGCTGCCGTCGCCGTGGGGGACCGGAGGCTGATCGCCCGGGCCATCGCCCGCGCCGCCCTGGCCACCGGCGAGGCCCGCTCCGAGCGTCCCGACTTCGCCCCGGCGGCCACCGCGGGCCCCGTCCCCCAGCGGGTCGCGGCCCTTCTCGCCGTCCCCCGGCACCGCCCCCGCGCCGCCGCCTGGATCGCCGTCCTCCTCGCCGCCTGCGCCGCCGTCTCGGCCGGCGCGTCGGGGGCGGGTGTGGTGGCCTTCCACCACCAGGTGGAGATCGCGCAGGGCGAGGAGACCCGCTGACGGGATCCGGTACGCGCCCGGCTCCGGCCGGCACGTGCCCGGCTCCGGCCGGTCCGGTCCCGGCGGGCACGTGCCTCCGTGGACACCGGGCCGTGACGGCGGTCGCCGCTCCGGCCCGCGGCCTTGGGTTCAGCGGCGGAAGCCGGACGTGCCGGGGCCCCGGCGGGCGTGCCCGCGGCGAGTGCGGCGCTCGGCACACGGCCGGAAGCCGGACGGCGCCGGGCCCCGACGCGGGTCGCCGGGCGTGTGCACCCCTGGCGAGTGGGGCACCCCAGGAAATGGCCGGATGCCGGACGCTGCCAGGCCCCGGCGCGGATCGCCCGGCGGGCAAGGTTCATGTCGGATTCTCGCCAGCCCCGGTCTGCGCGGTGCCCGATGCTGGAGGCATGCAGAACGGGATGCACACGGACACGGAGCGCTGCGTGCGTGCCGTCCAGTCGAAGGACGCGCGCTTCGACGGATGGTTCTTCACCGCGGTGACGACGACGAGGATCTACTGCCGGCCCAGCTGCCCGGTCGTGCCGCCGAAGCCCCGGAACATGACTTTCTACCCGAGCGCCGCCGCCTGCCAGCAGGCCGGATTCCGGGCCTGCAAGCGGTGCCGCCCGGACACCAGCCCCGGCTCACCCGAATGGAACCACCGCGCCGACCTGGTGGCCCGCGCGATGCGGCTGATCGGCGACGGAGTCGTCGACCGCGACGGCGTGCCGGGCCTTGCTGCCCGGCTCGGCTACAGCACCCGCCAGATCGAGCGGCAGCTGCTGGCGGAGCTGGGCGCGGGACCCCTGGCCCTCGCCCGCGCCCAGCGTGCCCAGACCGCCCGGCTGCTCATCGAGACGACACCGCTCCCGATGGCGGAGATCGCCTTCGCCGCCGGCTTCTCGTCCATCCGCACCTTCAACGACACGGTCCGCGAGGTCTTCGCGCTGTCCCCGAGCGAGCTGCGTGCCCGCCTGCCCAGGAACCGGCAAGGAGCAAGGGCCGCGGCCCCGGGCTTGCCCGGCGTGCTGAACCTCCGGCTCCCGTTCCGCGCCCCGCTCAATCCCGACAACCTCTTCGGACACCTCGCGGCGACCGCCGTACCCGGGGTGGAGGAGTGGCGCGACGGCGCGTACCGGCGCACCCTGCGACTGCCGTACGGACATGGCGTCGTCGGTCTGACACCGATGCCGGACCACATCGCGTGCCGGCTGACCCTCAGCGACCTGCGCGACCTGTCCGTCGCGATCAGCCGCTGCCGCCGCCTGCTGGACCTGGACGCCGATCCGGTGGCGGTCGACGACCAGCTGCGCACGGATCCGCTGCTGGCGCCGCTGGTCGACAAGGCCCCGGGCCGCCGGGTGCCGCGCACAGTCGACGAGGCCGAGTTCGCCGTACGGGCGGTGCTCGGGCAGCAGGTCTCCACGGCCGCCGCGCGTACCCACGCCGCCCGGCTGGTCACCGCGTACGGCGATCCGGTCGACGACCCCGAAGGCGGCCTCAGCCATCTCTTCCCCTCGCCGGGGGCGCTCGCGGCGGTGGACCCCGAGTCGCTCGCGATGCCCCGCACCCGTCGTGCGACCTTCACCACCCTGGTCGGTCAACTCGTCGGAGGAAAGCTTCACTTGGGAGTCGAGAGCGACTGGGCGGAGGCCAGGGACAGGCTTCTCGCGCTTCCCGGCTTCGGCCCCTGGACCGCCGACGTGATCGCGATGCGCGCACTCGGGGACCCGGACGCCTTCCTTCCCACCGATCTCGGAATCCGGCGCGCCGCGCGGGAGTTGGGGCTGCCGTCCACGCCCGCCGCCCTGACGGCCAGGGCCGCGGCCTGGCGCCCCTGGCGGGCCTATGCGGTCCAGTACCTGTGGGCGACGGACGGCCATCCGATCAACTTCATGCCGGCGCGGACGCCCACCGCACCCACCGCATCCACCTCACGCTCCTCACGTACCAAGGACGCTCAGTGAAACGGCACACGGTCATCGACAGCCCCTACGACCCCCTCACCCTCGTCGCCGACGACGACGGCGTCCTGTGCGGCCTCCACATGGTCGGTCAGCGCCACCGCCCTCTCGAGGAGAGTTTCGGAGGGCGCGACGACAGCCTCTTCGACGAGGTGACGGAGCAGCTGAACGCCTACTTCGAGGGCGACTTGAAGGAGTTCACCGTCGAACTGAACCTGATCGGGACTCCGTTCCAGCGCAGTGTCTGGGACCAGCTGCGGCAGATTCCCTACGGGGAGACCCGGTCCTACGGCGAACTCGCCGAAGCCCTGGGCAACATGGGCGCCTCCCGCGCGGTCGGCCTGGCCAACGGCAAGAACCCGATCGGGCTCATCGTGCCGTGTCACCGTGTGATCGGCGCGAGCGGCGGCCTCACGGGCTACGGCGGCGGACTGGACCGCAAGAGGCAGCTCCTGGACTTCGAGAGCGGAGCGGCACTCTTCTGACCCGCTCCGCGGACAGGACCCCGCTCCGCGCACGGGACCCTGCTCCGGGGCGCGTACGGCTCAGTCCTCTGAACGGTACGGGTCCGGCCCGTGGGCATGACCCGTATGGCGCACCACGCTCCTCTCCCGAGTGACCCCGGTGGCGTGGTTCCGCGATCGCTGGTGTCTGTACGAAGGGGGAGCCGGCAGAAGGCGGGAGACCATGGAGCGGAAGTCCGATAGCCTCGCGACACCCCGGGCCGCCGGGGTGGCCGGGGTGCTGTTCGCGATCCTGATGGCCGCGGCGATCGTGCTGGTGCGCATCGCGCTGCCCGGCGGTGAGGACGGCGCGACCCTCGACGCCGGACAGCGGAGCGGCGTTCGCACGGCCCTTGAGCTGGTGCCTTTCGCCGGGATCGCGTTCCTCTGGTTCATGGGCGCCCTGCGTGAGCAGGCGGGCCGGGCAGAGGACCGGTTCGTCGCCACCGTGTTCCTGGGCAGCGGCCTGGTCTTCGTCGCCACGCTGTTCGCCGCCGCCGCGGCGGCCGGGACCGTGCTCGGCGAAAGCCGGCAGAACTCCTCCGCCTTCGGCAGCCACTTCGCGTACGCCCTGCTGACGACGTACGCCATGCGGATGGCGGCGGTGTTCATCATCGCGACCTCGACCATCGGCCGGCGGCTCGGCGTCCTCCCGCGCCCGCTCGTCGTCATCGGCTATCTGGCCGGTCTGACGCTGCTCGTCGCGGGATCGGGCGTCCCCTGGTCCGAGCTGGTCTTCCCCACCTGGGCGCTGCTCCTCAGCCTGAACATCCTGCGGGGCCGGCGTCCCGCCGCGGCACCGCCCGCGGCCCCCGCCTGATCCGGCCGCACAGCTCACTCGAACGGTCCGCTTCTCGTCGCCGCTTCCCGTCCGCACGTCGAGAGTGGTCGCAGGAGGGTTGACCGGGCCCTTGGAGAGGACCGATCCCGTGGTAAGGATTGCCGTCGATCTGAACCGCTGTCAGGGGTACGCGCAGTGCGCGTTCCTCGCCCCCGAGGTCTTCGCCATGCACGGCGAGGAGGCGCTGCTGTACGTCCCGGAGGCCGACGAGGCACAGCGCGAGAAACTGGACCGCGCCGCCGCGGCCTGTCCGGTCAACGCCATCCTCGTCGATGCCGTGGACGCCGAGGGCGCGGCACCCGCCGTGGGGGACGTACCGGCCGAAGTGGTGTCCCATGGCCGGTGACGGATCCCTGGAGCGGCTCAAACGCGATGGCCGCATCGTCGTCGTCGGCGCCTCGCTGGCCGGTCTGCGGGCCGCCGAGACCCTGCGGGAGAAGGGCTTCGCGGGGTCACTGACCATGATCGGCGACGAACCCTGTGAACCGTACGACCGGCCGCCGCTGTCCAAGCAGGTGCTGCTCGGCAGGGCGAGCGCCGACCGCACCGCACTGCCCAGGCTCAGGCCCGTCGACGCGACCTGGCGGCTCGGCACCCCGGCCACCGGTCTGGACATGGCCGCCAAGCGGGTGCGGCTGGCCGACGGCGACGAAGTGCCGTACGACCGGCTGCTGATCGCCACCGGCGTACGGGCGCGACCGTGGCCGCACGAGGCCGAGGCGGAACTCGACGGCGTCTTCGTGCTGCGGAGCCGGGACGACAGTGCCGCGCTCGCGCGACGGCTCGACGCGGGCCCCAGGCGAGTCCTGGTCATCGGCGCCGGATTCACCGGCTCGGAGATCGCCTCCGCCTGCCGCGAACGCGGCCTCCCCGTCACCGTCGCAGAACGTGGCGCCGCACCCCTGGTCGGCGCGCTCGGCGGGGTGGTCGGCGCGGTCGCCGCCGAGATGCAGCGCGAACACGGCGTGGACCTGCGGTGCGGGGTCATGGTGACCGCCCTGGAGGGCGACGCCGCGGGAAGGGTGCGCGCCGCGCACCTGTCCGACGGCTCCACCGTGGAGACCGACGTGGTGATCGTCTCGCTCGGAGCCCTCCGCAACACCGAATGGCTCGCCGGGTCCGGGCTCGGCGCCGGTCCCCGCGGCATCGCCTGCGACGCCGGATGCCGCGCCTTCGACATCCGCGGGATCGTCACCGACGACATCTACGCAGCCGGTGACGTCGCGCGTTGCCCCAACGCCCTGTTCGGCTACCAGTTCCTCTCCCTGGAGCACTGGGGCAACGCCGTCTCGCAGGCCCGGATCGCGGCACACAACATGCTCAGCGAGAGCATCGACCGCCTGCCCCACATGGAGGTTCCGGCGTTCTGGTCCTCGCAGTTCGGGGTCAACATCAAGTCCGTCGGGATCCCGTCGATGGGGACGGAGATCCTCATCTCCCAGGGATCACTGGCGGATCACCGGTTCCTCGGCGTCTACGGGTACCAGGGGCGTGTCATCGGCGCGGTCGCCTTCGACCATGCCCGATGGCTGCCGTTCTACCAGGAGCTGATCGAGACCACCGCGCCGTTCCCGCCGCCGTTCGCCACGGTCGACCGGCGCCCGGACGGACAGCGGCCGCTCGACGCGGACTTCCCCGACCCCTCGGTCCCCACCCACGGCCCCACCGTGACCCTCAGCGGATACTCGCCGGCCGACCGCCGGATGACGTTCACCCCGGCGCACTGACCGCAGGCCACGAGGACGCTAGGACTCGCCATGACGCAATCCCTGCTGCACCAGATCCTGGACTACGCCAACCGGGCCGACCCGTACCCGATCTACAAGGAGCTGCGCAGGACGCCGGTGCACCACGAGGCCGACGGGCCGTACGTGATCAGCACCTACCACGAGATCCGCGGCCTTCTGCACGATCCCCGGATCAGCTCCGACGCCGGCAATCTGTCCTCGAACGCCGCCGATCCGCTCGCCACCGAGGCACCCCCGCAGGAGAGCACCCTGCCGCCGAGCTTCCTGCGGCTCGACCCTCCGGAGCACGACCGGCTGCGGCGCATGACGAACCGTCCCTTCGGCCCGCCGCACTCCCCCCACCGGGTCGACGGGATGCGCGGGGAGCTCCGTGGCATCGTCACCGGCCTCATCGACGGCATCGGCGACCCGGACCGGATCGACCTGGTGGAACAGTTCTCGTACCCCTTCCCGGTGACGGTGATCTGCCGGCTGCTCGGGGTGCCGCGCGAGGACGAGTCGCGCTTCCACACCTGGGCGGACATCCTCGCCGCGAGCCTTGACCCCGACCCGGGCGCCGATCCCGCCGAGCGGGACAAGGGCACGCAGGACGCCCGGATGCAGCTGGGCATGTACCTGGCCGGCCTGATCGAGGACCGCCGCAAGAACCCGGGGGAGGACATGCTCTCCCAGCTGGCCACGGCCAAGGGCGAGGACGGCCCGATGACCACGATGGAACTGCTCAGCACCGCCGCGCTGCTGCTGATCGCGGGACACGAGACCACGGTCAACCTGATCACCAACGGGATGCTGACCCTCCTGCGCAATCCCGGCGTCCTCAAGAGGCTGCGCGCGGATCCGCGGCTGGCCGTGCCCATCGTCGAGGAACTGCTGCGCTTCGAGCCGCCGGTGCAACTGGTGCCGCAGCGCACCACCCTGGCCGACATCGAGGTCCGCGGGGTCACCATCCCCAAGGGCGCCCCCGTGTGGCTGGTCCTGGCGTCGGGCAACCGCGACCCCCAGCGATTCGAGGACCCGGACCGCTTCGACCCTGACCGGCCGGACATCCAGCACCTCGGCCTGGGCAGCGGCATCCACAGCTGCTTCGGCGCACCGCTGGCCCGGCTGGAAACCCAGTTCGCCCTCGCGGAGCTGGCCCTGCGGCTGGAGAACCCACGACTGCTGGA
Organism: Streptomyces sp. NPDC005281; assembly: GCF_040607495.1. Lineage (NCBI taxonomy): Bacteria > Bacillati > Actinomycetota > Actinomycetes > Kitasatosporales > Streptomycetaceae > Streptomyces > Streptomyces sp. NPDC005281. The sequence goes on along the minus strand of NZ_JBEXGX010000011.1, from coordinate 125,146 downwards.
GGACCCGCCCCCGTACCGGCAGAACGCCGTACTGCGCGGCCCGCGCCACCTGCACCTGGCCTGCGACGGGATCCGCCCTTGAGGGGCGGCGGGGGCAGGGCCTGACCCGGTGCCGGCTAACGGTGGGCGCCCCGGCCCAGGGTGTCCTCCAGCCAGTCGAAGACGACCTCGCAGTGCTGTTGCGGCGCCATCGGTGAGCAGTGCAGCTGGGCGCCGGTGGCCGCCCGCATCAGCTTGTACTCCTTGCGGGTGCGCAGCAGTTCGAAGAACTCGCGCGGCTGTCCCGGGTAGAACAGCTCGTCGTCGTAGTCGAGGACGAGTGTGGGGCAGGCGATGCGGCCCACGATCCGCGTGATGTCGAGCGCCATGATGCGCTGGGCCGGTGTCCAGAAGTCGGTGAAGAGCCGGCCCTGCCGGGCGGCGAGCATCGCCGGGATCGAGAAGGGCTCGATCCGCTTCTTGAGGACGAACTGCTCGGACGGCGTCAGTCCGGGGGCGACCTCCTCGTTCCAGATGCGGTTGGTCTCCGCCTTGTCGGGGGTCACGATGCTCCGGAGCTCCTCGGGGAAGCCCAGCCACGGGCTGAGGCAGCCCGGCAGCGCGGCCAGTGCGGCGATCCGGTGCTCGAAGGCGGCGGCGCGCGGTGCGAGGTCACCGCCCATGGACAGGCCGGTCAGCGCAATCCGGCGGGCGTCGACGTCCCTGCGACGCTCCAGCCAGTCCACGAGCGGCGAGACCACCTGCTCCCAGCGCGGGCTGAACACGAGCTGGTCGACGAAGAGCAACTGGCCCTGGCCCGGGCCGTCGTAGACGAGCGCGTTCCAGCCGCGGGCGAGCGCGGCCGAGACCCCGTAGGTCCACATGTCGACGTTCGGGCCGTCGCTGCCGTTGGTCAGGATGACGGTCGGCCGGGGCCTGCCCGAGTCGTCGGGGCGGAAGAGCCAGACGGGAATCGAGACCCCGCCCCGGTAGGGGACCTGGTCGGTGATCGCCGCCGGCGTGCACAGCCGGGCGAAGGTGTCCCACGACCGGCGCCCCGCCAGATAGACCTTCCTCTCGTCACCCGGGGCGTCCGAGCCGAGCACGAAGAACAGCGCCTGACCGTAGTACTGGGCGGCGCGCAGCGCGTGGGCGCGACGTGTCTGCTCGTGAGGCGAGGCGGTGGCCGTCAGCCGGTCGCCCCAGCGGCGGAACTCCGCGGTGTACGTCTGCTCGCTCGCCCCGGCGGCGTTGATGGCGTTGACGGCGGTCAGCACCTCCCCGACCTCGGCCGCGCCGAACCCGGCGCCCCCGAGCGCGAGCAGCGCGTTGAAGTTGAGCCCCGGATCCGTGAACAACTGCATGGCACCGGGCGTCGGCGACGCGGGAGCCGGGGCCGAAGGGCGGGCGCCACGCTCCGTCACGAACGCCGGTGCCGAGTTCGCCGAGGCGGCCGAGGCCGCGGACAGCACCACCGCCCCCGCCCCGGCTGCGAGCCCGGCGAGCGCGCCTCGTCGGGTGGGCGCCTGGGCACGGTCTGTGTCTGCGTTCGTCATGGGATCGAACGTAGGAGCAGGCCCCGCCCCGGACCGGCCCGCCGCTCCCGACGGTCCTCCGAACGGACCCCCGGGAGCGCCGGAACGGCTTGCCGCCCAGCGACGCAGCGGCTCCGGCGCGGCCACCACGTGGCGGTGTCCAGGGCCTGTCGTTCGTTCGGCAACCGCCTCGGATCCAGGCTCGTTCGCCCACCACCGAAGGCCGCCTGCACGAGGAAGGGTCAATCAGGGCATTCCAGGATGTTTGATCCTAGGGTGAGGGGCTGTGAACGGCCATGGGCAAGCGAGGGACGACGAGGGGGGCGCGGCGCGGCTCCTCGCGCTGTCGGACGGCGTTTTCGCGATCGCGATGACGCTGCTGGCGCTGGACATCACGCTGCCCGCCGGGCTGGACCCCGCCGGTTTCGAGCGGGCGCTGGGCGATGTGATGCCCAACCTGGTGGCGTACGCCATCAGCTTCCTGGCCATCGCGGCGTTCTGGCGGGGCCACCACGAGATGTTCCGGTACACACGGGAAGTCGACGGGACGGTCATCCGGCTCGGCCTGCTGAGCCTGGGACTGGTCGCCCTGATGCCCTTCCCCACCACCCTGCTGGCCGAGTACGGGGACAGGCCGCAGTCGGTGGCCGCCTACTCCGGCGCCGTCGCGGCCGTGGGAGCGGCACAGCTCGCGCTGGCGGTCGTGTTGTGGAAGCGCCCGTGGCTCGGCGGCGAGGCCCTCCCCGACTCCGTCGCCCGCAACGATGTGGCCGATCTGGCGTCGACGGTGGCCGTCTTCACCATCGCGGTGCCGCTTGCCTTCGTGTCCCCGACGGTCGCGAAGTTGTGGTGGGTGGTGCTGATCCCCCTCAAGGCGGCAGCGGGAAGGCGAGGCAAACGCCTGCGCGCGGCGAGCCGACGATGAATCCCTCGAAGTGGCCCGTTCGCGGCCTTCTACAGCTCCGGGGCCGGCTTCGGTTCGAAGCGGCGAGCGTGTTCCGCGGCGCGCAGCAGCGATTGGGCGACTCGCTCGGCGTCATCGGCCGACAGGAAGATCTCCTGGGTGAACAGCACCGCCAGCCGAACGGTGCCGTTCAGGGCGTTGGTTGCGACGTCGACCTGCACACCGTTGCCGGTCACGTCGTAGACCTCCAGGTCCAGATCACTCCTGAATGCGCTCATGATCTGAGCATGGCATGACGGACGGATGGGCGTTCGGACACGGGTGTCGGGATTCAGTGACTGCCCGAGGCGAGATACGCGTGTGTCCTGGCCAACCGAGCAGTGCCGGCGCGAAACGCGATCCCGGAATCGGGTGACCCGAGGAGCACCTCGAAGCCTTCCGCCCGGACGGCCACGTCGATGTTTCCCGCGGCGGTGGGTGAATCCGGCGGCGTACAAGCGGTCACATCTGGCGCGCCGGGGCCGCCTGGGGCGCGGGAGTGCCAGACACGGCCGAGGCGGTGGATGTGTCGGATCGCGGTGGGTGTGGCGCCGAAGGCCTGCCCGGCAGGAAGCCCGCGGCGGGCCGCCGGAGTGTCGGCGGCGCGTCCACCCGGAGGGTTTTCGGGGGTCCGTGCGCGGGCAGCGCCGGTGCGGCGGGCCCCGTGGGTACGCTCGCGCTCCGACGGCAGCATTCCTCCGAGCGGACGTAGGAGAAGAGCCATCACCGAGCCGAAGCCGGAGGAGTCCGGGGAGCCTGGAGGGTCCGGGGAGCCCGGGGAGCCCGGGAAGCCGGGGGAGTCCGGGAGGTCGGGGGCGTCCCGGGAGTCCGGGGAATCCGGGAAGTCCCGGGAGTCCGGAGCTGTTTCGGGGGAGTCGTCCGGGGAGGCCGGGGGTGGGGCTCCGGTGGCGAGTCAGCCCACCGAGGCCGAGCAGTTGCGGGACATGCTGGTCCAGCCCGCGTACCGGCGCGCGCTGGTGTTCTGTGCCGTGATCGGCGTCCCGGTCTCGCTGGTCGCGTTCTGGTTCCTGGTGCTGCTCCACGAGCTGGAACATCTGATGTGGGAGCAGTGGCCGCACGATCTCGGCTGGTCGGATCCGCCGTGGTGGTGGCCGCTTCCCCCGATGCTTCTGGCCGGGGTGCTGGTGGGCCTGATCGTGCTGTGGCTTCCGGGCCGCGGCGGACACATCCCGGCCTCGGGACTGCACGCCGGCGGGGTGTCGACCTCGGCACTGCCGGGCGTCGCGCTCGCCGCTCTGGCCAGCCTCCCGCTGGGAGCGGTGCTCGGCCCGGAGTCACCGCTGATCGCCCTCGGCGGCGGTCTGGCCCTGCTCTTCCGGGATCTCGTACGGGCTCCCGCGACCAAGGCGAGCACGGCGCTGCTCGGTGCGGCGGGCGCCGCCGCGGCCATCTCGGCGATCTTCGGCAGCCCCCTGGTGGCCGCCGTGCTGCTGATGGAGGTCGCCGGTGTGGGCGGGCCCCAGCTCTTCGCGGTGATGCTGCCCGCGCTGCTCGCCAGCGGGGTCGGCGCCATCGTGTTCACCGGATTCGGCGACTGGACCGGACTCCAGACCGGCAGCCTCAAGATCGGACTGCCCGCGCCCTCGACCCTCGACACCGGGGACGTGGTCTGGTCGGTGCTCATGGCGTTCGTCATCGGGGTCGGCATCCACTGGGTGATCGTGGGCGGCCGGTACGCGGCCCGCTCCGTGGCCTCGCACACCCTGCGGACCACCGTGCTGTGCGCGCTCGGCGCCGGCGGCTGCGCGGCGCTCTACGCGGCCCTCACCGGGCGCTCGCCGTCCGAGGTGGCCCTGTCCGGCCAGAACACCCTCGCCCAGCTCGCCGCCCACCCGCACGCGTGGTCGGTCGGCAGCCTGGTGGCCGTGGTGGTGCTCAAGTCCATCGCGTACGGCCTGTGCCTGGGCACCTTGAGGGGCGGCCCGGTGTTCCCCTCGCTGTTCCTCGGCGGGGCGATGGGCGCCCTGCTGGCACCGCTCCCGGGGTTCGGCGTCGCGCCGGCCATGGCGGCGGGCATGGCCGCCGCGTCCGCCGCCGCTCTCAGGCTGCCGGTCAGCTGTGTCGTGCTGGTCGTGCTCCTGGTGGGCAACTCGGCAACGGTGCCGGTGATCGTGCTCGCCGCCGTGGTGTCCTTCGTGACCGTCGAACTGCTTCCGCAGGGCCCGGACATCCCGCCGTTCAGGGCCGCAGCCGGTCGAGGGCCTCGTCCAGCGTCGTCGCGGCCATGATGAGGGAGAGATGGGTGAACGCCTGTGGGAAGTTGCCCAGTTGCTCGCCACTGGGGCCGATCTCCTCGGCGAACAGGCCGACATGGTTGGCGTACGTCTGCATCTTCTCGAAGGTGTAGCGGGCCTGGGGGAGCCGTCCCGCCCGGGCGAGCGCGTCGACGTACAGGAACGTGCAGAGGCTGAACGTCCCCTCGGAGCCGCGCAGTCCGTCCGGGGAGGCCTTCGGGTCGTAGCGGTAGACGAGGCTGTCGGAGACGAGGACGCGCTCCATGGCGTCCAGTGTGGTCAGCCAGCCGGGGCTCCGCGGGGACACGAAGCCGACGCGGGGGGCCAGCAGCAGCGACGCGTCCAGGACGTCGCTGTCGTAGTGCTGGACGATGGCCCGCTGCTCCTTGTTCCAGCCGCGCGCCATGACCTGTTCGAGGATCGCGTCCCGGGCCTTCGTCCAGCGGACGGTGTCGGCCGGCCTGCTGAACTCCGTGGCCAGCTTCAGGCCCCGGTCGAAGGCGGCCCAGCACATGATCCGGCTGTAGGTGAAGTCCTTGCGCCCGCCCCGTGTCTCCCAGACTCCCTCGTCCGGGCGGTCCCAGGAGTCGGCGAGCCAGTCGAGGATGCCGGTCAGCGCCTTCCAGCCCTGGTAGCCGCCCTGTTCACCCACAGCGCGGCCCTCGGCCAGCGCGTAGAGGGCCTCGCCGTAGATGTCGAGCTGCAACTGGCCGGTGGCCGCGTTGCCGGCCCGTACCGGGTACGAGCCGCGGTAGCCCTCGAAGTGCTCCAGGACCTCCTCCGTGAGATGCGGGTCGCCGTCCACCCGGTACATGATCTGGAGGGGTTCGTCGTCCGGCCCTTCGCGCTCCCGCAGCCGCTCGCCCAGCCAACGGGTGAAGTGGGTCGCCTCCTCCACGAAACCGAGGTCGAGCAGCGCCCGCACCGACAGGGAGCCGTCCCGCACCCAGGTGTAGCGGTAGTCCCAGTTGCGTTCGCCGCCGACCTGTTCCGGCAGCCCCATCGTGGCGGCGGCGACCGGCGCTCCGGTCGGGGCGTAGGTCAGGAGCTTGAGGGTGATGGCGGAGCGGTGCACCATCTCCGTCCAGCGGCCCCGGTAGTTCGAGGTGCGCACCCACTTCTGCCAGAAGTCGACGTTGCTCCAGAGGTCGTCGGTGACCCCGTCGATCGACGGCTGCGGCGGAACCTCGCCATCGGGCCCGCACACCGTGAACAGCGCGGCCGCCGTCTCGCCGTTCTTCAGGGTGATGCCGCCCCGGACGTCGTCGCCGTCGCGTTCGAGCGGGATGTTGCCCTGGAGATAGGCGGTCGCTCCCGGGGACCGGAACGTCGCCGTGCCGGACGACAGGTCGAGTTCGTGGCGCGCCCGCGCGTAGTCGAAGCGCGGCCGGCACTCCAGTCCGAAGTGCACGGTGCCGCGCACGGTACGGATGATGCGTACGAGAGTGTGCCGGTCGCTCGGTGTCAGGCCCGTGAGGACCGGCATGTAGTCGATGGTCTCGCCCACGCCGTCCGGGGACATGAAGCGGGTCACCACGGCGGCCGAGTCCGGGTAGTAGAGCTGCCTCCACGTTCCCTCGGGGTGATCGGGCGCGAGGCGGAAGAAGCCGCCCCCGTCGTGGTCGAGCAGCGAGGCGAAGACACTGGGGGAGTCGAAGCGCGGTGCCGCGAACCAGTCGACCACACCCTGTGACGAGACCAGGGCCGCGGTCTGGAGGTCCCCGATCAGACCGTGGTCGGCGATGGGCGGATAGCGATCCATGCTGGCCTCCTTGTCTTGTCAGGCCGCTTCGGCCCGGACGCGCCCCGAGCGGACGGCGTCGACGAGTGCCTGATGGTCCTTCTCGTTCTGGTCCGCGTACGCCTCGGCGAACGGGACGAGCGCCCGGTCGAAGACGTCACCCCCGCCCAGATAGGAGGAGATGGCGATCCGGTCGCCCGACCTCGCGTGCGCGCGGGCCAGCGTGGCACCGCACAGCTCGCCGAAGGCCCGCATGCCGGCCGGCACCATGAGCTCGGGCTCGGCGATGCCCTTCCAGTCCCGCAACTGCCGTACGTAGAAGTCGCGTCGGCGGCCGTCGATACCGGCGGCCCGCTCCCAGCCCAGGAAGATGTCGCTGGTGGCCTGCATCAGCCGCTGGCCCGCGACCACACGCTCGCCCTGCGTCCGGAACTCGCTCGCGCCTGCGTACGGCGCCAGCACCGACTCGTCCGCCTCCTTGGCCTGGAGCAGCAGCGGATCCGATTCGTCCCGGCCGAGCAGGAGGATGATCCAGCAGCGGGTGCCGACACTGCCGACCCCGACGACCTTGCGGGCCACGTCGACGAACTGGTACCCCTCCAGCAGGTAACGCCGGTCCGAGTTCAGACTCTTGCCGTAGCTCCCGATCAGCCTGCGGAGCTGCTTCTCCAGAGCGTCCCGCTCCATGTCGGGGAGCAGATCCTGCAACGGTACGACGAGCGGGGGATCCGGGGCGATCAGGGCCTTGCCGTCGACGATGTGCGTGAGCTTGTTGAACGCCTGGAGAGTGTCCCGGGTCCGCGCCTTGTCGGTCGTCCTCTTCCACTGGTCCCGGCCCCGCGACCCCAGGTCCCCGGCGATATGGGTCCGTACCCAGTCCTCGTCGAAGTGCGTGTACCACACGGGGAGATTGCCCAGCCCGGCGAAGCGTCTCATCCACTCGCGGTACGACCGTACCGTCGTACGGACGATGTCGGCGCGCTCCTTGGCGCTGAAGCCGTTCGCCCGGCCCGCGATGACGAAGCTGGCGGACAGCCGTTTGACGTCCCACTCCCAGGGGCCGGGCAGCGTCTCGTCGAAGTCGTTGATGTCGAACATCATCCGGCGCTCCGGCGAGGCCAGCAGCCGGAAGTTCAACAGGTGAGCGTCACCGCACAGTTGGGCCCTGATCCCGGACCGGGGAGTGCCGGCGAGGTCCGCGGCCATGATGGCGGCCGCCCCGCGGTAGAAACGGAACGGCGACTCGGTCATCCGGCCGTAGCGGATCGGTACGAGCTCGGGCACCCGGGTCGCGGACTGCGCCTCCACGATGTCCACCGGGTCCGGCCGCTTCGGCGCGGGGGCGAAGTCGGCGTGGCTGGAGCGCGGCACGGCCGACCGGGCGGCCTTGCCGAGCGCGGCGCGTTCCGCCGCGGTGTGGTGCGGGGGATGGCTGCCGGCCGGGTGTTTGGGAGTCATTGCAGACGCTCCGCGAAGAGGTCGCCGGTGCGCGGGGCGCCGGCGAGGGCGGTCGGCGAGGGATCACCGCGCCGATGCTCGGGAGGGAAGCTCCTGTCGGGTACGTGCGGGCGGCCGACTGCGTCCGGCTCGTCGGCCACGCGCGGCGCGCCGGCGACGTACACGCGGTCGGCGGCGCACAGGTCGAGGTGGAGGGGCCCGGTCCGATCACCAAGGTAGCCCCGGGCCATATGTCCGGCGAGTTGGGCCGATCGGGCCCCCGCCCGTGGCGGAACACCGGATTTGTGGACCTGCCCGGGGGAGGTGACGATGAAGTCATGCGCGATACGGCGGCGCCGGGCCCGGCGGGACCACGCGGGGGCGGCGATGGTCCTTGACCTGCTCCTCATCGGTCTGGCGATCACCCTGGACCCGCTGCCGGTCACCGGATTCGTGCTGGTGCTCTCGTCGCGCAACGGGATCTGGAAGGGCCTCGCCTTCATCCTGACCTGGCTTGCCTCCTTCGTCGGGATCATCGCCGCCGTGCTGCTCATGACCGGCGGACAGCCACCGCCCCCCAGGTCCGCGCCGTCCACGGCCGCGCTGGCCGGAAAACTGGCCATCGGCGTCGGACTCGTCCTCTACGCGGAACGCGCCCGGCGCAACATGGGCAAGCGGCCGCAGCACTCCGGTTTCATGTCCCGGATCGAACGCATCTCCCCCTGGACGGCGGCCGGACTCGCGCTGCTGCTCCAGCCGTGGGGGATGATCGCGGCCGGCGCCTCCACCGTCGTGAGCGCCGACCTCGGGCACGCCGCGTCGTACGCGGCCCTGATGGGCTACGTCCTGCTGGCCAGTTCCAGCCTTCTGACGATGGAGCTCTACGCCACCTTCGCCCCGCGAACGGCCCATGTGCGGCTCGAAAAGCTGCGCGCGTGGATGGAGCGGCATCAGGACAAGGCGCTGGTGTCGCTGTTCCTGTTCCTGGGGCTGTGGCTGGTGGGCAAGAGCATCTACCAGCTGACCGCGTGACCCCCTCCGGACGACCCGGCCCGCGCCGTCCGGGCACCGGCCAAGGCGTCGTACCGAAATGCGGTGGCTACCGTCCGGTGCTGCAATGGCATTGACCAGGGGCGGGGGAAGACCATGACCACGCAGGGGTGAAGCCGTGAGCGAAGATGAATTCGTCGAGATGGGACCGATCGACTATATCGTCGTGGAGTTTCCCGGTAACCGAATGACCGGTGAGGGGCTTCCGATCCTGGTCGATCTCGTCGACCGCGGCCTCATTCGGATTCTCGACCTTTTGTTCGTGAGAAAGGACGAGGACGGAACCGTCGCCGGCATGGAGGTCGCCGACTTCGACGGAGACGGAGCCCTCGACCTAGCCGTGTTCGAGGGTGTGTCCTCCGGCCTGCTGGGCGAGGACGACATCGCGGAGGCCGGGAAGGCGCTGGAGCCCGGCAACTCCGCCGGAATCCTGGTCTACGAGAACGTGTGGGCGGCGCCCTTCGCCGCCGCGCTGCGGCGCGGGGGAGCCCAGCTGGTCGCCTCCGGCCGTATCCCCGTGCCTGCCGTGCTGGCAGCGCTCGAAGAGACGGACGCCGGATAGTCCGTCTCCGCATCCGTTTTCTCCTGCGTCTTCGCGAGCGCTCGCGAAGACGCAGGAGAGTCGCAGGCCGACGGTGATTCCGCACCGACGGCGGCCCCGCACCCGTCGGTGCGGGGCCGCCGTCGGCCTGGGATTCAGAGAGGTCGCGGCCGGCTACGCGGTACGGGCGTCCCGGTCGGTTCCGACGCACAACGCCCAGATGACGAAGGCGTCGATCGCGATCAACACGCTGGCCCACACCGGGGAGTACGGCAGCCACATGAAGTTGGCGACCATGGCCAGTCCCGCCAGGGTGATGCCTGCGATCCGGGCCCACAGCATGCCGCGGAACACGGCGATGCCGGCGAGGACGACCAGGACGCCGAGGGTGAGGTGGATCCAGCCCCAGCTCGTGAGGTTGAAGGTGTAGACGTAGTTGCCGGTGGTGACGAAGACGTCGTCCTTGGCGATGGCGGCGATCCCCTGGAATATCGCCATCGCACCTCCGAAGATCATCATGACTCCTGCGAAGGCGGTCCAGCCGGACACCCACGCCCCCGAACTGCCGGCGGTTCCCCGTTGGTGCATACCCGTCGTGGCCATTGCGAGCTCCTCCTGCGTAGACCTCGCCACTGACCGGGCGACGGTCGGTGGCCCACATTTCAGCTTGCCATGGGAATGACGGACCGGCAGATCTCGGATATCACGCCCGACGGGGGCGGGATCGAGGTGCGGGGGAATGCGTTCGGTGCTCCAATGGAGCTGCCCGGTGCGCCGAGGTCAATTCGGTGCGCGCAGGGGATGGAATCCCTTTCGGGCTCGTTCCGTATGTCTCGCGCCGGAAAGGAAACCACCGTGCCAGGTCTCCTCCGCGGGGTCGCCCGCACCGCCGTGGTGGCCGGTACGGCCACCGCCGTCTCGAATCGTGTGTCACGTCGTCAGCAGGGACGGTGGGCGCAGCAGGAAACGCAGCAGCAGTACCAGGAGCAGCAGCCCCCGCCTCCGCCTCCGCCCGCTGCTCCGGCCGATGACATGACCAGCAAGATCGATCAGCTGAAGCAGCTCGGGGAGCTCAAGGCCCAGGGCGTGCTCAGTGAGGCCGAGTTCGAGGCGCAGAAGGCCCGGATCCTCGGCTGACCGCACTCGACCCCGTCGGGGAACCCTGACGAGAACCCCGACGGGGGACCACATCGCGAAACACATGCCCGGCGGCCGAGAGGTGAGCTCTCGGCCGCCGGGCTGTGACCGGTCCCGGCGGCCCGCCGGGGCTGGTCGCGTACCGGGCGGACCGCTGGTCAGCCAACCACGGACTGCTCGTCAGCCCACCCGGTGGCCGTTCTCCAGTTCCGCCGTTCCCGAACCGTCCGCCAGGACGTCGAGCGCGGTGAGGACCCGGCGGCCCGAGGCGCCCGGCAGGTGGGCGGCCAGCTCCTCGCGCGGCACCAGCCGCCAGGACAGCAGCTCCTCCTCCTGGAGCCGGATCGCCTCCAGGTCCCGCTCGCCCAGCACCCCACCGTCGTACAGATAGGCCACCAGCGGCGGGCGTCCCGTCCCGAGGACCCAGTCGACCGCCAGCAGCCGTCCGAGCTCCACGTCCAGGCCGATCTCCTCGGCGGTCTCGCGGCGCGCGCCCTGCCGCGGGCTCTCGCCTTCGTCCGACTCCACCGTTCCGCCCGGAAGTGTCCAGCCCTCGCGGTAGTTCGGTTCGACGAGCAGTACCCGCCCGTCGGTGTCGCGGAAGAGGGTGGCGGCCCCGGCGAGGACGCGGGGCAGGCCGGCGATGTACGCGGCGAAGTCCGAAGTGGTCACTTCGGCAGGGTAACGAGAAGACCCGCGCGTTCTCCGTCTGCGCCTTCGGCGGCGCCTCCGTCTGCGCCGGCCCCGGAACCCGGCCCGGACCGGATCTCCGCCAGCGCCGCGGGCCCGGGTTCCGGCTCAGGCTTCGACCAGGGCGACCGTGCGTGATGCCAGCTCGCTGATCCGTACCCCGTCGAAGCCGAACACCGCGCTGCGGACGGTGTCCTCCAGCGGGTCCTTCCACTGCGGGGGAATCGCCTCCGCCCCGCACAGGACGCCCGCGACGGAACCCGCGGTCGCGCCGTTCGAGTCCGTGTCCAGGCCGCCCCGGACCGTCAGCGTGATGGTGCGGGTGAAGTCCCCGTCGCCGTACAGCAGCCCGGCGGTCAGCACCGCCGCGTTCGGGACCGTGTGGATCCAGCCCATCCCCGAGGTCTCCTCGGACAGGGTGGTGAGCGTGTCCTCCCAGGTCATACGGGTCTCGTGGAGCGCGATCACCCGGCGCACGGTACGGGACAGACGGCTGCTCGCCGGGATCACGTCGAGCGCCGTGCCCAGCGCGTCCCGGACGGACGGGGCGGTGAAGGACGCGGAGATCAGCGCCGCCGCCCACATCGCGCCGTAGACACCGTTGCCTGTATGGGACAGAACGGCGTCACGGCGGGCCAGCGAGGCCGCGCGCTTCGGCAGTCCCGGGGACGTCCAGCCGTAGACGTCCGCGCGGATCAGCGCGCCGATCCACTCCTGGTAGGGATTCTCGTACGTCGCCGTCACCGGCGGTTTCAGGCCCTTGGCGAGGTTGCGGTAGGCGGCGCGCTCCGCCGTGAACGTCTGGAGATACGGAAGGCGCGCCAGCCACAGGTCACCGACCTGCTCGGTGCTGAACGAGAAGCCGTGCGTCTCCAGCAGGTCGAGTCCGAGGATCGCGTAGTCCACGTCGTCGTCACGGCAGCTGCCGTGGATGCGGCCGCGCACGCAGCTGCGCCACTCCGGCCGCAGCTCGAACTCGCCCCCGTCTTCGTCGGCGGGCCCGGGGAGATAGTCGGTCAGGGGCAGGGCCCCGGCCTGCCGCAGATAGCGGTCGATCCGGTCCCGCGTCCAGTGGTCGCCCTGCTCGACCGGCTTGCCGAGCATGTTGCCCGCGATCCGGCCCAGCCAGCCTCCGAGGACGCGGTCGGCGATGTCGGTGCCCACAGGGGTCATGGCTCCGGTCTACCCAATTCCGGCCGGGCGTGCGCGCCGGGACGGGGCGGAGCCGGGTACGCCGGGGCGGTCCCGCGGGTTGGGCAGGGGCATGACGGCGGGGGCCCGCTCCGGTTATGGTCGCAGCGGCGCGACTGCCTTGACGTGTGCAAGGCCAGGAAGCAAGGGGAATGCAAGGTGGCGGACGCTGCTGTGGATCGGACCCCGCGTGTGCTCATCGCGGCGGACAAGTTCAAGGGATCGCTCACGGCCGTACAGGTCGCGGAGCGGGTGACGGCCGGGCTGCGACGGGCCGCGCCGCACGTCGAGGTCGAGTCGCTGCCCGTGGCCGACGGCGGCGACGGCACCGTCGACGCGGCGGTCGCGGCCGGATTCGAGCGCCGCGAGGTGCGCGTGGCCGGACCGCTGGGCCACGAGGTGACCGCCGCGTTCGCGCTGCGCGGGGACACCGCGGTCGTGGAGATGGCCGAGGCGAGCGGGTTGCAGCGGCTGCCCAAGGGCGTCTTCGCGCCGCTCTCGTCCTCGACGTACGGCTCCGGGGAACTGCTGCGCGCCGCGCTGGACGCCGGTGCGCGCACGATCGTCTTCGGCGTGGGCGGCAGCGCGACGACGGACGGCGGCGCGGGCATGCTCTCCGCGCTCGGCGCGCGCTTCCTCGACGCGGACGGTGAGCCGGTGGCTCCCGGCGGCGCCGCGCTGAGTGACGTGCAGAAGGCCGATCTGTCCGGCCTGGACGACCGGCTCGCCGCGGTCGACCTCGTCCTCGCCAGTGACGTGGACAACCCGTTGACCGGCCCCCAGGGCGCGCCCGCCGTCTACGGCCCTCAGAAGGGCGCCGGTCCCGACGACGTGGCGGTGCTGGACACCGCCCTCACCCACTTCGCCGGTGTCCTGGAGAAGGAGATCGGGCCGAAGGCCGCCGGGTACGCCGGCGCGCCCGGCGCCGGTGCCGCGGGAGGGGTCGGTTACGGGGCCTTGGTCCTCGGCGCACGCTTCCGGCCCGGCATCGACGTGATGCTCGATGTGCTCGGCTTCGCGTCCGCGCTGGAGCGTGCCACGCTGGTGATCACCGGTGAGGGGTCGCTGGACGCGCAGACCCTGCACGGAAAGGCGCCCGCCGGGGTCGCGGCCGCCGCCCGGGCGCAGGGCAAGGAGGTCGTCGCGGTCTGCGGCCGTCTGGCCCTGCCGCCCGAGGCGCTCGGCAGGGCGGGCATCCGGCGGGCCTATCCGCTCACCGAGGCGGAGCCGGACATCGCGAAGTGCATCGCCGACGCCGGGCCGATCCTGGAGCGGGTCGCGGAGAACATCGGGCGGGACTTCCTCGTCTGAGGGGTCGGGGTCTCACCGCCCTGGGCCGGGTGCCGCGGGCTGCGGTTGTCCTGCGGACGTCGGCTGTTCCGCGGGCGGCGGCTGTTCCGCGGACGTCGGCTGTACCGCGCGGGACGAATCGCGGGCCACACCCGCCCCGCCCCGGCCCCCGCCCCCGTCTCACCGTCCCGGCCCCGTGACCGCCGTGGCGCCCGCCAGTCGGTAGGCGTCCAGGGCCAGGGTCATCTCGATCAGGTCGCGGGGCCGGGCCAGTTGGCGTGAGGTCAGCTGTTCCAGCCGGCGCAGGCGGTTGAAGACGGTGTTCCGGTGGCAGTACAGACGTCCTGCCGCGCGCCCGGCGGACCCCTCGCAGGCCAGCCACATGTCCAGCGTCTCGATCAGCACCGCCCGGTCGCCGGGTTCGAGCTCCAGCAGCGGGCCGAACACGTCCGACACCAGCCGGCCCGCCAGCTCCGGCTGGCTCACGACGAGCGCCGTCGGCATCCGCTGGTCGAGGCGTACGACACCGGTCGCGTCCGGCGGACAGGTGCGCAGCGCCAGTTCGGCCCACCGCCGGGCCCGCCCCAGCTCGCCGAGACCCGAGACCACAGGACTGATGCCGCCCGGACCCGAACGGCGTCCGTCCAGCAGCCGGGCCACCCCGTCAAGACCCTGTCCGGCGTCCAGCGCCACCACCGCGATCTCGCAGTCGGCCCGCATCCGCCAGATGAACCGCAGCCCCGCGCCCACCACCGGCCGGACACAGACGTCCCGTCCGTCGTGACGCTCCGTCCGCAGCACGACGACGGCGTACGGTCCGTGCTCGGGCAGATCGAGCCCTGCGGCCGCCCGCGCCGCGAGCCCGGGTGCCTCCTGGCCCTCGAGCAGGGCGTCGAGCAGCGCCTGCAACTGCTCGTCGGTGCGCCGCCGCAGCTCCCGTTCCGTGGCGAGGTAGGACTCCGAGGCGGTCGCGGCCTGCGCGTCCACCGCCGACCACACCATCGTGGCGCACCGCATGAGCACACCGAGCCGCTCGGGCTCCCGGCTCGCCGCGCCCTCCATCAGTGCGTCCCACACCAGATAGCCCGCGGCGCGGTAGGCGTGCACGAGGAGTTCGAGCGGCAGCCCCTGGAGGGCCCGCCGCCTGCCCGCCTCCTCGGCGTGCGCCAGATCGCGGCGCGGTGAGTCCCGCGGCGCGGAGATCGCCTTGATACCGATGCGCATCGCGGTCTCCGCCTCCCGCCACTGCTGGTCGTACGGCAGCACCTGTCCGTAGACGGGGGAGTACTCGGTGAGCTGCCTGACGTGCTCGTCGACGAGCTCGGGCAGCCGTTCCAGCAGAGCCGTGCACGACTCCGCGAGCAGCTTCCAGTCATGACCGGTCCGCGGTCTGCGCCCTCCCATGGCCGGAGGATGCCACCGGGACCCGGGGTCGCACAGGCCCCTGACACGCGGTGTTGTGCGCGTGCACAACGGGCGGGCGCCACCGGTGGGCTGCCGCCGCGTATCCGCCCCGGCCCGTGGACGGGGGTGTCCGCCGGTGCTGAGGTGAGCGCCACACCGAGCGAGGACAAGGGAGATGCCATGGGCGGTTCCGCTCTGCTCGTGCGGGAACTGTCGGTCGGATACGGCCCCGTACGCGCTCTGCGCCATGTGTCGTTGGAGGTGCCCGAGGCAGCCGTGGTGACGGTGCTCGGCGGCAACGGCGCGGGCAAGTCGACGCTGCTGCGGGCGGTGTGCCGGACCCTCTCCTTCCACGGGGGAGCGGTCACCGGCGGCACGGTCACCCTCGGCGGACGCCCGCTCGACCGGCTTCCACCGGACCGGGTGGTGGCCGCCGGGGTATCCCAAGTCCCTGAAGGGCGCCGGGTGTTCAGCCGTATGACGGTCGCGGACAATCTGCGCGCCGGGGCACTCGGCGGCCCCCGTGGACGCGCGGAGCGGGCGCGCGCCCTGCGTCGCGTGCACGAACTGTTCCCCGTCCTCGCCGACCGCGCCGGACAGCGGGCGGGGCTGCTCTCCGGCGGGGAGCAGCAGATGCTCGCGGTCGGCCGGGCGCTCATGGGCGCCCCCAAGGTGCTGCTGCTCGACGAACCCTCCCTCGGACTCGCCCCGTTGATGGCGGCGCGGATCGCCGACACCGTGCGGGAGATCAACGAGCAAGGCACCTCCGTCCTGCTCGTCGAACAGAACGCCGTCCTCGCCCTGCGCCTCGCGTCCAGCGCCTACGTCCTGGAGGTCGGCGAGGTCACCCTGTCCGGTCCCGCGGACGAACTCGCCGCCTCCGACGAGGTGCGCCGCCGCTACCTCGGCGTGGTCGACGAGGACGCCGCGGCCGACGCTGCGGCCCCGTCCGACGGTCTTCCGTCCCTGTCCCGCTGGAAGGGGTGACCTGCCGTGGAAGAACGCGACAGCACGTCAACTCCCGCGCCGGGCAGGATGTCGGCGACCGAGCCGGCGACCGCGCCCTCTGACATTCCGTCGCTCGACGTCCGGGACGTGACCGTCCGGTTCGCCGGGCTGACCGCGCTCGACGCGGTGAGCTTCACCGTGCGTCCGGGCACCGTGCACGCCCTCATCGGCCCCAACGGCGCCGGGAAGTCCACCTGTTTCAACGTGCTGTCCGGTGTGTGCCGGCCCGCCGCCGGAAGCGTCCGCCTCGGGCAGCACGAGCTCACCGGGCTGCCGCCGCACCGGATCGCCGGACTCGGCGTGGCCCGCATCTTCCAGAACCTCGCGCTGCCCCCGCACGCCACCGTCGAGGACTGTCTCCTCCTCGGCCGGCACCGGCTGACCCGCGCCGGATTCCTCGCCGCCGGACTCCGGCTGCCCTCGGCGGCCCGCGAGGACCGGCTCCACCGCGAACGCGTCCGCGAGATCGCCGCGTTCGTCGGCCTGGAGGACCAACTCGACAGGCCCGCAGGCTCGTTGCCGTACGGACAACAGAAGCTCGCCGAGCTCGCCCGGGCCCTGTGCATGGAACCCCGGGTCCTGCTCCTGGACGAACCCGTCGCCGGCATGACCGCCGACGAACGACGCCGTACCGCCGCCGTCGTAGCGGGAGTTCGCGACAGTCTCGGCATCTCGATCGTGCTGGTGGAACACGACATGGGCGTGGTGATGCGGCTCGCGGACGCGGTGACCGTCCTGGACTTCGGGCGCCGGATCGCCGACGGCGCCCCCGCGGACGTACAGAACGACCCGGCGGTGGTACGCGCCTATCTGGGCGAGCGCGCCGACCCAGAGGAGACCCAGCCATGAGCACCTTCGCCGAACTCTTTCTCAACGGACTGTCGTTGGGCTCCGTCTACGCCCTCATCGCACTCGGATTCGTCGTCATCTTCCGGGCCACCGAGGTCGTCAACTTCGCGCACGCCTCCCTGCTGCTCGCGGGCGGCTATGTCACCGCGGTCCTCCACGACGACATCGGCTTCTGGCCAGCGCTGCTCGCGGGCGTCGCGGGCGCCGCGCTGGTGGGCGCCGCCGTGGAGTTCCTGGTGATACGCCGCTACCGGGGCTCCGACCAGAGCGTCCTCGCCATCGTCACCATCGGCGTCGACATCCTGCTCACCACCGAGCTGACCCGCCGGATCGGCACGGACGTCCTGGCCATGGGCGACCCCTGGGGCGACGCCGTCCTCACCGTCGGGCCGGTCTCCATCGCCCACACCCGGATCGCGGCCTTCGTCACGGCGTCCCTGCTCATCACCGCCTTCCTGCTGGCCTTCCGGCTCACCTCCTGGGGCGTGGCGACGCGCGCCGCCGCGGAGAGCCCGGAGACCGCCGCCCTGATGGGCGTCCGGCTCGGCCGGGTGTCACTGGGGGCCTGGGCGGTGGCGGGCGGCCTCGCGGCCGTCGCCGCGCTGTTCCTGACCGTCTTCCCGACCCCCGGGCTCGAACGCGCCACCTCGCTGGCCGCGCTCAAGGCGTTCCCCGCGGCGATCCTCGGCGGCCTCGACTCGACCACCGGCGCGCTGGTCGGCGGACTCCTCGTCGGCGTCACCGAGTCCATGGCCACCGGCTACCAGAGCGACCTCACCTTCCTCGGGCGCGGCCTCGGCGATCTCGCGCCCTACGTCGTCATGGTCGCGATCCTGCTCATCCGGCCCGCCGGACTGTTCGGCACGAAGGAGCTCGCCCGTGTCTGAGGTCCTCACCCGCGACGAGGCAGGCAGCGCGCCCCGGGCCGCCCGCCGGCACCCGGTCCGGCCGCCCGGCCCCCGGACCGCGATCGGGGCCGCCGGAGCCGTCCTGCTGCTCGCCCTGCCCTTCTACGTCGACCGCTTCTGGCTGGAGGCCGGACTCTTCGCGATGGCCGCCGCGATCGGCGCGATCGGCCTGAACCTCCTGACCGGCGCGACCGGGCAGCTCTCCATGGGGCACGCCTTCTTCCTCGCGGTCGGCGCGTACGGCTACTGCGTGTTCGCCGCCGACGGGGGCGACGGGCTCACCGGCCTGGGACTGCCCACCTGGCTCGCGGCCGTGCTCGCCGTGGTTGTCTCCGGCATCGCCGGCGGTCTGTTCAGCCCGATCGCGGGACGGCTGCGCGGTGCCTACCTCGGCATCGCCACACTCGCCCTGATCTTCATCGGACAGCACGTCCTGTTCAACGCCCGGGATCTGACCGGCGGCTTCAACGGCCGTGACGTACCGCCGCTGAGCCTCTTCGGGCTCACGTTCGACGACCGCGAGCTGGTCGTCGCGGACGTGCCGTTCGGCTCGGCGGAGAAGCTCTGGTACGTGGGTCTGCTGCTGCTCCTCGGCTGCGGGCTCTTCGCCCGAGGGGTGCTGCGCGGCCGCCCCGGCCGGGCGATGAACGCCATCCGCGACCACCGGATCGCGGCCGGGGTGATCGGTGTGCCCGTCGCCCGCTACCGCGCCGGCGTCTTCGTCCTGTCCTCGATGTACGCGGGTCTGGCCGGGGTGCTGCTCGCCCTGGTCTTCCAGCGCACGGTGCCGGACTACTTCGGGATCACGCTCTCGCTCGACTACCTCGCCATGATCGTCATCGGCGGGCTCGGCTCGGTCGCCGGGGCGGTGGCGGGGGCCGTCTTCGTCTCGCTGCTGCCGCAGCTTCTGACCCGCTACAGCGACACCCTGCCGCTCGTCTCCGACCCCGGCACGGGCGGGATCGCGCCCGGTGAGGCGGCCCGGTACCTGTACGGCGCCGCCGTCGTGGCGGTGGTGCTCTTTCTTCCGGGCGGCCTGGTCAGGGTGACCGCCCGGCTCCGCGTCAAGCCCCGTCCCGGGGCCACTCCAGGGGAGGAACGATGAGAACGACACACACCGCGCGGCTGGCCGCCGGGGCGCTGGCCGCCCTGCTCGTGCTGGCCGGATGCAGCTCCAAGGCCAAGACCGGCGGCGGTGACAAGCCGGCGGCCGGCGGGGTGAAGACCGGCGAGGGGATCTCAGGGAAGACGATCAACCTCGGGGCGCTCACCGACATGAGCGGTGTCTACGCGACGCTCGGCAAGAGCGTCACCCAGGCTCAGCAGCTCTATGTGAAGCAGACCAACGCCGCCGGCGGTGTCTGCGGCTACAAGCTGGCGCTGACCGTCCGCGACCACGGCTACGACCCGCAGAAGGCCGTCTCCGGCTACACGGAGCTCGCGCCGAAGGTGCTGGGCTTCACCCAGTTCATCGGCTCGCCGTTCGTCGCGGCCGTCAAGCAGCGCATCGACGGCCAGGACAAGGGTCTGGTCCTGCCGCAGGCCTGGTCGGCCACCCTGCTGGGCAGCCCGTACATCCGGCCCATCGGCTCCACGTACGACATCGAGACGATCAACGCGATCGACTTCCTGATGAAGGAGAAGGGGCTCAAGAAGGGCGACAGCATCGGCCATGTGTACTTCGAGGGGGACTACGGCGAGAACGCCCTGACCGGCTCGCGGTACATGGCGAAGCAGTCGGGTCTCAAGGTCGTCGAGCAGAAGATCAAGCCGACGGACAACGACATGACCGGCCAGGTCGTCGCGCTGAAGAAGGCCGGGGTCAAGGCCGTCGTGATCAGCGCCGGTCCGCGGCAGGCGGCCTCCCTCGTCGGGGTCGCGGCGGCCCTGAAGTTCGACGTGCCGGTCATCGGCAACAACTCGGCGTTCGCCCCGCAGCTCCTCGCCACCGCGGCGGCCCCGGCCCTGGAGGCGAACTTCTACGTGGCCAACCCCTCGCTGCCGATCGGCGCGGACACCCCGAAGGCGAAGAAGCTGGTGGCGGACTACAGGGCCGCCTATCCGAAGGACGCCCTGGACAACGGCGTGGTCGCCGGCTGGACGGCCGCGTCGGCGTTCGGCGAGGCGCTGAAGAAGGCCTGCGCGGCCAAGGACCTCACCCGCGAGGGAGTCGACAAGGCCCTGCTGACCATCGACTCGTTCGACCCTGGGTTCGGCGTCCCCCAGAACTTCACCGACCCGAAGTCGGCGTCGTCGAAGCAGAGCGTCATCCTCCAGCCCGACAAGAACGCGGTGGGCGGGATGAAGGTCGTCCGCGAGGCGGAGGCCTCGTCCGTCGCCCAGGGGTACACACCGGGCGCCTGACACCAGCGCGCGCCCGGCGCCTGATCCCGTGCGCCCCCGCGTGGGGGCGCACGGGACGGGAAGGACTCCGCCCGGGCACAGAAGTCTCCGCCACAGCACAAGGGCCCCGAACCGTGTGGTTCGGGGCCCTTCGGCGACGTACGGGGTGTTACGGGAGCTGTGCGGCTCGTGCCTCACGGCGGTTGCCCCGGAAGTTGTTCACCCGGCGGGCCGTGGCGAACAGCGGGATCACCGCGCCCATGACCAGCTGGAGAGCGCAGCCGGTCTGGAGGAGCAGCTGGCCGCCCGGCGCGTCGAACGCCCACGCGGCCAGGAGACCCATCGAGAGCACGATCCACGAGAGCATCGCGACCGCGAGGCGACCCCGCGGCTTGGGGTACTCGACCCGGCTCACCATCAGCCAGGCGGTGCCCATGATCGCCATGAGCGTGGCGACGAAGGGCAGCTCGAGCAGGATGATCGAGACCACGGTCAGCGCGCCGAACGGGCTCGGCATGCCCTGGAACGTGCCGTCCTTCACCGTGACGCAGGAGAATCTCGCGAGCCTCAGCACCACGGCGAGCAGCACCACGATCGCCCCGACCGCCGCCACCTTCTGGTAGGCGTCGTCCGCGACCATGCCGTACACGAGCACGAAGTAGGCCGGTGCGAGACCGAAGCTGATCAGGTCGGACAGGTTGTCCAGCTCGGCGCCCATGGGGGAGGAGCGCAGCTTGCGGGCAACCAGGCCGTCGAACAGGTCGAAGACCGCGGCGCAGAGCATGAGGATCACGGCCGTTGCGGCGGAGTGACGGGCCATGCCCGACTCGTCGCTGCCCGTGAGGTGCGGGATCAGGATGCCGGTGGTGGTGAAGTACACCGCCATGAAGCCGCACGTGGCGTTGCCGAGCGTGAGCGTGTCCGCTATCGAGAGGCGGAGCGAGAGAGGCATCTCCTCGTCGTCGTCCATCTCATCGGCCTCCGGCACCCAGCCGGCCTGTGTCTCGGGATCAATCACGGTCAATTCGAGTCACCCCAGCCACGGTCTTCTGACCGACCTCCACGTCGACCTCGACACCCTCGGGGAGGTAGATGTCCACGCGCGAGCCGAAGCGGATCAGACCGATCCGGTCGCCCTGCTCGACCTTCGTCCCCTGAGGGACGTACGGCACGATGCGGCGGGCGACGGCGCCGGCGATCTGGATCATCTCGATGTCACCGAGTTCGGTGTCGAAATGCCAGACGACGCGCTCGTTGTTCTCGCTCTCCTTGTTGAACGCCGGAACGAACCCACCGGGGATGTGCTCGACCGACGTCACCGTGCCGGAGAGTGGCGCGCGGTTGACGTGGACGTTGAGCGGGCTCATGAAGATCGCGACGCGGGTGCGTCCGTCCTTCCACGGCATGATGCTCTGCACCACACCGTCGGCGGGCGAGATGACCCGGCCTTGCGTGATCTCACGCTCGGGGTCGCGGAAGAACCACAGCATCCCGGCCGCGAGAGCGGTGACGGGTACGGCCACGGCCTTGGCCGCGCCGGAACGGCGCGAACGGGCCAGGCTGAGTGCTGCGGTGGCAACGGTCGGGAGAAGCCACGGCGATGCTCCGCGCGCGAGGCGGACCCGGCCGCGAGGTGCAGAGGTTTGGCTGTGGGGCATGGATGACCTTCGTAGCGGATGATGCCGCGCTCGAACGGGGGACGGCGGCTTTCACGCGATCGTACCGGTCGCAGACCGCAACTGGGCAAGCCAAGATGCGGAGTCGACGGCTGGAGAGAGCTGACGGGGTGTGATCTTCTTCGCGATGAAAACACCCCGAACCCGGACATCTAGCCCTGGAGTCGATACTCTTCGAGCAGTCGGCGCCCGATGATCATTTTCTGGATCTCGGCGGTACCTTCGCCGATCAGCAGCATCGGCGCCTCACGGTAGAGGCGCTCGATCTCGTACTCCTTGGAGAAGCCGTAGCCGCCGTGGATCCGGAAAGCATCTTCAACCACCTCTTTGCAGTACTCGGAGGCGAGGTACTTCGCCATCCCTGCTTCGAGGTCGTTTCGTTCACCAGAGTCCTTTTTGCGAGCTGCGTTCACCATCATTGCATGGGCGGCCTCGACCTTGGTAGCCATCTCGGCCAGCTTGAACTGGATGGCCTGGTGCTGGGCGATCGCCTTGCCGAAAGTGTGACGTTGCTGGGCATATGAGACGCCGAGCTCAAATGCACGCTGCGCGACACCGCAGCCACGAGCCGCGACATTGACGCGGCCGACCTCGACTCCGTCCATCATTTGGTAAAACCCTCGGCCGGTGGTGCCGCCGAGAACCCGATTGGCCGGAATGCGCAGTCCGTCCATGATGAGTTCGGTGGTGTCGACCCCCTTGTAACCCATCTTGTCGATCTTGCCGGGGATGGTCAGGCCGGGACGGACCTCTCCGAAGCCCGGCTCCTTCTCCACGAGGAAGGTCGTCATCGACTTGTGGGGCGCCGTGCCCTCCGGGTGTCCTTCGTCACTCCGGACCAGAACGGCCACCAGATTCGATGATCCACCGTTCGTCAGCCACATCTTCTGGCCGTTGAGGACGTACTCGTCGCCGTCCTTCACCGCCTTCGACGTGATCGCCGACACGTCGGAGCCGAGAGCCGGCTCCGACATGGAGAAGGCGCCGCGTACGTCGCCGAGCGCCATCCGGGGCAGGAAGTGGTCCTTCTGCTCCTGCGTCCCGTGCTGCTTGAGCATGTACGCCACGATGAAGTGGGTGTTGATGATGCCCGAGACGGACATCCAGCCGCGGGCGATCTCCTCGACGCACAGCGCGTACGTCAGGAGGGACTCGCCCAGACCGCCGTACTCCTCGGGGATCATCAGCCCGAAGAGGCCGAGCTCCTTGAGCCCGTCGACGATCGCTTGCGGGTACTCGTCGCGGTGCTCCAGCTCGGTCGCGACCGGGATGATCTCCTTGTCCACGAAATCGCGGACCGTGGAGAGGATCTCCTGCTGGACGTCGGTCAGACCGGCGGTCTGGGCGAGTCGCGCCATGACTACTTCTCCGTCTTCTTCTCCGCCGGGGCGGTGAGTTCGGGCCGGCCGGGCTGCTCGCCGCCGCGCTCCTTGATGTACGTCTCGGTGGGGACCATCACCTTGCGGCGGAACACGCAGACCAGCGTGCCGTCCTGCTTGTAGCCCTTGGTCTCGACGTAGACGATCCCGCGGTCCGACTTGGACCGGGAGGGCGTCTTGTCGAGGACCGTGGTCTCGCCGTAGATCGTGTCGCCGTGGAAGGTCGGCGCCACGTGCTTGAGCGACTCGACCTCCAGGTTGGCGATCGCCTTGCCCGAGACGTCCGGCACGGACATCCCGAGGAGCAGGGAGTAGATGTAGTTCCCGACGACGACGTTCTTCCCGAAATCGGTCGTCTTCTCCGCATAGTTGCTGTCCATGTGGAGCGGGTGGTGGTTCATGGTCAGCAGACAGAAGAGATGGTCGTCGTACTCCGTGACCGTCTTTCCGGGCCAGTGCTTGTAGACCGCCCCGACCTCGAACTCTTCGTAGGTGCGTCCGAACTGCATGGTGCTCAGGCCTCCGGGGCTTCGAACGAGGTGGTGCGCTGCATGCCGGCGGCCCGGCCCTTGCCCGAGATGACGAGCGCCATCTTGCGGCTGGCCTCGTCGATCATCTCGTCGCCGAGCATCGCGGAGCCCTTCTTGCCGCCCGCCTCCGACGTGTAGTAGTCGTACGCGTCCAGGATCAGCTCGGCGTGGTCGAAGTCCTCCTGCGAGGGGGAGAAGATCTCGTTCGAGGCCTCCACCTGACCGGGGTGCAGCACCCACTTGCCGTCGAAGCCGAGGGCCGCGGCACGCTGGGCGACCGCGCGGTAGCCGTCGATGTTGCGGATCTGGAGGTAGGGACCGTCGATCGCCTGGAGGTTGTTGGCGCGCGCGGCCATCAGGATCTTCATCAGGATGTAGTGGTAGGCGTCCGCCGGGTAGCCGGGCGGCTGCTCGCCCACGACCAGCGACTTCATGTTGATCGACGCCATGAAGTCGGCCGGGCCGAAGATGATCGTCTCCACGCGCTGCGAGGCGGTGGCGATCTCGTTGACGTTGTTCAGGCCCTGGGCGTTCTCGATCTGCGCCTCGATGCCGATCTTGCCGACCTCGAAGCCCATGGTCTTCTCGATCTGCGTCAGCAGGAGGTCGAGCGCCACGACCTGCTGGGCGGTCTGCACCTTCGGCAGCATGATGCAGTCGAGGTTCTGCCCCGCGCCCTCGACGACCGTGACGACATCGCGGTACGTCCACTCGGTCGTCCAGTCGTTGACGCGCACGACCCGTGTCTTGCCGGTCCAGTCACCCTCGTTGAGGAACTTGACGATGGTGTGCCGGGCGTCGGGCTTGGCCAGCGGCGCGCACGCGTCCTCCAGGTCGAGGAAGACCTGGTCCGCGGGGAGGCCCTGGGCCTTCTCCAGGAAGCGGGGGTTGCTCCCGGGGACCGCGAGACAGGAGCGTCGCGGACGCAGACGGTTGACGGGCGTGCTCATGCGAGGACCTCCAGGGGGTCGAGCTTGTTCGCTTTCCGGATCTCGTCGACGATACGGCCGATGATTCCGGTGATGTCGAAGTCCTTCGGTGTGAAGACCGCGGCCACTCCGGCGGCCCGCAGCTGTTCGGCGTCGGCGTTCGGGATGATCCCGCCCGCGATCACCGGAATGTCGCCCGCGCCGGCCGTGCGCATCTTCTCCAGAACGTCCGGCACCAGCTGGGCGTGCGAGCCGGACAGGATGGACAGGCCCACGGCGTGCACGTCCTCGGCCACGGCCGCGTCCACGATCTGATCCGGGGTGAGCCGGATGCCCTGGTAGACCACCTCGAAGCCGGCGTCACGGGCCCGCACGGCGATCTGCTCGGCGCCGTTGGAGTGCCCGTCAAGGCCCGGCTTGCCCACCAGGAACCGGAGGTTGCCGACACCGAGGTCCTTCGCGGTCAGTTCCACCTTGCGGCGCACCAGGGCGAGCCCGGTGCCCTCCTCGGCGGTGACCGCGACGGGCGCGGACGAGACACCGGTCGGGGCGCGGAACTCGCCGAACACCTCGCGCAGGGCCCCGGCCCACTCGCCGGTGGTGACACCGGCGCGGGCGCACTCCAGGGTGGCCTCCATGAGGTTGGCGGTGCCCTTCGCGGCCTCCTTCAGCCGTTCCAGCGCCTTGCACGGGCGCGGGTGGTTGAAGGGCGGCTGGTAGCGCGTGTCACGCCAGGTCTGGAGGGCGGAGATCGCCTGGGCCTCGACCGCGGGGTCGACCGTCATGATCGCCGCGTCCAGGTCGGCCGTGAGCGGGTTCGGCTCGGTCGACTGGAAGATGTTGACGCCGACGATCTTGTCGGTGCCGCCCTCGATACGGGCCCGGCGCTCGGCGTGCGAGGAGACGAGCTGCGACTTGAGGTAGCCGGACTCGACGGCGGCCATCGCGCCGCCCATCGCCTCGATCCGGTCGATCTCGGCCAGCGACTCCTCGACGAGGTCCGCCACCTTGGCCTCGATGACGTGCGAGCCCTCGAAGATGTCCTCGTACTCCAGCAGGTCGCTCTCGTGCGCCAGCACCTGCTGGATGCGCAGCGACCACTGCTGGTCCCAGGGGCGGGGCAGGCCCAACGCCTCGTTCCAGGCGGGCAGTTGTACGGCACGGGCGCGGGCGTCCTTGGAGAGGGTCACGGCCAGCATCTCGAGTACGATCCGCTGGACGTTGTTCTCCGGCTGCGCCTCGGTCAGACCGAGGGAGTTGACCTGGACGCCGTACCGGAAGCGCCGCTGCTTGGGGTCCTCGATGCCGTACCGCTCGCGCGTGATCTTGTCCCAGATCCGCCCGAACGCCCGCATCTTGCACATCTCCTCGATGAAGCGGACGCCCGCGTTCACGAAGAAGGAGATACGGGCCACGACATCGCCCCTGCGGTCCTCGGCGATCTGCCCGGACGCGAACACCGCGTCCAGCACGGCGATCGCGGTGGACATCGCGTACGCGATCTCCTGGACCGGAGTGGCGCCCGCCTCCTGGAGGTGGTAGCTACAGATGTTGATCGGGTTCCACTTGGGGATGTGGTTGACCGTGTACGTGATCATGTCCGTCGTGAGACGGAGGGAGGGCACCGGCGGGAAGACGTGCGTCCCCCGCGAGAGGTACTCCTTCACGATGTCGTTCTGGGTCGTGCCCTGGAGCGTGGTGATGTCGACGCCCTGCTCCTCGGCGACGACCTGATAGAGCGCCAGCATCCACATGGCGGTGGCGTTGATGGTCATCGAGGTGTTCATCTGCTCCAGGGGGATGTCCTGGAACAGCCGGCGCATGTCACCGAGGTGCGAGACCGGCACGCCGACCCGGCCGACCTCGCCGCGGGCGAGGATGTGGTCCGGGTCGTAGCCGGTCTGCGTCGGCAGGTCGAAGGCCACGGAGAGCCCCGTCTGCCCCTTGGCGAGGTTGCGCCGGTACAACTCGTTGGACGCCTCGGCCGTGGAGTGGCCGGCATACGTGCGCATGAGCCACGGCCGGTCCTTCTCCCGCCGCCCATCCGCGATCTGACGCTCTGTCATGGGTGACCTCAGACGTTCCGGAAGCGGTTGATGGCGTCGATGTGCGTGGCGCGCTTCTCCTGGTCGCGCACGCCCAGACCCTCCTGGGGCGCCAGCGCGAGCACGCCGACCTTGCCCTGGTGGAGGTTGCGGTGCACGTCGTAGGCGGCCTGCCCGGTGTCCTCCAGGGAGTAGACCTTGGAGAGCGTGGGGTGGATCTTGCCCTTGGCGACCAGGCGGTTGGCCTCCCACGCCTCGCGGTAGTTCGCGAAGTGCGAGCCGATGATCCGCTTCAGCGACATCCACAGGTAGCGGTTGTCGTACTCGTGCATGTAGCCCGAGGTCGAGGCGCAGGTGGTGATGGTGCCGCCCTTGCGGGTGACGTAGACGCTCGCGCCGAAGGTCTCGCGGCCCGGGTGCTCGAAGACGATGTCGATGTCCTCGCCCCCGGTGAACTCGCGGATGCGCTTGCCGAAGCGCTTCCACTCCTTCGGGTCCTGGGTGTGCTCGTCCTTCCAGAACTTGTAGCCCTCGGCGTTACGGTCGATGATCGCCTCGGCGCCCATCGAGCGGCAGATGTCCGCCTTCTGCTCACTGGAGACGACACAGATCGGGTTGGCACCGCCGGCCAGCGCGAACTGCGTGGCGTACGAGCCGAGTCCGCCGCTCGCGCCCCAGATCAGGACGTTGTCGCCCTGCTTCATGCCGGCGCCGTTGCGGGAGACCAGCTGCCGGTACGCGGTGGAGTTCACCAGCCCGGGAGCGGCGGCCTCCTCCCAGCTCAGGTGGTCCGGCTTCGGCATCAGCTGGTTGGACTTGACGAGCGCGATCTCGGCGAGGCCGCCGAAGTTGGTCTCGAAGCCCCAGATGCGCTGCTCGGGGTCGAGCATCGTGTCGTTGTGGCCGTCGGAGGACTCCAGCTCGACGGACAGACAGTGCGCGACGACCTCGTCGCCCGGCTTCCAGGAGTTCACACCCGGGCCGGTGCGCAGGACGACGCCCGCGAGGTCCGAACCGATGATGTGGTACGGCAGGTCGTGGCGCTTGCTGAGGTCGCTGAGCCGCCCGTAGCGCTCCAGGAAGCTGAAGGTCGACACCGGCTCGAAGATCGACGTCCAGACCGAGTTGTAGTTCACGGAGGACGCCATCACGGCGACCAGGGCCTCGCCCGGGCCGAGCTCCGGCACCGGCACGTCGTCCAGGTGGATCGACTTGCGGGGGTCCTTGTCGCGGCTGCTGAGCCCGGCGAACATCTCCGCCTCGTCCTTGTGCACGGTGATCGCGCGGTAGGACTCGGGGAGCGGAAGTGCGGCGAAGTCTGCGGACGTGGCCGTCTGCGACTGAATCGCGTCCAGGATTTCCTTCACGGTGTTGCCTCCGGCGATGCGCGTTCCGAGGGAGAACGCTGAGGGTTACGTCGGTGCTGCTGCTGAGGGGTGTGCCGTCGGTTCGGCGAAGGTGGTGCTTTGGCAGCGCTGTGGTTGGCGCGAGAGGTTGCCTGTGACGCAGGCGTCCGGGCACGCAGGCCATGGGGCTTGCGGGGACAGCCGACGTACGAATGGTCTCTGCACGCCGGCCGCCCGGACTCCTTCAACGTATGGCACGCCGTGTCACCTGACAAGGCACGGAGTGCCAGAAGTTGCGCTCAGGTGAAATCTTTACGTAACACGTGAGCGATGATCGATCAGATCGGGCGGCAGAGGGTCAGATCACGGCACAAAGAAGCCGGACCCGCTCGAAATGAGCGGGTCCGGCGAGGTCTTGGTTTCGAGGGAGCGTTTCGGGGAACGCGCTAGGACCGTTCCTTGAGGGCCTGCTCGATGGTGCGCATCACCTGGTCGAGCGGGGCGTCGACACGGGCGACGGTCACCAGGACGTCCCCCTCGGTGAAGGCCGACGCCTGTGCCGGTCGCGTCGCGGTCTCCCGTCCCGCGCCGATCCCGGTGCCGAAGGTCTTGCGGACGATGGCGAAGGCGTGGTCCAGCTGCGACTCCACGTCGCCCTGGCCGCCGGCCCGCAGCCATCGCCGCAGGACGTGGTTGTGGGCCGTGACCACGGCCGACGCGGCGACCTCCGCGAGCAGCGGATCGTCGTTGGCGTCGTCGTCGTGCGCGTGCTCGTCGAAGTGGCCGAGGAGGTAGCGGGTGAAGAGCCGCTCGTAGCGGGCCACCGAGGCGATCTCCGCCTCGCGCAGCGTCGGCACCTCGCGCGTCAGCTTGTAGCGCGAGACGGAGATCTCGGGCTGTGCCGCGTACATCCTCATGACTTCCTTGATGCCGCGGCACACGGTGTCGAGCGGATGCTCGTGCGCCGGTGCCGCGTTCAGCACCGCCTCGGCCCGGATCAGGGTGTCGTCGTGATCGGGGAAGATCGCCTCTTCCTTGGAGCGGAAGTGGCGGAAGAACGTACGCCGGGCCACTCCGGCCCGGGCCGCGATCTCGTCGACCGTGGTCGCCTCGTACCCCTTGGCGGCGAACAGCTCCATGGCCGCGGCCGCCAGTTCCCGGCGCATCTTGAGGCGTTGGGCCGCCGCGCGACTGCCCGCGGCGCTCTCCGGCGCATCGGGCGTGGCTGGTGTGCGTGAGGACCTGGCGGGCTGGGGCATGCCCCGAACGTACTGCATGTGCGCAGGAGAGCGCGCATGTCCGGGGATCCCCCCGCCCGGGAAGGGCAGGGGGTGTCCGGTGGGGCCGAGGAGTCCGCCCCAGTCGCCGTCGGCCGCGAGCCGGTCGCCCTTCCCCTCAGCGGCGGGCATATTCGCGGAAGCCGCGGCCCGTCTTGCGGCCGAGGCAGCCCGCGGCCACCAGGTGCTCCAGGAGCGGCGCGGGGGCCAGTCCCGGGTCCCGGAACTCACGGTGCAGGACCTTCTCGATCGCCAGCGAGACGTCGAGCCCGACCACGTCGAGCAGCTCGAACGGCCCCATCGGGTAGCCGCCGCCCAGCTTCATCGCCGCGTCGATGTCGTCCAGCGAGGCGTAGTGCTCCTGCACCATCTTGATCGCGTTGTTCAGGTACGGGAACAGCAGCGCGTTCACGATGAAGCCGGCCCGGTCGCCGCAGTCCACCGGGTGCTTGCGGATCTTCGCGCAGACCTCGCGCACGGTGGCGTGCACGTCGTCCGCGGTCAGCACGGTCCGCACGACCTCGACGAGCTTCATCGCCGGGGCCGGGTTGAAGAAGTGCATGCCGATGACGTCCTGCGGGCGCGAGGTGGCGCGGGCGCAGGCGACGACAGGCAGCGAGGAGGTGGTGGTGGCGAGGATCGCGCCCGGCTTGCAGACCTTGTCGAACGCGCCGAACAGCTGCTGTTTGATCTCCAGGTCCTCGGCGACCGCCTCCAGCGCGAGGTCCACGTCGGCGAAGTCGTCGTAGCTGCCGGTCGGGGTGATCAGCTCCAGGGTCCGCGCCGCCGCCTCGGCCGTCATCCGGCCCTTGTCGACGGAACGGGCCAGCGACTTGCCGATCCGGGCCTTGGCGGTCTGCGCCTTCTCCTCCGTACGGGCGGCGAGGACGACCTCGTACCCGGCCTTGGCGAAGACCTCGGCGATACCGGAGGCCATCGTGCCGGAGCCGGCGACACCCACCGAGCGGATGACGCGGCCCTCCGCCAGGACGGCACCTTCGAGCGGCGTCAGCGCGTCCCGCACGACGGCGTCGCTGCCCGGGGCCTCGTACGTGTAGAAGCCGCGGCCGGACTTGCGCCCGGTCAGGCCCGCCTCGCTGAGCTGCTTGAGGATGGGAGCGGGGGCGTGCAGCCGGTCGTGCGACTCGGAGTACATCGCCTCCAGCACGGTCCGCGCGGTGTCCACGCCGATCAGGTCGAGCAGCGCGAGCGGGCCCATGGGCAGCCCGCAGCCGAGCTTCATCGCCGCGTCGATGTCCTCGCGGGAGGCGTACTTCGCCTCGTACATCGCGGCCGCCTGGTTGAGGTAGCCGAAGAGCAGCCCGTCGGCGACGAAACCGGGGCGGTCGCCCACCGCGACCGGCTCCTTGCCGAGTTCGAGGGCCAGGTCGGTGACCGCCGAGACGGCCGTCGGCGCGGTCAGCACCGAGGAGACGACCTCGACCAGCTTCATCGCGGGAGCCGGGTTGAAGAAGTGCAGACCGAGCACGCGCTCGGGGTGCGCCGAGTCGGCGGCAAGGCGCGTCACGGACAGCGCGTTGGTGCCCGTCGCGAGGATCGCCGTGGGGCGCACGATGGTGTCGAGGGCCCGGAAGACCTGCTGCTTGATGTCGTACGACTCCGGGGTCACCTCGATGACGAGGTCGGCGGCGGCCGCGGCGGCGAGGTCGGTGAAGGTGCGGAAGCGGGCGAGGGCGCCGGTGCGCTCCTGCTCGCTCAGGTGCTCGCGGCGCACGGCGCGGGCGGTGGAGGCTTCGAGGGTGGCCACGGCCTGGGCGGCCGCGGCTTCGCTGATGTCGATGCCGATCACGTCACGGCCGGCCCGGACCAGGACCTCGGCGATGCCGGTGCCCATGGTGCCGAGGCCGATGACGGCGACGGTCTTCAGCGGGGACAGAGGGGTGTCGGACAGGGGAGTGGCCATCGCGGGACTCCTGGAGGAAGTGACGACTGAGGAGCGCACGCGGGTACGCCGACAGGCGTACGGCGTGCGGAGGTTGCGGGTGTTTCCGGGCTGACGAGCGCACACGCCCGGTGCCGTCCCGAAGCGCCGACGAACGGGCGCCCATGGGCGGTGAAAGCCGACCGGCCCTGTCCCGGAGCCATGCCGTACTGCGGTACCTGAAGTACCGAACCGACTGCTCTCACGGTGGCTGCGTCACCAGGCCACCGAGAGGTGAGACACGAGTGGGTAACTCGCTCGTCTGAGCTTAACCCGCCGGTAACGAGCGCGCCAGCCCCCGACTTTGTGATGTACGTCCCCGCACCTCACGGGCTTGCCTAAGGGCTGTCCCGTAATCCCCGGTGGATCAGCGCGCGGCGTCGGATGCGGTGCATCGCAAGGCGGAGGGTCGTCCTCGTACTGGGCGTATTCGGGCGATCCGACAACGCGGCGTGGGGGTACCCCCTGCTCGAAGAGCTTGGGGGAGCCGTAGCTGTCGTCGTGCGCCCGCCGGGGATCACTGGACAGCCCTTAAGCTCGGCCCATGGACGAGGCGTTGCGATCACTCACGGAGCGTTTACGGAGCGAGGCCGGGGCCGGGGGCTCGGCGGCGTACGAGCGTCTCGCGGCGGCCGAGGACCCCGATGTGCTGGCCTCCGTGCTGACCGAGCCCGGACAGCCGCTCTGGGCGCGGGAGTTGGTCGCCTTCCGGCTCGGCACGGCAGGCGACAAGCGGGCTTTCGAGGCGCTCGTCCTGCTGCTCAACCACCGTGATCCGCAGCGCTGCGCATCCGCCGCCCACGCCCTGGCCCGGCTCGGCGACCCGCGCACCGCCCGCGCCGCCGCGGCGCTCGCCACGAACGAACTGCGGGTCGCGTACGCGCTCCAGCCGGTACGGCTCCTGGTCGAACTGCGCGCGCCGGAGGCCGTTCCCGCGCTGATCACCACCCTGGAGCGCAGGCTGCGCCCGCACGACCCCTACCGCAAGGTCGCCCTCGCGTGCGCGGAAGGACTGGGCGTGCTGGGCGACACCCGCGCGAGGGGGGTTCTGCACGAGGCGTTGGCGCACCCGGCGCTCGCGGAGACGGCCGTGCGCGCACTGAACCGGCTGACCGGGGAGTGGGACTAGGGCCGGCCTGTACCGGGCGGCACCCGCGTGCGCTCACGCGGGCGGGCCTGGGGCCGGCACACGTCGTCAGGGCCGGCCCGTCGTCGTCAGTCCAGGCCGCTGCCCGTCAGCACGCGCGCGTAGCGCACCTCGGGCACCGCGACGCCGGCCGCCTCGTAGGGCTCCTCGGCGCCGTCGGGACGGAAGCCGGCTCTCTCGTAGAAACGGCGCGCCGGGGTGTTCTCCTCGAGGACCCACAGCAGCATGCGCTCGTGCCCGGCCGCCGCGCAGCGGCCCGCGGACTCCCGCAGCAGCGCGTGGCCGACGCCCTGGCCCAATACGTCGGGGTGCACGTAGATGGCGTACAACTCGACTTCCCCGGACCGGACTTCGCTGTCCCGGTGCGGTCCGTGGCAGGCCCAGCCGACCACGGATCCGTCGCGCTCCGCGACCAGGTTCACGACGCCGCCGTCACCCTGTTCGAGGTTGCGGCGGCGACGCGCCGCGTCCTCGGCGACGCTGAGCCCGTCCAGGTACGACTGCGGTATCAGGCCCTTGTACGCGGCCTGCCAGCCGCGCACCCGGATCTCGGCCACGCGCGCGCAGTCGTCGAGGGTCATCTCACGCACCCGCAGCCCGCCGGGGGCGGCGATGGGTGTCGGCTCGTTCATGGGTCCATGGTGGACCATGGGTCCGACAACGCCCCCGACGGGCGATCGTGCGGGGGAGGTTCAGCCCCGGTATCCGAGCAGCCCGTGCAGTGTCGACCCCCTCGACGAGGAGGACGCGGCCTTCGCGGTCAGCGGCTTCGGGTCGGGCAGCGTCTTGCACACCGCGTCGGCCTCGCCGCCGCCGCCGTGCGGCACCCTGCCGTCGGTCAGATACGCCGACAGATACTGGTCCAGGCAGGCGTTGCCGCTCAGCGTGATGCCGTGGTTGCCGCCGCCCTGCTCGACCACCAGGCTGGAGCCGCGCAGTTGGTGATGGACGGTCACCCCGCCCTCGTAGGGAGTGGCCGCGTCGTCGGTCGCCTGGAAGAGCAGCGCCGGCGGCAGGTGACGGTTGGAGATGTCCACCGGCTGGAGCGAGTCCGTGGGCCAGAACGCGCACGGCGCGTTGTACCAGGCGTTGTTCCACGCCATGAACGGCGCCTTGTCGTACACCGCCCAGCTGTCCCGGCGCCACTGGCGCCAGTCGCGCGGCCAGGACGCGTCACGGCACTGGACCGCCGTGTAGATGCTGTAGCCGTTGTCGCCCGAGGCGTCGACGGCGCCGAAGTTCTCGTACGCCTCGACGAGCGCGTCCGAGTTCTTGCTGTTCACGTAGGACGCGAACGCCTCGGCGAGGTAGGGCCAGTAGCCGTTGTAGTAGCCGCCCGGGATGAAGGTGTCCTCCAGTTCGGAGGCGCCCACCTTCTTCTGGGCGGGGACCTTGGCGAGGGCCGCACGCATCGCGTACCACTTGGCCTCGACCTCGGCCGGGTCGGTGCCGAGCTTGTAGGCCGCGTCGTTCTTGGCGACCCACGCCAGGAACGCCAGGTGGCGGTCGTTGAAGGCGTAGTCCTGGCTGATGTTGTCGTCGTACCACACGCCGGTGGGGTCGACGATCGAGTCGAGGACCAGCCGGCGGACCCGCTGCGGGTAGAGCTTGCCGTACACGGCGCCCAGATAGGTGCCGTACGAGTAGCCGAAGTAGTTGATCTTCTTCGCGCCGAGGGCGGCGCGGATCGCGTCCATGTCACGGACCGCGCTCACCGTGTCGAGGTACGGCAGCAGCTTCGCGTACTTCTTGCCGCACGCCTCGGCGAAGGCCCTCGCGCGGACGAGGTTCGCCTTCTCGATGGCCCGGGTGCTCGGCACCGTGTCGGGGCGGACGGGCTTGAAGTGACCCGGCTTGCAGTCGAGCGCGGGCTTGCTCGCGCCGACACCGCGCGGGTCGAAGCCGATGACGTCGTACTGTGCCGCCACGGCCTTGGGCAGCGCGGAGGCGACGAAGCCGGCCAGGGTGAGTCCGCTGCCACCGGGACCGCCCGGGTTCACCAGCAGCGGCCCCTGATACGTCTTCGCGGTGTGCGGGACGCGGGACAGCGCGAGGGTGATCCGCTCGCTGTAGGGGTTCGAATGGTCGAGCGGCACCTTCAGGGAGGCGCATTGGAGCGTCGGGTAGTCGCTGGTGCCGCACTTCTTCCAGACGGGTTTCGCGGTCCGGGCGGTGCGCGGTGCGGCGGCGGGGCCGGTGCTCGCGTCGGCGGGGATCGACGTGATCATCCCTGCCAGCACGACCGCCGCCCCGCACAGAGCGGCTGCGCGTTTCTTCACAAGGCCTCCCAGGACGGAGGATTCTGAGCCGTGCACGCCACGGCCTTCGCCGTATCGTGCCGGAGGCGGGTCCTGGAAGAACGTGTTCCGACGAGACTCGACCCGATTGGATGGCGGGATGCGCTCGGATGCCGTCACGAGTGCCTCCGGGGGTCTTCAGGGGTCCGGAGGTTTCGCGGGCGCGCGCGACGGGCCGCCGTGACGGTTCGTCATCGGGCCTCGGTCACGGGGCTTCAGAGCAGACTCAGCTGTGTCGGGCCGGGTTCGGCGGGCGCCGGGGCGGGCTCGGGCGCGGTGACGCGGCGCGGCATTTCCGCGCGCGTGGGGCCGATGCCGTACTCCTGCGCCAGCTCGTGGACCTGACGGGTGATCCGGCGCTGATACCACTTCGGGGCGTAGGCGCCCTCCGCGTACAGCCGCTCGTAGCGCCGTACGAGGTGGGGGTGGTGGTGCTCGAGCCAGGCCATGAACCACTCGCGGGCGCCGGGCCGCAGATGCAGGACCAGCGGGGTCACCGAGGTGGCTCCCGAAGCGGCTATGGCCCGCACGGTGGCGCGCAGTTGGCCGGGGTGGTCACCCAGGAACGGGATCACGGGGGCCATCAGGACACCGCAGCCGATGCCGTGGTCCGTCAGCGTGCGGACGACGTCCAGGCGGCGCTCGGGGGCCGGTGTGCCGGGCTCCACGGTGCGCCACAGCGCGGTGTCGGTGAAGCCGACGGAGACCGAGATCCCGACGTCGGTGACCTCGGACGCCTGCTTCAGCAGGTCGAGGTCGCGCAGGATGAGCGTGCCCTTCGTCAGGATCGAGAAGGGGTTCGCGTGGTCGCGCAGGGCCGCGATGATGCCCGGCATGAGCCCGTAGCGGCCCTCGGCGCGCTGATAGCAGTCGACATTGGTGCCCATGGCGATGTGCTCGCCCTGCCAGCGGCGTGAGGCGAGCTGGCGGCGCAGCAGCTCCGGCGCGTTGACCTTCACCACGATCTGGGAGTCGAAGCCGAGTCCGGTGTCGAGGTCCAGATAGCTGTGCGTTTTACGGGCAAAACAGTAGACGCACGCGTGTGAGCAGCCCCGATAGGGGTTGACCGTCCATTCGAACGGCATACGGGAGGCCCCCGGCACCCGGTTCACGATCGACCGCGCCCGGATCTCGTGGAACGTGATCCCTCTGAACTCGGGGGTGTCGAACGTCCTCGTCGTGACCGCGTCCGCGCCGAACAGGGCGGCGTCCCGGGCGGGGCTCTCGGCAAGCTCCGCTGTCAGGTTCTCCCAGCGCATGGCGCCTCCTAGGTAGCACTGAACAGAGAATAGAACACATGTTCCCTTGATCGTGCGACCTGTTTCCCCGTGTCGCCCCGCCGGTGCCGCCCGGGCCGTTTCCGCGTGTCGCTCCGCCGGCGCCGCCCGCGCCGTTTCCCGGTGTCGCCCCGGCCGCGCCGCCCGCGCCCACGGGCACCCCGATTTGGGCGGCCGGGGCGCCGGGTGGTTGGCTGGCGGCACACCCCGAGGAACCAAGTGCTGGAGGAAGTGCCATGGCGCAGGTCGAGGCCACGACGGAGCGGGTCATCGCGGCGGACGCGGAAACGGTGTTCGACGCCCTGGCCGACTACAGCGGTGCGCGGCCGAAGCTGCTGCCCGAGCACTTCAGCGAGTACGAGGTGCGCGAGGGCGGCGACGGCGACGGCACCCTCGTCCACTGGAAGCTCCAGGCCACCAGCAAGCGCGTCCGTGACTGCCTGCTCGAGGTGAGCGAGCCCACCGACGGCGAGCTCGTGGAGAAGGACCGCAACTCCTCCATGGTCACCACCTGGCGGGTCACCCCCGCCGGCGAGGGGAAGTCCCGTGTGGTGGTCACCAGCGTCTGGAACGGCGCGGGCGGCATCGGTGGCTTCTTCGAGCGGACCTTCGCGCCCAAGGGTCTCGGCCGCATCTACGACACCCTGCTCGCCAACCTCGCGGCGCACACCGAGAAGTGACCTCCCGCCCCCGGGAGGCGCGGGCTCCCGGGGGCCCAGGTCCGGCCGCCCGACAGTCACTTGACGGTAGCGGTCGCCAAGAGGCCGCGCCCGAGGGCGTGTTGTGCCCTCACCGTTTCGGGTGGATCTCCGCCCTGTGCGGCGCTATGCCGTAACTCGTCATGCTTGCCGGGAGTTGTCGCGATTGGCGGCAATTGTACGGCGGGCGTGGCGAGGGGAGCGGATACATGGGCGGGATCACTCTGGTGCAGGACGAACCGGCCGTCGCACCCGTGCCCGACCCCGCCCCGGTGGCCGTCGAACTCCTCGGGCCGACCCCGCGGCAGGTGCGGCTGATCTTCTGCGGGCTGATCCCGGCCCTGCTCCTCGCCGCGCTCGAGCAGATGATCGTGGCCACCGCGCTCCCGAAGATCGTCGGAGAACTGCACGGCCTCGACAGGATGTCCTGGGCGATCACGGCCTACCTGCTCACGTCCACCGTCGGACTCCCCGTCTACGGCAAGCTCGGCGACCTCTACGGCCGCAAGGGCGTCTTCCAGTTCGCCATCGCCGTCTTCGTCGTCGGCTCCGCGCTCGCCGGGCGGGCGCGGACCATGGACCAGCTGATCGCCTTCCGCGCGGTCCAGGGGATCGGTGCCGGCGGCCTCATGATCGGCGTCCAGGCGATCATCGCGGACATCGTTCCGCCGCGCCGACGCGGCCGGTTCATGGGGCTGATCGGCGCCGCGTTCGGTCTCGCCTCGGTCGCCGGCCCCCTGCTGGGCGGCTACTTCACGGACCATCTGTCCTGGCGATGGTGCTTCTACGTCAACGTGCCCTTCGGGCTGCTCACGCTGGCCGTCGTCACCGTCGTCCTGAAGCTGCCCAAGCCCGCTGTGCGGGGGCGGGTCGACATCCTCGGAGTGGTGCTGCTCGCCGCCGCGTCGACCTGCCTGGTCCTGCTGACCAGTTGGGGCGGCACCGAGTACGCCTGGAACTCGCGGCCCGTCGTCGCGCTCGCGGCGGGAGCGCTCGCCGCGACGGCGCTCTTTCTCGTCGTCGAGCGCTTCGCGGTCGAACCCCTCATCCCGCTGCGGCTGTTCAGGGACCGCGTCTTCAACGTCACCGCGCTCGTCGGTCTGGTCGTCGGAGCCGCGCTCTTCGGGGCCGCCGGGTACCTCCCCACGTTCTTCCAGATGGCCGACGGCGCCGGGGCCACGGAGTCCGGGCTTCTGATGCTCCCCATGATGGGCGGCATCGTCGTCGCCTCCGTCGTCTCCGGGCAGCTGATCAGCCGTACCGGCCGCTACAAGGTCTTCCCGGTCCTCGGCTGCGCCCTCTCGGCCGTCGGCATGTGGCTGCTCTCCCGCCTCGACGCCGGCACTCCCCGGCTCCACTACAGCGCCTGGATGGCGGTCCTCGGCGTCGGCATCGGCATGGTGATGCCGGTCCTGGTGGTCGCCGTACAGAACTCCGTGGAGCCGGCCGACCTCGGCACCGCGACCAGCGCGAACAACTACTTCCGCCAGATCGGCGGCAGCGTCGGCGCCGCGGTCTTCGGCACGCTCTTCGCCCACCGGCTGGCCGACGCGCTCGCCGACCGCCTCCCCGCGCGCGCGGGCGGGGCGGCCCCCGACCCCGAGTCCATCACCCCGCAACTCGTCCACGCGATGCCCGCCGCCCTGCGCGACCGGTACATCGGCGCCTACGCCGACGCCATGCCACGGATCTTCCTCTACCTCGTGCCGGTACTCGTCCTCGGCCTGCTCATCGCCTTCTTCCTCAAGGAGAAACCGCTGGTGTCCCACAACGCATCCACCGCCGACCCGGAAGCCGCGCGGACGAACGAGCGGATCCCTCAGGCCCGTTCGGGACACCTCGGCGGGATCCCCGTCTGCGGCACGGTGCAGCACCCCGACGGCACCGTCGTGGCCCGCGCCGCGCTCACCCTCATCGACATCGGGGGGCAGCAGATCGGACGGGGCGCCAGCGCGGAGGACGGCCGGTACGCGCTCTCCACGCCCGGTTCCGGCTCGTACGTGCTGATCGCCGCGGCCGGGGGCCACCAGCCGCAGGCCGTCTCGGTGACGGTCGGCGAACGGCCGGTGGAACTGGACGTCGTGCTGGGCGGCGCGGGCCGGCTCACCGGCAGCGTGCTGACCGCGGACGGCACCCCCGTGCGCGAGGCCACCGTCACCCTCACGAACGCGCACGGCGAGGTCGTCGCCACCACCCGCAGCGGGCGCGAGGGCGGTTACGTCATCACGGAACTGGTGGCCGGCGAGTACACCCTCGCCGCCGGCGCGCCCGCGTTCCGCCCGGCCGCGCTCCCGGTGACCGTCCAGGCGGCCCGCGAGACCCGCCAGGACGTCGAACTCGCCGGCGGCGCGGTGCTGCGGGGCACGGTCCGGGCGGGCGGCGGACGGCCGGTGGAGGACGCGCGCGTGACGCTGCTGGACGCCGCGGGCAACGTGGTCGACACCCTCACCACCGGCCCGGACGGGACGTTCCGGTTCATCGACCTGTCGTCGGGCGAGTACACGGTCATCGCGGCGGGCTATCCGCCGGTGGCCACCGTGCTCCAGGTCGCCGGAGGCGGCCGCACGGAGCGCGACCTGCAAGTGGGCCACGAGGACTGACCCGCCCTCGGACGCGGGCCGGACGGCGCCCGAGGGACGCGCCGCGCGCCGGAGCCGCCCCGTCGCGTTCAATTCCCGCGTTGCCACACATCGCGACCGGCCGCCGCCGTACGGTAGTGGAGGCGGCACAGATCTTGCGGAGCCGTGGGGAGAGAGGGCCTGGGCCATGGACCGTGGCACCGAAGCGGGCGCGGCTCCCAGCCCCGGAGCTGGGAACGGCGCGGCGGAGCACGCCGACGCCGGTCGCATCCCGCTGGCCGTGGTGGTCGTGGACGGCGACGGACTCGTCTCGCACTGGAGCAGCGGGGCACGGCGTCTGTTCGGCGCCGCCAAGGAAGAAGCGCTGGGCCGCCAGGCGGTGGACCTGCTCCCCGTCTCCGGCGCGCTCCCCGAGGCCGCGGACGCGATCCCCTTCGGGAGCCGTGCCACGTACGACGGTCTCGGGCCCGGTCTTGAGTCCTCCCTGGACGGACGGCTCTCCTACCCCGCCGCCGGACGCGCCCGGCTCACCGTGGCCGGTCCCGGCCGGATCGACGTCCTGTGGTGGGCCTATCCGCTGGTCGGCCCCGGCCCGGAGCGGTTGCTCGTGCTCGCCGCCGACGCGGCCGCGATGCGCCACGAGGACGACGACGCGTCCTTCGAGCGCATCGCGCCCGGCTTCGCACTGCACACCGACTTCCCCGGCTCCGAGGAGCTGGCCCGCCGGCTCCCCGACATCCTGCCCAGCATGAGCGTCGGCGACAGTGCCCGCATCGTCTCGCAGGTCCTGGAACTGGGCTATCCCGTCCTGGAGTTCAGTCAGAACGACCGGGTGCCCGTCACCCCCGACTGGGGCGTGCCCCGGCGCGCGGAACGCAAGGCCCGCCGCGAGCGGGCGCTCCGGGCGGCCGACCCGGGCACTCCGGCGCCGCGGAACCTCCCGGAGGAGGAGCGCGAGGACCTCGAGTACGCGGCCGTACGGGAGCGCCTGGAGTTCCTGAACGAGGTCAGCGGGCGCATCGGGACCTCCCTCGACCTGTCACGGACCATCGTCGAGGTCAGCCGGGCCGTCGTGCCGCGCTTCACCGACGTGGCGGGCACCTATCTGCGGGAGCAGGTCGTCGCCGGTGAGGGTTTCCCCGACGGGGTGCCCGACACGACCACCATGTGGCACCGCGTCGCCCTGGAGCACACGGACGAGCCGGGCCGCTGGGACGACGTCGTGCCGGTCGGCGAGGCCATGCCCTTCCCTGAGCACACGCCGTTCTTCCAGTGCATGACCACCGGTGAACCCGTCCTCGTGCCGCGCATCAGCGAGCAGCTGGGGCACATGATCGCCGCGCAGTTCGACAAGCGCGACATCCGCCCGCTGATCACCCACCGCTCCATGCTGGTCGTGCCGTTGAAGGCCCGCAACGTGGTGCTCGGGTTCATGATCCTGCTGCGTCACCCCGAGCGCGTCGAGTTCAACGACATGGACCGGGTCACGGGCGCCGAACTGGCCGCCCGCGCGGGCCTGGTGCTGGACAACGCGCGCATGTACACCTACCAGGAGAGCGTCGCCGAGACCCTCCAGGACAGCATGCTGCCGACCATCGCACCCCGTATGGCCGGCTGCGACATCGCCACCCGCTATCTGCCCGGAACGCTCCTCGGACGTGTCGGCGGCGACTGGTTCGACTCGGTGAAACTGCCCGGATCGCGCACCGCCCTGGTCGTCGGGGACGTCATGGGGCACGGCCTCAACTCCGCCGCGATGATGGGCCAGTTGCGCACCGCCGTGCAGACGATGGCCGCACTCGACCTGCCGCCCGCCCAGCTTCTGCGCAACCTGGACGACCTCGCCCAGCGCCTCGGCGACAACTACCTCGCGACCTGCCTGTACGCCGTCTACGACCCGATCGCCGGACTGCTGCACCTCGCCAACGCCGGCCACATCCCGCCGGTCCTGGTCCGTGCCGCGGACGGCCGCAGCGAGCTGCTCGACCTGCCGACCGGAGCACCCGTCGGGGTCGGCGGAGTGCCCTTCGAAGCGATCCGCGTACGGGTGGAGCCGGGCGACCGGCTCGTGATGTGCACCGACGGGCTGGTCGAGGTGCGCGGCGAGGACATCGGTGTCGGCCTCGCCACCCTGTGCGAGTCCGCCGCACACCCGGCCGCCTCCATGGACCACGCCTGCGACACCATCATCCGCGCGCTCAACACCCGAGGCGGGCGCAAGGACGACGTCGCCCTGCTGATGGCCCGGCTCAACGGTATCGAGCCCGAGGACGTCGCCGAATGGCGCCTGACGCCCGCCCCGGCCGAGGCCGGCAGGGCGCGCGCCGTGGTCCGCGAGCAGCTGCGCGCGTGGGGCCTGACGGGCCTCGCGGACAACGCCGAGCTGATGGTCGGCGAGCTCGTCACCAACGCCGTACGGCACGCGCACAGCCGCGGCGTCGGACTGCGGCTCGTTCGCGGCGACACCCTGCTGTGCGAGGTGGACGACGACGACCACACGCTCCCGATCCTGCTCAGCGCTGGACCCGGCGACGAGTTCGGGCGCGGACTGCGGCTCGTCAGCGCGCTGTCCCGTGAATGGGGGGCCAGCCGCACCGGTGCGGGCAAGACCGTGTGGTTCGAACTGACGCTGCCGCGGGGCTGATCCGTTCGTCCGGCGTCCGTACGTCGCGGTGGCTCCGGTGCACGAGGGCGTACGGGGTTCGAATGAGCGGTGAAGGTATGCGCAGGCCGCTTGTCGCCGTGCACCGGGCGCGGTAGACCGATCAGGCCCGCCGGGATCCGGCGGGCGCGGTCGCGACCCCGGGGAGCGGGCATGAGCGTGAGCAGTCGGTACAGAGGGGCCTGGGAGGGCTTCTGGCGTGAGGCCCCCGACGGACAGGGCGGGGTCCTCTGGGACGCCGAACCCGCGCTCACGGCCGCGGTCCACCTCGCCCATTTCGAGCCGCACCTGAACGCGCCCGACCTGCCCCTGGTGGATCTCGGCTGCGGCAACGGCACCCAGACCCGATTCCTGGCCGACCGGTTCCCGCACGTCGTCGGTACCGACCTCGCTCCCGCGGCGCTCGACCACGCCCGCGCCGGCGATCCCGCGGGCCGGGCCGGTTACCGGCTGCTCGACGCGGCGGACAAGGCCGAGACCGAGGCGCTGCACGCGGAGCTCGGCGACGCCAACGTCTATATGCGCGGTGTGCTCCACCAGTCCGAGCCGGACGACCGGCAGCCGCTGGTGGACGGTCTGGCCGTTCTGGCGGGCGATCGGGGCCGGGTCTTCCTGGTCGAGCTCGCCGAGGCCGCGGGCAAGGTCCTGCGCGGTCTGGCCGAGGGACCGGACGGTCCCCCGGCCAAGCTGGCCCCGGTGTTCCGGCACGGCATCGCCCCGGGCGAGGTCATGGACGCGGCGGTCCCCGAGCATCTGCGCCAGGCCGGCCTCACGGTGCTCGCGAGCGGTGAACTCCCGCTCTTCACGACCGAGTACACGCCAGACGGCACGCTCATCGAACTTCCCTCGCGGTGGCTGGTCGCCGGGCGTACCGGCTGACGTCGCCGGTCCGGCCCGGCAAGAGTTGTCCACAGGCTCTGCCGGGTCCGGGCCGAAGCGCGTACGGTTTCGGCATGAAGATCCTCATCAGCGCCGACATGGAAGGCGCCACGGGTGTGACCTGGCCGGCCGACGTGTTGCCGGGGACTCCCCAGTGGGAGCGGTGCCGCGCGCTGTTCACCTCGGACGTGAACGCGGCGGTGCTCGGCTTCTTCGACGGCGGCGCCGACGAGGTGCTGATCAACGAAGCCCACTGGACCATGCGGAACCTGCTGCTCGAGCGGCTCGACGAGAGAGCGGAGATGCTCACCGGGCGGCACAAGTCGCTGTCCATGGTCGAGGGCGTGCAGCACGACGACGTGGACGGCATCGCGTTCGTCGGCTATCACGCCGGAGCGGGTATGGAGGGCGTCCTCGCGCACACCTATCTGGCGAACTCCATCACGGGCGTGTGGGTCGACGGGGTACGGGCCAGCGAAGGGCTGCTCAACGCCCGGGTCGTCGCCGAGTACGGCGTGCCGGTCGTGCTGGTCACCGGCGACGACGTGGCCTGCGAGGACGCTCTGGGGTACGCGCCCGAGGCGCTGAAGGTCGCGGTCAAGGACCATGTCTCGCGCTACGCGGCCGTGTGCCGCACGCCGGCCAGGACCGCCGCGGACATCAGGGCCGCGGCCAAGGAGGCGGCCGCGCTGGCGGTACGGCACGAGCCGGTCGTCGGCGGGCCGTTCACCATCGCCCTGGAGTTCGACGCCGAGCACCTGGCCATGGCCGCCACCGTCGTCCCGGGTGTCGCCCGTGTCGGTGAACGGAAGATCGCGTACACCAGCGACACGATGTACGAGGGGATTCGGACCTTCAAGGCGGTCACCACGATCGCCTCGGCCGCGGTGGAGGAGCAGTATGGCTGACGAACGGGCACTCGACGAGGTCGTCCGGTTCACCTCCGACCTCATCCGGATCGACACCACCAACCGGGGCGGCGGGGACTGCCAGGAGCGCCCGGCCGCCGAGTACGCCGCCGCGCGGCTGGCCGAAGCGGGCCTGGAGCCCACCCTCCTGGAGCGCACCAAGGGGCGTACGAATGTCGTGGCCCGGCTGGCGGGCACCGACCCGTCCGCCGACGCGCTGCTCGTCCACGGTCACCTCGACGTGGTGCCGGCCCAGGCCGAGGACTGGAGCGTCCCCCCGTTCTCCGGGGAGATCCGCGACGGCGTCGTCTGGGGGCGCGGCGCGGTCGACATGAAGAACATGGACGCGATGATCCTCTCCGTCGTCCGGTCCTGGGCGCGCGAGGGAGTACGGCCCCGGCGCGACCTGGTCATCGCCTTCACCGCCGACGAGGAGGCGAGCGCCGAGGACGGCTCGGGCTTCCTGGCCGACGAGCACCCCGGACTCTTCGAGGGCTGCACCGAGGGCATCAGCGAGTCGGGGGCGTTCACCTTCCACGACGGCAGCGGACGGCAGTTGTATCCGATCGCGGCGGGGGAGCGCGGCACCGGCTGGCTCAAGCTCACCGCGCGGGGACGGGCGGGCCACGGCTCCAAGGTGAACCGGAGCAACGCGGTCACCCGCCTGGCCGCCGCGGTCACCCGCATCGGCGCCCACGAGTGGCCGCTGCGCATCACCCCGACCGTGCGGGCCGCCCTGACCGA
The DNA here is from genome assembly GCF_040607495.1 of Streptomyces sp. NPDC005281. Classification (NCBI taxonomy): domain Bacteria; kingdom Bacillati; phylum Actinomycetota; class Actinomycetes; order Kitasatosporales; family Streptomycetaceae; genus Streptomyces; species Streptomyces sp. NPDC005281. Next base: position 80,530 of record NZ_JBEXGX010000011.1, on the reverse strand, counting down.
ACTCGCCTCCCTGTACGGCGTGGACGGCGGCCTCGACGACGTGGACGCCCTGCTCGGCAAGCTCGGCCCGGCCGCCGCGCTCGTCGAGGCGACCGTCCGCAACAGCGCCAACCCGACGATGCTGAGCGCCGGTTACAAGATCAACGTGATTCCGGGGGAGGCCGTCGCCTACGTGGACGGCAGATATCTGCCCGGCGGCGAGGACGAGTTCCGCACGACCATGGACCGGCTCACCGGACCGGACGTGGAGTGGGAGTTCCATCATCACGAGGTGGCTCTCCAGGCGCCGCTCGACTCGCCGACCTACGCGCGGATGCGCGCGGCCGTCGAGGAGTTCGCGCCCGAGGGCCATGTCGTGCCCTACTGCATGTCGGGCGGCACGGACGCCAAGCAGTTCTCCCGCCTCGGCATCACCGGCTACGGCTTCTCGCCGCTCAGGCTCCCGGAGGGTTTCGACTACCAGGCCATGTTCCACGGAGTCGACGAGCGCGTCCCGGTCGAGGCGCTCCACTTCGGTGTCCGGGTTCTCGACCGCTTTCTGCGCACGGCCTAGGGGGACGAGATGCAGACCACGCCATACGGTTCATGGCCCTCGCCGATCGGCGCGCGGCTCGCCGCCGCTCACGACGGCCATCCCGAGTTCGTCGGATTCGTCGGCGACGAGGCCTGGTGGACCGAGCCCCGGCCGGCCGAGGGCGGACGGCGCACGCTGGTGCGACGGAAAGCGGACGGCACCGAGGAACAGGTCCTCCCGGCCCCCTGGAACGTGCGCAGCCGTGTCATCGAGTACGGAGGCAGCCCTTGGGCCGGAGTCATGCGCCCCGAAGGGCCGCTGATCGTCTTCGTCGACTTCGCCGACCAGCGCCTCCACCGCTGTGAACCCGGCGGCGAACCAATCCCGTTGACCCCGCTCTCGACCGTGGGAGGCGGACTGCGCTGGGTGGACCCGCAGTTGCGGCCGGAGCGCGGTGAGGTCTGGTGCGTCATGGAGGAGTTCACCGGGGACGGGCCCACCGATGTGCGCCGGGCCGTCGTCGCGGTGCCGCTGGACGGATCGGCGGCGCAGGACCGGGGCGCCGTGCGCGAACTGTCCGACGGAGGGCACCGGTTCGTCACCGGGCCCCGGCTCTCGCCCGACGGCGGGCAGGCGGTCTGGCTCGCCTGGGACCATCCGCGCATGCCCTGGGACGGCACCGAGGTGATCCTCGCGGACGTCACCGAGGACGGGGCGCTGTCCGCCCCGCGAGCCGTGGCGGGGGGCCCGGAGGAGTCCGTCGTCCAGGCCGACTGGGCGGCCGACGGCACCCTGCTCTACGTCAGCGACCGCAGCGGCTGGTGGAACCTCCACCGGCTGGGCGCCGACGGCGAGGCGATCGCCGTCGGCGGCCCGCGCGAGGAGGAGTTCGGCGGCCCTCTCTGGAAGGTCGGACTCCGGTGGTTCGCGCCGCTGAACAGCGGTCTGATCGCCGTCGTGCACGGCCGGGGTGCCACCACGCTCGGGATACTGGACCCCGAGACCGGCGAACTCGTCGACACGGCGGGCCCCTGGACCGAGTTCGCGCCCACGCTCGCCGTCAACGGCAGCAGGGTCGTCGCCGTCGGAGCCAGCCCGCGCAGCGCCCACGAGGTCGTCGAACTGGACGCCCGCACCGGGCGGGCCCGGGTGATCGGCGCCGCGCACGACGACCCGGTCGATCCGGCGTACTACCCGGAACCCCAGATCCGCACCTTCGCCGGCCCCGCCGGACGCGAGGTCCACGCACACATCTATCCGCCGCACCATCCCGGTCACGTCGGCCGCGCGGACGAACTCCCGCCGTATGTCGTATGGGTCCACGGCGGCCCCACCAGCAGATCGTCCCTCGTTCTCGACCTGGAGATCGCCTACTTCACCTCCAGGGGAATCGGAGTGGCCGAGGTCAACTACGGCGGTTCGACCGGCCACGGACGGGCGTACCGCAACCTGCTGCGCGAACAGTGGGGTGTCGTCGACGTCGAGGACTGCGCGGCGGTCGCCGTCGCGCTCGCCGACGAGGGCACCGCCGACCGGCGGCGGCTCGCGATCCGCGGCGGCAGCGCCGGAGGCTGGACCACGGCCGCCTCGCTGGCCACGACCGACGTCTACGCCTGCGGCACGATCATCTATCCCGTGGTCGACCTCACCGGATGGGCCTCGGGAGGTACCCACGACTTCGAGTCGCAGTACCTGGAATCGCTCGTCGGCCCGATCGCCGAGGTGCCGGCCCGGTACACGGAACGGTCGCCGTCCACGCACGCCGACCGGATCACCGCGCCCTTCCTGCTGCTCCAGGGGCTCGACGACGCCATCTGCCCGCCGGCGCAGTGCGAGCGCTTCCTGGCCCGCGTCGAGGAGCAGGGCCGCCATGTCCCTCATGCCTACATCGCCTTCGAGGGGGAGGGGCACGGATTCCGGCGGGCCGAGACGATGGAACGCGCCCTGGAGGCCGAACTGTCGTTGTACGCGCAGGTCCTCGGCCTGAACCCGCCGGGCGTTCCCACCCTGCAACTGTCCAAGTGAGCCGGCCGGACAGCCGGGGGCAGACGAGCCGACGACACCTGAACAGCGGCACCGGAACATGGCACATGAACACCGGCACCTGGGCTCCGCGATTTGGACACCGGCGTCTGGGCAGCAGCACATGAACACCGGCACCAGGGCTCCGCGCCTTGGACACCGGCATCTGGACAGCAGCTCCTGAAACCGGCACATGAACACCGGAACATGAGTACCGGCACATGGCCACCGGCACCTGAACACATGCACCTGAAAACATGCACCTGAACCACCAGCACCTGGAGCACCACGAGTGACCCGAACGACCGCACCGATCACCGCACTGACCCGGCCCGCACGGCTCGCCGCGGGGGCCAGGGTCGCGGTCGTCGCGCCCAGCGGGCCCGTCCCCGAGGAGCGGCTCGAAGCCGGCCTCGACGTCCTGCGCGGCTGGGACCTCGACCCCGTCGTGGCACCCCATGTCCTGGACCGGCACACCGAGTTCCCCTATCTGGCGGGGACGGACGCCGACCGGGTCGCCGATTTCCAGGCGGCCTGGTGCGACCCGGACGTCACCGCCGTGCTGTGCGCCCGGGGAGGCTACGGCGCCCAGCGCATGATCGACCTGCTCGACTGGGAGGCCATCCGGGCCGCGGGCCCCAAGGTCTTCGTCGGCTTCAGCGACATCACCGCACTGCACGAGGCGTTCGCCACCCGGGTGGGGCTCGCGACCCTGCACGGGCCGATGGTCTCGTCCGTCGGCTTCCTGAAGAACGCGCGGTCGCAGGAGCATCTGCGGGCGACCCTCTTCGAACCCGAATCGGTGCGGACCATCGCCTCCGGCGCGGCCGTCGCGCTCGTGCCCGGGAAGGCCCGCGGCGTCACCCTCGGCGGCTGCGCCAGCCTGCTCGCCGCGGAGCTCGGCACACCGCACGCCCGAGCCGGTGCCCGGGGCGGGCTGCTCCTGATCGAGGACGTGGGCGAGGAGGCCTACCGGCTGGACCGGATCCTGACCCAACTGCTGCGCGGCGGCTGGCTCGACGGGGTGGCCGGCATCGCGCTCGGCTCCTGGGCGGACTGCGGACCGTACGAAGGGCTGCGCGCGGTGTTCGCCGACCGGCTGGGCCCGCTCGGCGTTCCGGTCGTGGAGCATTTCGGGTTCGGGCACGCGGACGGGTCGCTGACGATGCCGTTCGGTGTCAGCGCCGAGCTCGACGCGGACGCGGGGACACTGACCCTGGAGGAGCCCGCGCTGCTCTGACTTCCGGGAGGCTGCCGCCGAGTCCGTGCTCGCGTAGGGTGACCGGATGCCTGAGAACGTCGGCTTTCTCGCCGAAGGCCCCCGTGTGGGCATCCGCGGTTTCACCATCGAGGACGGCGCGGAGTTCACCGCACGGGCCAGGGAGAGCCGGCGTCTGCACCACCCCTGGCTCTTCCCGCCCGGTGACATCGACGCCTACACGGCCTACGCCGGGCGGCTCATCGAGGACCCGACCAAGGCCGGGTTCCTCGTCTGCGAGCGGGACGGCGGGGGGATCGCCGGCTTCATCAACATCAACAACATCGTCCGGGGCGGCTTCCTGTGCGGTGCCCTCGGCTACGGCGCCTTCGCGCCCGCGGCGGGGCGCGGGCTGATGACCGAGGCCCTCGGCCTCGTCGTGCGGTACGCCTTCGGGGAACTGGGCCTGCACCGGCTGGAGATCAACGCGCAGCCCGGCAACACGGGTTCGATCGCGCTCGCCCGGACCTGCGGCTTCCGGCTCGAAGGCTTCTCGCCGGCCTTCATCCACATCGACGGCGCCTGGCGGGACCACGAGCGGTGGGCGATCACCGCGGAGATGGTCAAGCCCCGCTGACGGCCGCGCTCGGCGCCTTTGCGGAATCCTGACCCGATTCTGGTGAGCGGACACCCTGGTCAGCAGGCCGATGAGCATGTTCCATGGTCATCGTGACGACGATCCGACGTGACGTACTGGCCCTTCCCGCGGCGGAACTGGGCCCGAGCAACCCGCTGCCGCCCCTGCGGACCCTCGACGAGATGCACCGTATCGACGACCGCGACCGCGTCGGTCTGCCGGGAGACATGGCCCGGCAGATCGGGTACGAGCCGCTGCGCAGCGTGCTGCCGGAACGCATACGGGACGGGTACGAGCGAGAACGGCCGCTGCGTGAACTCGACACGATCGTGATCGAGAACGACCGGCTGCGCGCCACAGTGCTGCCCGGCTACGGCGGCCGTATCGTCTCGCTCTTCCACAAGCCCACCGAGACCGAGCTGCTCTACACCAACCCGGTCCTCCAGCCGGCCTGCTTCGCCCTCAACGGCGCCTGGTTCTCCGGCGGCATCGAGTGGAACATCGGAGCCACCGGGCACACGACCCTGTCGTGCTCACCCGTCCACGCCGCCCGCGTCCCGGCCCCGGGCGGCGGCGAGATGCTGCGCCTGTGGGAGTGGGAGCGGCTGCGCGACCTCCCCTTCCAGGTCGATCTGTGGCTGCCGGACGGCTCCGACTTCCTGTACGTCGGCGTCCGCGTCCGCAACCCGCACGAGAGGCCCGCCCCGCTGTACTGGTGGTCCAACATCGCGGTCCCCGAGGAGCGCAGGGTGCTCGCCCCGGCCGAGGAGGCCTGGCACTTCGGCTACGAGCGGCGGCTGCGCCGGGTGCCCGTGCCGGCGTACGACGGGACCGACCGGACGTACCCGCTCAACAGCACGTTCCCCGCCGACTACTTCTACGAGGTGCCCGACGGGCGGCGCCGCTGGATCGCCGCGGTCGACGACACGGGCGAGGGCCTGGTCCAGACGTCGACCGACGTCCTGCGCGGGCGCAAGCTTTTCGTCTGGGGGGCCGGGCCCGGCGGGCGGCGCTGGCAGGAGTGGCTCACCGAGCCCGGAACCGGCGGGTATTGCGAGATCCAGGCCGGACTCGCGCGCACCCAGCTCGAACACGTACGGCTCGAGGCCGAGAGCGACGTCTCCTGGCTGGAGGCGTACGGGCCGCTGTCCGTGAGCGCGGAGGCCGCGCACGGGGCCGACTGGGAGGGCGCGCGGGCGGAGGCGGAGGGCCGGCTGGAGAGCGCGCTCTCCCGGGACGCCGTCGACGCCGCTTACGCCGCCTGGCTGCCGCACGCCGACACCGCGCCGGGCGAGATCCTCGCCGTCGGATCAGGCTGGGGAGCGCTCGAAGTGCGGCGCGCCGCGCACAAGTTGCCCGGTACCCCCTTCGAGGAGAGCACGCTCGGGGAGGATCAGGATCCGTGGCTGGAACTGCTGAGCTCCGGCGCGTTCCCGGAGCCCCGGCGGGTCGGGCCGCCCGGCGAGACGCTGGTGGCGTCGCACTGGCGCGACATGCTGGAGACGGCACCCGCCGCACCGGTCGCCGAGTACCACCTCGGAGTCGCGCAGTGGCATGCCGGAGACGTGGCGCAGGCCGTGCGGAGCTGGGAGCGGGCACTCGAACTCGCCCCGTCGCTCTGGCCGTTGCTGCGCTGCCTCGCCGTCGCCGACCAGGAGGCGGGCAACGACGAGCGCGCGGCCGACCGCTATGCCGAGGCCTTCGACGACCTGTGCCGGGAGCGGCGCGACGACGGGCAGCGGTGGACGGCGGTGACCGCCGCGCTCGGCCGCGAGGCCATCGAGGCCCTGCTGAAGGCCCGCCGTCCGGAGCAGGCGCGTACCGTGTGGGCCCGGCTGCACCCCGTGACCCGGGACCGCGGCCGGTTCCGCCTGGTCGAGGCCGAACTGCTGCTCGCCGAGGGCCGCCGCGAGGACGCGCGGGCGGTGTTCGACGCGGGCTTCGAGGTCGCCGATCTGCGTGAGGGGGCGGAGACGATCGGCCTGCTGTGGTCCCGGTTGAGCGACGAGCCCCTGCCGGCGCGCCACGACTTCCGCATGCGGCCGCCGTCCACGGCCTGAGCCGCGCGTCACCGCGACGACGGGGGCCGGCGCTGTCGGCCTCCGAGCCCCGTCGCGGTCACGGTCTTCGTGATCACGGCCCCGGGCACTCCACCGTCGGGTGGGGTATCCGGGGCGCGTCGCGTTCCGGGGCGGGTGCCCATCAGCCGCGTCGGTCCACATGCTCGTACACCGCCCACCGCGCCCCCGTTAGGCGTCGGGCCGGGCGGGTACCCGCAGACGATGAAGCGCATCGAGCACCTGGAGCATCTGGACAAGGACCTCGTCGACGAACTCACCACGGTGGCACGCGAGAGCATCCGGGACGAACTGCGCGAGCAGGCGAGCGCGAAGCGCCGTACGGCAGCGCTGTACGCCGCCTCGGGAGCCGCCGCGCTGTACGCGGGCGCCGCCGTCGTCCTCGCCCTCGGGCTGGCCCTGGACTCGGCGATGCCGGGCTGGGCGGCGGCCCTCGTCGCCGCGGCGGTGCTGGGGGCCGCCGCGTACACGCTGCGGGGCATGGCCCGTCCCGCCGCGCCCCGCCCGGCGACCTCGGACCCGGACGCGCTCACCCCGCCCGGCCGGGTCATCGGCGCCCACGCGCCCGCTTCCCCGCCCAGCGGCATGGGCCTGATGTACCCGCCGATCCCGTCCGGGTCGCCCGATGCCCCGGGCTCCGGCATGGATCAGGGGCCCTCCGACGACCCCGAGGTCTGGCTGCACCGGGCGCGCTGAGACCGCCCCTGACGGCGGTGGGGGCCCGAACACCGGGTACGCCCGTGTTTGGGCCCCCGTGCCGGGGGGACGCGGAAAGCCCGTACGGCGGGCGGGAACCGGCTTCACCCACGGTGCCGGGGGCGGCCGGACCACCGGGCTGTCCGGAAGCCGCCGGACCCAGGGAAGGAGCATCATGAACACACGCCGGCTCATCGACCTCGCTCAGCAACTGCGGGTCGACAGCGTCCGGGCCGCCGACGCCGCGGGCTCGGGACACCCGACGTCGTCCATGTCCGCCGCCGACCTGATGGCGGTCATGCTGGCCAACCACACACGCTACGACTTCGAACGCCCGCGGCATCCCGGCAACGACCGCTTCGTGCTCTCCAAGGGACACGCGTCACCGCTCCTGTACTCCGCCTACAAGGCCGCCGGCGCGCTGAACGAAGCCGAGCTCCTCACCTTCCGCAAGGCGGGCAGCCGGCTCGAAGGGCACCCCACGCCCCGGCGGCTCCCATGGGTGGAGACCGCCACCGGATCGCTGGGCCAGGGGCTGCCCGTCGGGGTCGGCATCGCGCTAGCCGGGAAGCGGCTCGACCGGACCGGATACCGCGTCCGCGTCCTGTGCGGCGACAGCGAACTCGCCGAGGGCTCCGTGTGGGAGGCCGCCGAGCACGCGGGGTACGAGCACCTCGACAACCTCACCGTGATCGTCGACGTCAACCGCCTGGGCCAGCGCGGGCCGACCCGGCACGGCCACGACCTCGGCGCGTACGCGCGCCGGTTCGGGGCGTTCGGCTGGCACACCGTCGAGATCGACGGACACGACGTGGACGCGATCGACCGCGCCTTCACGGAGGCGGACTCCACCGGCGGGCAGCCCACCGTGATCCTCGCCCGCACCCTCAAGGGCAAGGGCGTGGCCTCGGTCCAGGACCGTGAGGGACTGCACGGCAAACCGCTGCCGGACGCGGACGGGGCGATCACCGAACTCGGCGGTGTGCACGACCGCCGGGTGGCGGTCCAGCAGCCGCCCGCCGCCAGGATGCTGCACGCCGTACGGTCCGGGCACCTCGACCTGCCGCGCTACGAGACCGGTGACGAGGTCGCCACCCGGGACGCCTTCGGAAAGGCCCTCGCCGCGCTCGGCGACGCCCGCGGCGATGTCGTCGCCCTGGACGGCGAGGTCGGCGACTCGACCCGCGCCGAGTTCTTCGCCAAGGACCACCCCGAGCGCTACTTCGAGTGCTACATCGCCGAGCAGCAACTGGTGGCCACCGCCGTCGGCATGGCCGTACGCGGCTGGGTGCCCTACGCCTCGACGTTCGCGGCCTTCCTCACCCGGGCCCACGACTTCGTCCGCATGGCCTCCATCAGCGGTGCCGGCATCAACCTCGTCGGCTCCCACGCGGGTGTCTCCATCGGGCAGGACGGGCCTTCGCAGATGGGACTCGAGGACCTGGCGATGTTCCGGTCCGTGTACGGCTCGACCGTGCTGTATCCGTGCGACGCCAACCAGACGGCGAAGCTCGTCGCCGCGATGTCGGGGCTGGAGGGCGTCCGCTATCTGCGCACCTCACGCGGTGAGAGCCCCGTCATCTACAGCGCCACCGAGGAGTTCCCGGTCGGCGGCAGCAAGGTGCTGCGCGCCTCCGCCGACGACCGGTTCACGCTCGTCGCCGCCGGTGTCACCGTCCACGAGGCGCTGGCCGCCGCGGAGGCACTCGACCGCGAGGGCATCCAGGCCCGCGTGATCGACCTCTACTCGGTGAAGCCCGTGGACCGCGAGACCCTGCGGGAGGCCGCGGAGGAGACCGGCTGCCTGGTCACGGTGGAGGACCACCGGGAGGAGGGCGGAATCGGGGACGCGGTGCTCGACGCCTTCACCGACGGGCGCCCGGTGCCCCGCCTGGTGCGGCTGGCCGTCCGTACGATGCCGGGTTCCGCGAGCCCGGACGAGCAGCTGCACGCCGCGGGCATCGACGCCGAGTCGATCGCGGCGGCGGGCCGTCTGCTGGTCGAGACGGCCGTCGTGCGCTGACGGGACACGCGCGGGCCGTCGTGGTGCGCGGATCTGCCACGCGCCCGCTGTCGTGGTGCGCCTACAGGGCGTGCTGATCGTCGTGGTCCACCGACGGGAGGCTCCGACGGGAGGCGCCGGTCGTCGTGGTGCGCCGACCGGAGGCCCGGGGGCACCATGGTCAGTACGCCACGGGGGTGCGAGTGGAAGGGCGGGAGGAGATCCATGGGCACTCTGCGCTATGTCTACGCGATCTGCCGCCCCTTCCCGGCGGCGCTGTCGGTCGAGCTGACCGGGGTCGGGGGTGTTCCGCCCAAACTGCTGCGCCACCGGGACCTGATCGCCGTCGTCGGCGCGGTCCCGGAACGGGATTTCGCCCCGGAACCGCTGCGCCGCCGGCTGGAGGACGTGCACTGGCTGGAGGCGACGGCCCGCGCCCACCAGGGCGTCCTCGACGCGCTCACCGCCGTCACCAGCCCGCTCCCGCTCCGGCTGGCCACCGTTCTCCGGGACGACAGCGGCGTACGCGTGATGATGGACGGGCGCAGGGAGGATTTCCTGCGGGCGCTCGACCGGCTCGACGGTCGAGTGGAATGGGACGTGAAGGTGTACGCCGAGAACACCGGGACGCCGGAGAACCCGGAACGGGCGGACGCGTTCACCCGCCGATTGCACGACGCCCTTTCCGATGTCGCCGAGGAAACCCGTCTGCGCACTCTCCGGAATCCGGATTCTTCGGAGGCGGCCGGCGTCGATGTTCTCGACGCCGCCTATCTGGTGCCACGCGGTGATTCGGAGAAATTCGTGGAGCGCGTGAACGGAAGCGTGGGTGACGAGCCCGGGGTGCGGGTGGTGCTGAGGGGGCCCTGGGCGGCGTACTCCTTCACGGGTTCCACGGGACTCACCGGCTTCACGGACCTGATGGGCCTCACGGACCTCATGGGCCTCAGGGGCAACGCGCCGTAGCCGTGGTTGCCCGGATACGGGACGGGTGACGGCCCGGGGTCCAGGAATTCGTGGACCCCGGGCCGTCACCCGCAATGCTTCTCTCCTCGAAGAGGAGGGTTTACCACCTGTACCAGCGGCCCCGGCTTCCAGAAGCGTTCGTGCCGCGCACCAGGAATCCGAGCAGCCACAGGACGATGACCACCAGCGCTATCCACCACAGAATCTTCAGTGCGAATCCGGCACCGAAGAGAATCAGCGCGAGCAACAGAACCAGCAGAATGGGAACCATAGTGTGTGACCTCCTGGCTTCCTGGTTGCCCGATATCGCGGGATCAAGCTTCCTTTCGGCAGAGAATTTCTCCGTGCAGTACGGTGAACCAGCCGTCCTCCTGCCGTCCCCACTGCCGCCAGGCCTCCGACACCGCCCGCAGCTCCTCCGTGGTCGCGTGGCCCCCTTCCGTGGCCCGCTCCGCGTACGCCGAGGCCAGCGTGCGGTCGGCCCACAGGCCGCTCCACCACTCCCGCTCGTCCTCGGTGGCGAAGGTCCAGGTGTCCGACGTGGACGTGATGTCCCGGAGCCCGGCTGCCAGCGCCCATGACTTGAGACGGCGGCCGGCGTCGGGCTCGCCCCCGTTGGCCCGGGCGACGCGCAGGTACAGGTCCAGCCAGTCGTCCATCCCCGGCGTGGCCGGGTACCAGGTCATGGACGAGTAGTCCGCGTCGCGGACCGCGATGAGCCCGCCGGGCTTGGTGACCCGGCGCATCTCGCGCAGCGCCTGCACCGGATCGCCCACGTGCTGGAGCACCTGATGGGCGTGGACGACGCAGAACGTGTCGTCCGGGTAGTCCAGCGCGTGGACGTCGGCGACCGCGAACTCGACGTTGCGCAGGCCGCGTTCGGCCGCCGTCCGGCGGGCCTGGTCCAGGATGCCGGGGGCGTGGTCGACTCCGGTGACATGACCGTCCGGCACCCGTTCCGCCAGGTCCGCGGTGATGGTGCCGGGTCCGCAGCCGATGTCGAGGATCTTCATGTGGGGCTTCAGCGAGCCGAGCAGGTAGGCCGCGGAGTTGGCGGCCGTGCGCCAGGTGTGCGAGCGGAGCACCGACTCGTGGTGGCCGTGGGTGTAGACGGCGGTCTCCTGCGACTTCGACTGCGACATGACCGATCCCCTTCTCGTCGTACGGGCCTCGCCGGGCGTGCGCGCACTCCCTGGGGCGATGTCATCACCGTACGCGGTCATGTCGAATAATGAGATCCGCGTCTTGTTATATGGACACGTCCGGATGGGTCAGTGGGCGGGAAGGGGGCGGTAGACGGTCAGTGCCCCGGGACTCTTGTCCAGGGTCACCTCCCCGCTCACCTCGGTGACCTCGCCGTCGTAGGCCAGCAGGGTGCCGGGTGCCACGCCCTCGATCCGCAGACGGGCCACCCGCACGGCCGCGTGGGCGGGTGAGCGGGTGAGGGGCCCCGCGAAGGCCGCGGCCAGCAGCCGCATCGCGGGATGCCGGCCGCCGTGCACGACCCGTACGTCGAGACGGCCGTCCGCGAGATCGAAGCGGCGGGCGGGCGCCAGGCCCATGCGGTGGTAGGTGCCGTTGCCGGCGAACAGCAGCCACAACGGGTGGCTGCGGCCGCCGAGTTCGGCCCGCAGCGGGTGATGGTCGGCGCGCAGTACACGCAGGGCGCCCAGCACTCCGGCGGGCCAGCTGCCGATCACCTTGGACCAGTTCTCCCGCTCGCGCACCAGCTCCGGATAGATGCCCAGGCTGCACGTGTTGAGGAAGATGCCGCGCTTGCCGCCGGACGCGAACCGGCCCACGTCGACCTGGACCGCCTCGCCGTCCTTGAGCGCGCGGACCAGATCGCGTTCGCCCTCCACACCGAGGTCGTGGGCGAAGTGGTTGAGTGTGCCGCCCGGCAGGACGGCCAGGGGGACCCCGTGGCGCAGGGCGACCTCGGCCGCGGTGTTCACCGTGCCGTCGCCGCCGCACACGCCCAGCACCCGGGCGCGGGCCGCTGCCTTCTCCAGCTCCTCCCTCACGTCGCACGGTTCGCACTCCACGAGCTTCGCCCGCGGCAACGCGCCGACCAGCGCGCCGACCCGCTCCGCGGTACCCGAGCCCCTGTTGGCGACCATGATCAGGCCCTCACCCTCGCCCTCGGCCAGCGCGGGCGCGTCGGTACGAGGACGGCCGGGCGGCGTGAGCTGGTCCCTGGTCGGCACCAGCGCCCGCACGGCGTACGCGGCCCCGACGCCCAGGGCCGCGCCGGCGACGACGTCGCTCGGGAAGTGGACGCCGGTGTACACGCGGGACAGCGCGACGGCCGCGGCGAGCGGGGCGACGGCCGCGCCCCAGCCGCGGGACTCCAGCGCCACCCCCGCGGCGAAGGCGGCGGCGGAGGCGGCGTGCCCCGACGGGAACGAGGTGGTGATCGGCTGCCGCTTCAGCTGCCGGACGGCGGGGACCGGGCCGAGACCGGGCCGGGTGCGGCGCACCGAGCGCTTGCCGACGGTGTTGATCGTGGCGGAGGCCAGAGCGAGCGAGGCGACACCCCGCGCGGCGGCCCGGCGGGCCCGCGGAGTGCGGCCGGCGGCCACCGCGGCGGCCGTGGCGAACCACAGGAGACCGTGGTTCGCGCTTCGGCTCAGCCTTGGCAGCACGGGGTCGCCGCCGGGCCAGTGGCGTGCCGCGACCGCCTCGAAGAGCCGGCAGTCCAGAGCGAGGAGGCGGTCCCGAAGGGCGTGGCGGCCCGGTACCAGGGCGGTCAGGTCGACATCCGGGGTCGTGGTCATGCGGGTCCGTCTACCCCCGATCAGGCGCTTCCCGCCTGCGTCCCCGGCCCTTCGTCGCATACCCGTTTGCCCCATTCCCCCGAGCCCCGGAGAATGCCTGCCCATGGGACATCTCGAAGCCGCACATCTTGAGTACTACCTTCCCGACGGGAGGGCGCTGCTCGGCGATGTGTCGTTTCGGGTGGGGGAAGGGAACGTCGTCGCCCTGGTGGGACCGAACGGCGCCGGGAAGACGACGCTGCTGCGGCTGATCTCGGGGGAGATCAAGCCCCACGGCGGCACCGTGAACGTGGGCGGCGGGCTCGGGGTGATGCGCCAGTTCGTGGGGTCCGTACGCGACGAGACGACCGTGCGCGAGCTGCTCGTGTCCGTGGCCCCGCCCCGCATCCGGCAGGCGGCCGAGGCCGTGGACGCCGCCGAGCACGCGATGATGGCCGTGGACGACGAGGCGGCACAGCTGCGCTACGCGCAGGCCCTGTCCGACTGGGCCGAGGTCCGCGGCTACGAGGCCGAGACCCTCTGGGACATGTGCACCATGGCCGCCCTCGGGATCCCCTACGAGAAGGCGCAGTGGCGGCTGGTGCGGACCCTGTCCGGGGGCGAGCAGAAGCGTCTGGTGCTCGAGGCGCTGCTGCGCGGCACCGACGAGGTGCTGCTCCTGGACGAGCCGGACAACTATCTCGACGTGCCCGGCAAGCGCTGGCTGGAGGAGCGGCTGGGGGAGACCCGCAAGACCGTCCTGTTCGTCTCCCACGACCGTGAACTCCTCGCCCGCGCCGCCCAGAAGATCGTCAGCGTCGAGCCGGGTCCGGCGGGCGCGGACGCCTGGGTGCACGGCGCCGGTTTCGCGACCTATCACGAGGCCAGGCGGGAGCGGTTCGCGCGCTTCGAGGAGCTGCGCAGGCGCTGGGACGAGAAGCACGCGCAGCTCAAGAAGCTGGTGCTGAACCTCCGTCAGGCGGCCGCCGTCAGCCACGAGATGGCGTCCCGCTACTCGGCGGCGCAGACCCGGCTGCGCAAGTTCGAGGAGGCCGGACCGCCCCCGGAGCCGCCGCGCGAGCAGGACATCAAGATGCGGCTGCACGGCGGGCGGACCGGGGTGAGAGCCGTGACCTGCAAGGGACTCGAGCTCACCGGGCTGATGAAGCCCTTCGACCTGGAGATCTACTACGGCGAGCGTGTCGCCGTCCTCGGCTCCAACGGCTCCGGGAAGTCGCACTTCCTGCGGCTGCTCGCGGGCGGGGACGTCGCGCACACCGGTGAGTGGAAACTCGGCGCCCGTGTGGTCGCCGGCCACTTCGCGCAGACGCACGCCCACCCGGAGCTGGAGGGCCGCACGCTCCTGGACATCCTGTGGACCGAGCATGCGCAGGACCGTGGCGCCGCGATGTCGAGGCTGCGCCGCTACGAGCTGACCGCCCAGGCCGAGCAGCGCTTCGAGAAGCTGTCGGGCGGCCAGCAGGCACGTTTCCAGATCCTGCTCCTGGAACTGGAGGGCTCGACGGCCCTGCTGCTGGACGAGCCCACCGACAACCTCGACCTGGAGTCCGCCGAGGCGCTTCAGGAGGGCCTCGAGGCGTACGAGGGGACGGTCCTGTCGGTCACCCACGACCGCTGGTTCGCCCGCTCCTTCGACCGCTACCTGGTCTTCGGCTCGGACGGCCGCGTGCGGGAGACGCAGGAGCCGGTGTGGGACGAGCGTCGCGTGGAGCGGGAGCGCTGAGGGGGGCGCGAGACGAAGGCCCCCCGCGCGGTGCCCCTGGCCAGGGGCACCGGGCCCGTCCCGGGGAGGCCCGGCACCTCGGATGTTCGTAGAGTGGAGTCAGTGGGTTCGATCCATGGCTCCCTCCCGGACGCCGCTCGGGGCAGTGACTGCCCGGTCGGGTGCCCGGACCGCACCGACGTCCACGACGAGCGGGGTAGCACCATGACCGGAGTCGACCCGGGCCGGCTGGACGACCAGCAGCTGATGAAAGAGCTGGAGGCCATCCACCGCACCCGCCACGACACGCTGTTGCACGGCTCGAACGACGCGCTGCACACCCACAACGTGCGCATGGCCCAGCTGGAGGGCGAGTACCTGCGCCGCCACCCACGGCGGCCCGTCACGGCGGGCCGCACCCGTGACGGCGCCCGGGAGCGCGGACCCGCGGGGGTGCCGCCGGCATGAGCGATGCGCATCCGATCCTGAGCCGGCAGGCCGAGGCCCTGGAGCTCTTCGGCCGCCGGGTCCACGCGATCCACGACGACCAGTGGGAGTCGCCCACGCCGTGCGCCGCCTGGAGTGTGCGCGATCTCGTGGGCCACCTCGTCGCCGAGCAGGCATGGGTGCCCGCCCTGGTCCGGGACGGCGCCACCGTCGACGCGGTCGGCGACGCTCTGGACAGCGACCTGCTCGGCCCCGACCCCGTCGCCGCGTGGGAGTCCGCGGCCGAGGCCTCCCGCGCGGTGTTCGCCGAGGCGGGCGCGCTCGACCGCACGGTCCATCTCTCGTTCGGGGACATGCCGGCCGGCGACTACTGCGCGCAACTCGTCACCGATCTGACGGTCCACAGCTGGGATCTGTCCCGCGCCATCGGGGCCGACGAACAACTCCCCGGCGACCTCCTGTCCTTCGCGGTCCGGGAGGTCACCCCGCACGCGGAGGAACTGGAGAACTCCGGGCTCTTCGCGCCCCCGGAGGAGCCACCGCCCGGTGCCGACGTCCAGACGAAACTGCTCTGCCTGGTCGGGCGCCGGCCCTGACCCGACCCGGACCCCCGGGGAGCGGGCGCTGTCCGGAGTCGGGGAGAATCGGAGCGTGTTTGCCCCGCATGGCGCGGGGCAGACGCAGTTGCAGTGCTTCGGACAGGAGGCACGTCCGTGGGAGCGGCTATCCGCGCCATGGGTGTACTCGTCCGGAGCACGGGTGCGTTCCCACGATGACTGTCCATCACCTGGCACCATCAAGGGAGTTGCGACGCACCATGCGAACCCGAGCGAGCGCGACGCACCATCCGCACGACGACGCCCCCGACACCGGGGAGGCATTCCGCAGGCTCGCCGCACTCCCCCAGGGGGAGCGACGTGACGCACTCCGTGCGGAGATCGTCGAGTCATGGCTGCCGATGGCCGAACGACTCGCGGGCCGCTTCCGCAGCCGCGGCGAGAGTTACGACGACCTGCGCCAGGTGGCGGCGCTCGGACTGGTCAAGGCCGTCGACCGCTACGACCCCGAGCTCGGCAACGCCTTCGAGAGCTACGCGGTGCCGACGATCACCGGCGAGATCAAGCGCCACTTCCGTGACCACATGTGGACCCTGCACGTGCCTCGCCGGGTCCAGGACCTGCGCAATCGGGTCCGCTTCGCCGGCCAGGACCTGTCACAGACCATTCCGGGACGCCGGCCCACGGTCGCCGAGCTGGCCGAGCAAGCCGGCCTGAGCGAGGAGGACGTCCTGACGGGGCTGGAGGCACTGGAGAGCTTCACCGCGCTCTCCCTGGACGCCGAACTGCCGGGCGGAGAGGACGGCTACTCCCTGAGCGACGCCCTCGGTTCGCCCGATCCGGCCCTCGACACCGTCATCGACCGCGAGGCCGTCAAACCCCGGCTCCAGGCCCTGCCCGAGAGGGAGCGCGCCATCCTCTACATGCGGTTCTTCAGCGACATGACCCAGAGCAGCATCGCCGACGAACTGGGCATCTCCCAGATGCACGTCTCCCGCCTCATCAACCGCTGCTGCAACCGGCTGCGCGAGCAGATCATGCGCGACGCGGCCTGAGCGCTCCGCGCGGACCCGCAGTCTGGGGCAGCGTGGACCCGTCGGCTGGGGCCGCGTCCAACGATCCCGAGCATGGTGGCGCCCTGGGTCGGGTGAAGGGTGGCCGGTGACCGGTTTCCCGGGGGAGAGCAGCCCTGCGGACGCCGGTCGCGGGTGTCGTACGGGCTCCGGGCTAGGGCGGAGCCGGGCGAGTGCGAGTGCGCGGGCGATGGCGAGGGTGGTTTCGGGTGACGGTGCCGTCGATGCCGTACGCGGGCAAACGGGTCGCCGCCCGACCGGATGTCACCCGCTCGGGCCCCCGCTTTCCCGCGAATGGTGCCCGGCCGTTCGCGCCGGGCGGTACGGCGGGCTCTGATGGCTCCGAGGGACACGACGGCCGTGGCTCTCGGACCGCAGCCCCGCCGAAGGAGCCCCGCTCATGCGCCGTACCGCCCGTGTCCTGTACGCCACCGCCCTGGCCGGCGCCGCTCTCGGCGCCGCCGCGTCGGGCGCGGCCGCGGATCCGGCCGCGGACGTCAGTCCGGGCTCCGTCGAACCCGGCGGCTCCGTCACCGTCACGGTCAGCTGCGACGCGATCGGGGGGACCCTGCCCGACTCCATCGACGCCAGTTCCCAGGGCTTCCAGGAGGGCAGGGTCCAACTGCACCGCGTCGAGGGCGCCGGCCCGGGCGCGGGGGGCGCGGCCTCCTACAGCGGCACCGCCCTCGTCTCCTCCGGCGGGCCGGACTCCGCCGGAGGCTCCGCCACGGAAGGGTCCGACGCGGGGCGCGGCTTCGACGAGGTGAGTCCTGGAACGCTCGGCTCCGGTGCCTCCGGTGCCTCCGGTGCCTCCGGTGCCTCCGGTGCCTCCGGTGCCTCGGGTGCCTCCGGTGCCTCAGACGCGAAGAACTCCGGCGATGTGGGTGCGGGAGCGGGTGCCGGGGCGGGTTCGGCGATTCCCGCCGCCGGGGACCCGAACACCGTCGTGCCCGACGCCCAGGCCCAGGCACCGGCTCCCGGCGCCGGTGACCCCGTGGTCCCCGACTCGCTGATCCCCGGCACCGGCGGTCCCGACACGGTCGGTCCGGGCACGGTCGGCCCCGATGACTTGGGCCCGGACGCGGTGGGACCCGACACGGTTCCCGACACCGTGGGGCCGGGCGCCGTGGGCCCCGACACCGTGGGGCCGGGCGCCGTGAGTCCCGATACCGCGGCTCCCGGCGCGGTGAGCCCGGACAGGACGGGCCCCGACACCGGAGGCCCCGGCACCGGGGGCGCCGACGGGCGCTGGGACGTCGGCGGGGTCTGTCCCGCGCCGCCCGGCGGCCACGGGAAGCAGTGGACGGCCTCGTACTCCGTGGCCCGCGGTGCCACGGCGACCCACGGTCCCGACGACGGGACCGGCTCAGGCACCGGCGCGGGTGAGCGTCCCCCCACCGTCCAGCGCGGCGTACGGGCGGGTGAGGGCGGTGTGTTCACCGACTCGGTGCCCGCCCTGATCACCGGCGGGGTGCTGATCGCCGGGGCCGTGGGCTGGGCGGCGCAGCGGCTGCACGGACTGCGCCGACGGCGGACCTAGCGGGGGACGGCACGAGGGTGGCCGACGGCACGACGGCGGTGGACGGCACGAGGGATGACGAGGTGACGGGCGCACACGCGAGAGCACACATGAGAGCTCGCACGAGTGCGTGCACGGGACGGCAGGCCTCTGGGCACTGAGCGGCTCACGGCGCGGGTCGGCGGGCCGCGCCCGGTGAGTTGTACGAGGGGACGAAGACCCCGGAACCGTACGGGCGGACAGGCTCCGGAACAGGGAACGGCGGCATCCATGGTGCGGAGGCAGGTATGCGGCGGACGGACCCCGAAAGCCACGGACCGGTCAGGTACGGTCCGCACCTGCCCGACCAGGGCCTGCCCGTGCTGCGGGAGCTCCGCTCCGTGCTGGCCGCCGCCGCGGACCGCCCCGATGCCGAGCCGTGCGGCGGCGGCCCGGTGCTCCTCGACGCAGCGAGCGGCTACTGGACCCGGCGCGGACTGCGCGCCACACCCGACCGGGTGGCGGCCGCCCCCGGGGCCGCCGCGCTGCTGCTTGCCCTGACGGGAGCGGTCGGCGGCGACCTTCTCGTACCCCGCCCGTGCGCCGCGTGGTGGGCGCCGCAGGCACGCCTGCTGGGCAGATCCGTGTTCCATGTGGCGACGCCCGCGGAGTGCGGCGGTGTCCCCGACTCCTACGCACTCCTGGAGACCGTCCGCAGGGTCCGCCAGGAGGGCGGCGACCCGCGTCTGCTCCTGCTGTCCGTCGCCGACGATCCGACCGCCACCGTCGCACCGCCCGAGGCGGTGCACGAGGCCGTGGAGGCCGCGGCGGGCGAGGGCCTGCACATCGTCAGCGACGAGACCTGGCGCGACACCCTGCACCAGCCGCAGGACACGGTGCTGCTCAGCCCCGCCGAGATGCTCCCCGGCGAGGTCACCGTGATCACCGACCTCGCGGGCGCCTTCCTGCCGCAGGGCTGGCCGGCCGCCGTCGCCCGCTTCCCCGACAACGAGGCGGGCGCGTCGCTGCGTTCCCGCGTTCTCGACGTGCTCACCGTGCTCGGAGCGCGCGTCGCCGAACCGGTCGCCGCCGCGGCCGTGTACGCGCTCGGCGAGCCGGCCGCGATCACCGAACGGCTCACCGCCGCCGTACGCCTGCACGCGCGCGTGGCGGACGCCGCCCACCGCGCGGTGAGCGGCGCGGGAGCCGTCGCACGCCCCCCGCGGGCCGGCCGGCACCTGTATGTCGACCTCGGCCCGTTCCGCTCCGCCCTCGGCGCGCACGGAGTCGGTGACGCGCAGGACCTGGAGGACTGGCTCTCCGCCCGGCTGGGCATGCCGGCGCCGGGCGGACACCGCTTCGGCGACGACCTGGCAGCACTCCGGGTCCGCCTCGGCACCGGACCGCTGCTCGGCTCCACGGACGCTGAGCGGCAGGAATCGCTCACCTCCGAATCGCCACTGGAACTGCCGCATGTGCACCGCGCGTTGACCACGTTGGGGTCGGCCTTCGACGATCTCCGCGACGACGCTCAGCGACGGGAGTCCCCTCGATGACGCAGCGGTCCGAGTCGACCACCACGAGCACGGTGCCCCAGGACACGGCCGAGCCCGCGCCCCGGGACACCGTCGATCCCGCGCCCCCGGCCGCCCCCGCTGTCCAGGGTGGCGCGGCGCCGGGGCGGCCGACCGTCCTTCCCCCTTCCCCGCCGCTCGCCGAGCCCCGCCCGCTGGGCGAGCGGCGTGTCTGGCCCCGGTCCTTCGTGGACCGGCTGACCGCGCCGCTGCCGGGTCTGCGGGCCTTCGCACGCCTCGCCCGTGAGGGTGCGCTGCGGCCGTGCCCCGAAGCGCTCGCCGAGATCCCGCTGCTGCCCTTCGAGCCGGGACCGCTCCCGGGTGCGGACGTCCGGACGGTCGCCGTCTCCTGGGCGGGACACGCGAGTTGGGTGATCAGGATCGGCGGGATCACCGTCCTGACCGACCCGGTCTGGTCCCGCCGGATCGTGGGAACCCCGGCCCGGATCACGCCCGTCGGCGTGGCCTGGAGCGCGTTGCCGCGCGTCGACGCGGTCGTCATCAGCCACAACCACTACGACCATCTGGACGCGCCGACCCTGCGCCGACTCCCGCGCGACACCCCCGTGTTCGTACCGGCGGGCCTCGGACGCTGGTTCAGACGCCGCCGGTTCACCCGTGTCACCGAGCTCGACTGGTGGGAGGCGGCCCGACTCGACGGCGTGCGGTTCGACTTCGTCCCCGCCCACCACTGGTCCAAGCGCACCCTCACCGACACCTGCCGCTCCTTGTGGGGCGGCTGGGTGCTCACGGCGCCCGAGGGCCGGCGGGTGTACTTCGCGGGCGACACCGGATACGGCCACTGGTTCGCCCGCATCGGGCAGCGCCACCCGGGGATCGATCTCGCCCTCCTGCCCATCGGCGCGTACGACCCCCGTTGGTGGCTCAGCGACGTGCACTGCGACCCGGAGGAGGCCGTACAGGCTGCCGTCGATCTGCGCGCGCGGCGGATGGCCCCGATGCACTGGGGCACGTTCGTGCTCTCGGCCGAACCGGTGCTCGAACCCCTGCGGCGGGTGCGGGCCGCGTGGGAGCGGGCGGGCCTGGCCCGGGAGAACCTGTGGGATCTGGCGGTGGGAGCCTCCCGGGTGCTGGAGTGAACCGCGCTCCTACGAGGGCCTCCTCCCGCGGAACCGGTGCTCCTACGAGAGCTTCCTCCCGCGGAACCGGCGCCACACCCCCGGCGCCAGGCTGATCGCGACGGTCAGCGCCACCGCCGCCACCACGCCCTCCCACGGCTCGGGGAAGAGCGAGCCGCCGAGGATGCCGATGATCTGGTAGGTGGCCGCCCAGGCGAGACAGGCCGGGATGTCCCCGCGGGCGAAGACGCGCAGCGGCATCTTCGCCAGCAGACAGGCCAGCATCACCGGAATGCGGCCCGCCGGAACGAGGCGGGACAGGACGAGGACGGCGATGCCGTGGTCGTCCAGTTTCCGCTGCGCCCGGGCGAGCCGGTCCTCGGGGGCGCGTTCCCGGATCGCCTCCAGCCAGCGGGATCCGTTCTTCGAGCCCATGCCGCGCCGCCCGAGCCAGTAGAGCGACATGTCCCCGAGGAACGCGGCGACCGAGGAGACCAGGAACACCGTCAGCAGCGCGAACGGCGAGGTCTGATGGAAGGCCACCACCGCTGCCGAACTCACCAGCGCACCCGTCGGCACCACCGGCACCAGAGCGCCGATCAGCACCAGCAGGAACAGCGACGGATAGCCGATCGCCTGCTGGGTGGACTCCGGCGGGACCGTCGGCGCCGTGGCGGACAGGAACACCACCGGGGCGGTGCTCTTGAGCGACAGGAACGCGGTGCCCTTGACCGACTGAAGGACCGAGGGAGCCGTCGTCCCGGCGGCGGACCAGGAAATCACCGAGCGGCCTCCGGACGCACGCTCTCGCCCTGCCGCAGCAGATGCACCGCCACCTGCGGAGCGCGTTCGGCGGCCAGACGCACGAACTCCTCACCCGGCGCGTGGAATTCATGGGGGCGCACGGCATCCATCCCGATGGGCCAGAACGTGCCGAAGTGCACCGGCACAGCGCTGCGCGGAGCGAGCGCCGCGAGGGCCTCGGCGGCACGGCCCGCGTCCAGATGTCCCTCCCCGAGATACGGGCCCCAGCCGCCCACCGGCAGCAGCGCCAGGTCGACGGGACCGACCTCCTCGGCCATCGACGCGAACAGCCCCGTGTCCCCGGCGAAGTACGTCCGCGCCTCTCCCTCGATCACGTACCCCACGGCGGGGGAGCGGTGCGGTCCGATCGGCAGCCGGCGTCCGTCGTGCCGTGCGGGAACCGTGCGTACGGCCAGGTCGCCGACCCGGGTGCGGTCACCGGGCGCGACCTCCGTGAGCCGCAGATGGTCGAGCCTTCGCAGTCCCGGCACCGAGCGCGGGGCCCCGCGCGGCACCAGCAGCCGGGTACCGGGGGCCAGCCGTGCCAGCGAGGGAAGATGCAGGTGGTCGGCGTGCAGATGGGAGACCAGCGCGACGTCGGCGACCGCCGCCGGGGGAGGGGGCGGTGCTCCGCGCCTGCGCCGAAGGTGTGCGAGCCGGCGCGCGAAGAGGGGGTCGGTGAGCACGCGTGTCCCGGAGTCCTCCAGCGTGCAGGTGGCGTGCCCCCACCAGGTGATCTCCACCGGCACCTCTTTGCCTCCTTCGCACGACTCCCCCCGAGCCTACGGGCAGGAGTAGGGTCTGCGGCGAAACCAGGAGGTGAGGGGGACACCATGGGAGACGCACGCGGTGCCTCCGGCTCGCACGCCCTCACGCGCCCGCACGAGCGCGGCGGCCCCGCGCCGCGGCCCGAGTCGCTCCGCGTCATGGCGATCGCGAGCCTGACCCCCCTGGAAGAACTCGACGAGGACCCCTTTCTCGTCGACTCCCGCAGCCAGCACGCGATGTGCTCCCGCTGGGCCGCCGAGCACGGCTACGTGGTCACCCGGGAACTGCTGGTACGCGGTCTGCGCCCCGACCACCGCAGCCTGTGGGCGGATGTCGAGGCCGGCCTCGTGGACCTGTTCGTCGCGCCCAGCCGCCGGGTGCTGGAGCGGGCTCTCGCCTCGGTGGAGGAGTTCACCGCCGAGTGCGCGCGCCGGGGGGTCCGCGTCGAGACCGTGGGTACCGCCGAACCGTCGTACGACGCCCAGATGAAGGCCAGGGTCCACCGCCGCCTGTCGATGCCCACGGCGGGCTACGACGGCCGCTGACCCTCGCTCGGGGCGACCGGGGCGAGTTCCGGCAGGACAGGCGCCGGGGAAGGCACGCCCTCTGAGAGACCCCCGCCGGGGAAGGTCACCGCGGGACTTCCTGCGGCTTTTGGGGACTTCTGGGGATCTCCGGCCGTTGTGACAGGGTGGGAGCAGGCCGCGCGGACCGGGCGGGCCGGGACGTGAGGTGGACTGGGCGTGGACGAAGGACGGTGGCGGCGCCTGGCCAGCGCGGCGGGACGCAGTATCACGGTGTGGGCCGTGTCCACGGTCACGATGCTCGTCCTCGCCGGTGTGCTGCCCGACTTCCGCCTTCAGTCGCCGAGCGGGGACAGCGCGACGCGGATCGCCGTCACCGCGGCGGCCGGCGCCGGTGTCTTCGGCCTGCTGTCGTCGCTGGTGTGGCCCCTGCTCGTACGGGCCCTGCTGCTCGTTCCCGCCCTGGTGCTCGGCCTGCTCGTCTTCTTCCTGAACGGCTCGCTGCTGCTGATCGCCCTGTGGATCAACCCCTCAGGGCACGGCGAGGCCGCCCCCGAGACCGCCGTGGTCGTGGCCGCCGTCATGTCGGCCGTCGCCTCGGCCACCGGCGCCGCCCTCGCCGTACGGGACGACGACGCGTACCGGCGCCGCCTCTACCGCCTCTCCGACCGGCGCCGCAGACGCGCGGCCGGACGGCCCGGCCCCTCCACCCCCGGCGTGCTCTTCCTCCAGCTGGACGGCGTCGGGCACGACGTGCTGCGGGAGGCGATCGACAGGGAACTGATGCCGACCGCCGCCCGATGGCTCGACGGGAGCCGTCCCACCCACCGGCTCACCCCGTGGAGAACCGACTGGTCCAGCCAGACAGGAGCCAGCCAGCTCGGCATCCTGCACGGCAGCAACCACGACGTCCCGGCCTTCCGGTGGTACGAGAAGGACACCCAGGAGGTCATGGTCTGCAACCGGCCGACCAGCGCGGCCGAACTCCAGCGGCGGGCCGTCGTGCGCACCGGCGAGGGGGGCCTGCTCGGCGTCGACGGCGCGAGCCGCGGCAACCTCTTCGGCGGAGGCGCCGACGAGCTCGCCCTCGTGCTGTCCGTGGCCGCGCGCAGGGGACGGGACAACCGCTCGCGGGCGGGCTACTTCGCGTACTTCTCCGACCCGGCCAACGCCGTCCGGACGGCGATGTCGTTCGTCGCCGAGGTGTTCAGGGAGACGGGCCAGTCCACCCGGGCCCGTCTCCAGCGGCGACGGCCCCGGGTCGGACGCGGCGGGCTGTACCCGTTCGTCCGCGCCTTCGCGACCGTCGTCGAGCGGGACGTCGTGGTCGCCGCGGTGATCGGCGACATGCTCGCCGGGCGCAACGCGGTCTACGCCGACCTCGTGGCCTACGACGAGGTGGCGCACCACTCCGGGCCGCGCAGCCGGGACGCCGCGAGGATCCTGGAGCGGCTCGACCGCTCGCTCGCGCTGATCGAGAAGGTCGCCGAGCACGCCCCGCGGCCGTACCGGATCGTCGTGCTCTCCGACCACGGCCAGAGCCCGGGAGAGACCTTCCTGACCAGGTACGGCCTCAGCCTCGGCAATCTGGTCCGGGCCGGCTGCGGGCTGCCCGTGCCCCGCAGGGCCCGAAGGACCCACAGCGGCGCCGAGGCCCGCACCGCCGTCCGCGCCGCCCTGCGCAGACCGGTCGAGGACCGCGAGGAACGGCGCGGAGGGGCGGGACGCCGCTCCGAACCCCTGGTGCTGGCCTCCGGCAACCTCGGTCTCGTCTCCTTCCCCGACGTCGCGCACCGGATGAGCCGCGAGGAGATCGACCGGCGCCATCCGGCGCTGCTGTCCACCCTCGCCGACCACCCCGGCGTCGGCTTCCTCCTGGTCCGCAGCGAGGAGCACGGCGGACTCGTGCTCGGCGCGCACGGCGCCGAGGCGCCGCTGGACCGGCTCGACGACGAACACCCGGGCCCCCTGGCCGACTTCGGCCCCGGCGCCGCCGCCGCGGTGCGGCGCACCCACTCGTTCCCGCACACCGCCGACATCATGGTCAACTCCTGGTACGACCCCGTCGAGGGCGAAGTCCTCGCCTTCGAGGAGCAGATCGGCTCGCACGGCGGGCTCGGCGGCGCGCAGGGACACCCCTTCCTGCTCTCCCCGCTGACCCTCTCCGCCCCGGCCGGCGCGCACACGGATCCCGCCGGTACGGACACCGCACTCGTCGGCGCGGAGCGGGTCCACGACGTGTTGCGGGGCTGGCTGCGCGAGTGCGACGGCCCCCAAGTCCCTTTGCCGGCCCGCCCGGACGAACAGGCCGCCTGAGCCGCGACTCCACCACGAACGAGAGCGCGACCGGCCGAAGAGGCCGCGCACGCCGGAAAATGGGAGGCGGGAGACGGACCGCCGCGCCCACACTGTGGGCATCGCACGCCGTGCCCTCGCCCGCGTGCCCCTCGCACCTCTTCCCAGCACCTCTCCCACGTCCGAGGAGCTCGCCTGTGCAGGCAGCCGTCACCGTCACTCCCTCCCGTGTCCCGGAGCTGCTGCTCGGTCTCGCCACCGTGCGGCCGGTCTTCCTCTGGGGCGCCCCCGGCATCGGAAAGTCCTCCCTGGTGCGGGAGTTCGCCGAATCGCTCGGGCTGGAGTGCGTGAGCCTGCTGGGCACGCAGCTGGCGCCCGAGGACCTGATCGGCGTGCCGCAGATCCGCGACGGGCGTTCCGTCTTCTGCCCGCCCGAGGCCATAGCCCGCGACGAGCCGTACTGCCTGTTCCTGGACGAGCTGAACGCGGCCACCCCCGATGTGCAGAAGGCCTTCTACTCGCTGATCCTGGACCGCCGCATCGGTGACTACGAGCTGCCCAAGGGCTCCATCGTGATCGGCGCGGGCAACCGCTCGACGGACAACGCGCTGGCCCGCCCGATCGCCTCGGCGCTGGTCAACCGCCTCACCCACATTCATCTGGAGGCCTCTCCGAAGGACTGGCTCGTCTGGGCCGCCGCGAACGACATCCACCCGTGGGTGCTCGACCACCTCACCGACCGCCCCGACCACCTGTGGTCCAAGCCGCCGAAGACCGAGGAGCCCTTCTCCACGCCGCGCTCCTGGCACATGCTCTCCGACGCGCTGGGCTCCTTCGGCGACGCCGTCGACGAACAGACCCTGAAGGTGATCGCCCACGGCACGCTGACGCCCGCCCACGCGGTCGCGTTCTGCGGGTACGTCAAGATCGTGCGCAGCCGCTTCGGTATCGACGCCATCCTCAAGGGTGACGCGCGCTGGCCCTCCCGTACGGAGGACCGCGATCTCCTCTACTACCTCGCGGAGTCCTTCCGCGGCCGGCTCGTCAAGGAACTCCCGGCCAACCGGGACCACATCCCGGCGACCGTCCGGCAGACCGCGTACCGGGCCAAGTCGCTGCTCGTCCAGCTCGCCGAGATATCCGTCGAGGTCGCCCAGAGCGTCATCGCCTCGGACGCAGACGGCAATCCCGTCCTGCCCGCGTGGTTCCTGGTGGAGGCGGCCAGGGACATGCCGCGCCTGGTGGAGGCGCGCCGGTGAGCGCTTCCCGCAGGGCCCGCGCCAAGGCCAGGCCCGATCCCGCCGCCGAGGCGTTCGCCGAGGGGATGCGGCTGGCCCGGGCCAACCCGGCGCTGGACGCCGTCGGCTTCCATGTCTGCCGCGAGGACACGTGCGCCAGAGCTCCCCGTGGCGGGCTGGTGACCGTCGACTCCAACGGGACCCTGCACGTCGACCCGGCCCGTCGCGCCGAACCCGCCGCCTGGGCCTGGGCCGTGGCCCACGCCGTCATCCATCTGGGTTTCGGCCATCTTCCGGCCGCCGCCGGGACACGCGAGCAGCCCGACCGTTTCGACCTCGCCGCCCGCTGCATGGTGGTGAACCGCTTCCTGCTCGGCTTCTCGCCGGGCCTGGCCCCCGAGGACCTCCCGGCCTCCTACCCCGAAGGCGACGAGGAAAGGCTGGCCGCCCTCTGGCGCCGCGACGGCATCCCGCTCCGGTACGAGAACTGCGGCACGGCCGGCGCCGACCCGGACCAGGTGCTCGTGCCCTGGGACGCCTGGCTCGGGAGCACCCCGACCGACTGGCAGGTGGCCTTCGCGCACGCGCTGACCCGCACCATGTCCGCCGCGATGGACGTGGCGGGCGGCAGACGCGCCTCCATGAGCGAAGGTCCCGTCCCGCTCCGGCCCTGGGAGCGGGCGCTGAGCTGGTTCGTCTCCTCCTACCCGCTGCTCGGCGGCCTCGCGGCGGGCATCACCCTCGTCGCCGACGCCGAACTCGCCCGCGCCCACGGCATCTCCGTCGCCGCCGTGGACACCGGGGCGGCCGAGATCTACATCAACCCGCTGCGCCGGTTCAGCGACGAGGAATGGCGGTTCGTCCTCGCCCACGAGATGCTGCACGCCGCCCTGCGCCACGGTGACCGATGCGGCGCCCGTGACCCGTACCTCTTCAACATCGCCGCCGACTATGTGATCAACGGCTGGCTGTGCGAGATGCAGGTCGGCATGATGCCCGACGGGCTCCTGTACGACCCGGAGCTGAAGGACCTGTCCACCGAGGAGGTGTACGACCGGATCGCCGGCGATCTGCGCCGGATGCGCCGCCTCGCCACGCTGCGTGGCAAGGGAGCGGGCGACATCCTGGGCGGACCGCTCGGCTCCGCGCGCGACTACGTCGACCTCGACGAGTTCTACCGCCGGGGTCTGGCGCGGGGCCTCGATCTGCACGAACAGCAGGAGCGCGGCTTCCTCCCCGGCGGCCTGGTCGAGGAGATCCGCGCGCTCAGCCACCCGCCGCTGCCCTGGGACGCCCGGCTCGCCCGCTGGTTCGACGAGTTCGTGCCCCGGCCCGAACCGCTGCGGTCGTACGCCCGTCCCTCCCGACGGCAGGCGGCCACCCCGGACATCCCGCGCGCGGGCCGCTGGTTCCCGCCCGAGGAGATCGCCCGCTGCACCTTCGGTGTCGTGCTCGACACCTCCGCCTCCATGGACCGCACCCTGCTCGGCAAGGCACTGGGCGCCATCGCCTCGTACGCCGGGGCCCGCGACGTACCGGCCGCCCGGGTCGTGTTCTGCGACGCCGCCCCGCACGACGCGGGCTATCTGCCCGTCACGGAGATCGCCGGACGCGTGCGGGTGCACGGGCGCGGCGGCACGGTGCTGCAACCGGGCATCGATCTGCTGCACCGCGCCGACGACTTCCCGCCGGGAGCGCCCGTCCTGGTGATCACGGACGGATACTGCGACGTGCTGCGGGTGCGGCGCGAGCACGCCTATCTGGTGCCGCACGGCGCGCGGCTGCCGTTCACCGCGCGCGGGCCGGTCTTCCGGGTGACCTGAGCGTCCCGAGCGGCGCGCCCGCGGCCGCTCGTACGGCACTTGCCGGCGAAGTCCCGGACACGCACCGGCAGGTCGCCGCCCGAACCGCGGGGTGCTCCGGGCCCATGTGTGATCGGATGGGAGACACGGACCCCGGCAACGGGACCACACCCGAAAGGAATCATCGTGGCAACCACGCGCACCGCACACACCGTGTGGGAAGGCAACCTGATCGAGGGCAACGGCGTCGTCACCTTCGACTCCTCCGGCATCGGCCGGCAGCCGGTGACGTGGGCGTCGCGGGCCGAGGAGGCGAACGGGAAGACCAGTCCCGAGGAACTGATCGCGGCCGCCCACTCCAGCTGCTTCTCCATGGCGCTGTCGCACGCCCTCGCGGGTGCCGGGACGCCGCCCGCCAAGCTCCTCACCAACGCCGACGTCACCTTCCAGCCCGGCGAGGGCATCACCGGCATCCACCTCACGGTCGAGGGCACGGTGCCGGGTATCGACAACGACGCCTTCGTCGCCGCCGCCGAGGACGCCAAGAAGAACTGCCCGGTCAGCCAGGCCCTGACCGGCACGACGATCACGCTGTCGGCGAAGCTCGCCTGACGTCCGTACGCCGATGCCGCGTCCCGTCCGTGGGGCGCGGCATCGGCGTGTCCGCCCCAGTCAGGCCGTCCGCGCCATTGACAAGCGAGAACACACGATTTGTGCTTGGGGGCGGGCAGAGCCGTGGCAGAAGGGGACGGACATGGCACGTGCGGTCGGGATCGATCTCGGTACGACGAACTCGGTGGTGGCCGTCCTGGAGGGCGGTGAGGCGACGGTCGTCGCCAATGCGGAGGGAGCACGCACCACGCCCTCGGTGGTCGCCTTCGCCAAGAACGGCGAGGTGCTGGTCGGCGAGGTCGCCAAACGGCAGGCCGTGACGAACGTGGAGCGCACCGCGCGGTCCGTGAAGCGGTACATGGGCGATGTGAACTGGCGGTTTCCCGGGAAGGGCAGCATCGACGGCACCCGCTACCGGGCCCAGGAACTGTCCGCGCGGGTGCTTCAGAAGCTGAAACGGGATGCCGAGGCCTATCTCGGCCAGGACGTCACGGATGCCGTGATCACCGTGCCCGCCTACTTCGACGACGCGCAGCGCCAGGCCACCAAGGAGGCGGGCGAGATCGCCGGCCTGAAGGTCCTACGGATCATCAACGAGCCGACCGCCGCGGCCCTCGCCTACGGGCTCGACCGCGGGGAGGAGCAGACCGTCCTCGTCTTCGACCTGGGCGGAGGCACCTTCGACGTCTCGCTCCTGGAGATCGGCGACGGGGTCATCGAGGTCAAGGCGACCAACGGCGACACCCGGCTCGGCGGTGACGACTGGGACCAGCGGATCGTCGAGCACCTCGCCCAGCGCTTCAAGGCCGCCCACGGCATCGACCTCGGACACGACAAGATGGCACTGCAACGGCTGCGCGAGGGCGCCGAGAAGGCCAAGATCGAGCTGTCCTCGTCCACCGAGACCAACGTCAACCTGCCCTACATCACCGCCACCGCCCAGGGCCCGATCCACCTAGACGAAAAACTGACGCGCGCTCAATTCCAGGAACTCACCGCCGACTTGCTCGACCGCTGCAAGACCCCCTTCCATCAGGCCGTCAAGGACGCCGGTGTGAAACTGTCGGCCGTCGACCACGTCGTCCTGGTCGGCGGATCCACCCGGATGCCCGCCGTGACCGACCTGGTGAAGGAACTCACCGGCAAGGACCCGCACAAGGGCGTCAACCCCGACGAGGTCGTGGCCCTCGGCGCAGGACTCCAGGCCGGTGTGATCCGCGGGGACGTGAAGGACGTCCTGCTCCTCGACGTGACCCCGCTGTCCCTCGGCATCGAGACCAAGGGTGGCATCATGACCAAGTTGATCGACCGCAACACCACGATTCCCACGCGCCGTTCGGAGATCTTCACCACGGCCGCCGACAACCAGCCCTCGGTCGGCATCCAGGTCTACCAGGGCGAGCGCGAGATCGCCGCCTACAACAAGAAGCTCGGGGTCTTCGACCTCACCGGACTGCCGCCCGCGCCGCGCGGAGTCCCGCAGATCGAGGTCGCCTTCGACATCGACGCCAACGGGATCACCCATGTCTCGGCGAAGGACCTGGCCACGGGGCGCGAGCAGAAGATGACCGTGACCGGCGGTTCCGCGCTGCCGAAGAACGACATCGACCGCATGGTGCGCGAGGCCGAGCAGTACGCGGAGGAGGACCGGCACAACCGGGAGGCGGCCGAGACCCGTAACCATGGTGAGCAACTCGTCTACCAGACGGAGAAGTTCGTCCGCGACAACGACGAGCGCGTCCCCGCCGACACGAAAGCCGCGGTCGCCTCGGCGGCCGACGAACTGAAAGCGCTCCTGGAGGACTCCTCCACCGACACCGCCGCCCTGCGCGGCGCCATCGAGAGACTGGCCACCGTCAGCCAGCAGATGGGCCAGGCCATGTACGCCAGTGCCCAGCAGCAGCCGGACCCGCAGGACCGGCCGCCCACGGACTTTGCCACCGGGCAGGCCGCGGGCGAGGACGACGCCGTGGTGGACGCGGAGATCGTGGACGAGGAACGCGAAGGGAACGAAGGGGGCGGCGGCCGGGGGGCCGCTCAGTAACGCTCGCGGAACTCGCGGAGGATCTCCTTGGTGCGCTCGGCGGAGGCGGCGTGGGCCGACATGCGGTCCAGCACCTCCAGATGCAGCGCCACCTCCTCACGCGCGTCGAGATAGAGAGCACCGGTCACGTACTCGCTGTAGACGATGTCCGGCAGCTCTCGCTCGGCGAAGCGGAACAGCGCGAAGGACGTGTACGTCCCCGGGTGCGGGCCGGCCGCGAACTCGGCCACCTGGAGCGTGACGTGATCGAGATCGACCCATTCGAGGAGCCGGTCCATCTGGTCGCGCATCACCTCACCGCGCACGCTCACCGGACGCAGCAAGGCCGTCTCGTCCATGATCACCCAGAGGTGAGGAGGGTTCTCGCGGGTGAGCAGCGCCTGCCGTTTCATGCGCAGCGCCACATGCCGGTCGAGGGCGTCGGGGCCTGTCTGCCCCACCGTCCCGGCCTCCAGCACGGCCCGCGCGTACTCCTCGGTCTGCAACAGCCCCGGGACGAAATGCGGTTCGTACGAGCGGATCAGCCGGGCCGCGCCCTCCAGGCTGACGTGCATGCTGAACCAGTCCGGCAGCACATCGTGGAACCGCTGCCACCAGCCCGGCTCGTTGGCCTCCTCGGCCAGCGCCACGAACGTCTCGGCCTCGTCGTCGGCGACACCGTACGTCGTCAACAGGATCTGTACGTAAGGAATCTTGAGGGAGACCTCGGCCATCTCCATCCGCCGCACGGTCGCCGGCGCGACCCGCAGGACACGCGCCGCCTCCTCCCGCTTCAGGCCCGCGGCCTCCCGCAACTCCTGGAGCCGTCGCCCCAGGACCACCTGGCCCACCGTGGGTGCCGGCCGCCGCTCACTCACGCCACGCCTCCCCACGCGCCGAAGTATGCGTGCAGTGTGCCATGCCCGCGCCGAACCATCATCGATCGGCCCCAACACATAGTCATGCAGAGCGATGTGACGAACCGTAGGGAGTGAGACATCGACATCGTGCCCCCCGTCCCCGGCCGCCCGGGTGCGGAAGGGCGACGGGCGTCATGCATGCAGTGAATGAAGGTACTTGCCCGTAGCGGGATCCGCCGGAAGGAACGTCTCGATGGCCAGCTCGGCCACCGTCACGTCCATCGGGGTGTTGAACGTCGAGATGGAAGAGAAGAACGACAGCACTCGGCCCTCGTGCTCGATCCGCAGCGGGAGTGCGAAGTGGGCCGAGGGAACGAGCGGTTCGTCGTCCGGCGCCACGTCCCGGTCCGGGACCGGAAACGCCGCCACCTCCTCGTACAGCGCGCGCAGCGGCTCCGAACGGCGCAGAGCGATCTGCCGGTCCATCTGGGCCAGCAGATGGTCCCGCCACGCGCGCAGATTGCGGATGCGCGGCGCCAGACCCTCCGGATGCAGGGTCAGCCGCATCGCGTTGAGCGGCGGCACGAGGAGCCGGTCCGGGACACCCTCCAGCAGCATGGCGATACCGCGGTTCGCCGCGAGGACGTCGTATCTCGCGTCCACCACCAGCGCCGGATACGGCTCGTAGCCCTGGAGCAGCCGCTCCATGCCCTCGCGCAGCGCCTCCATCGACGGGTCGTCGAACGGGGTCTCCGCGTAGCGAGGGGCGTAACCCGCCGCGAGCAGCAGCGCGTTGCGTTCCCGCACCGGCACGTCGAGGTGCTCCGACAGCCGCAGCACCATCTCCTCGCTGGGGCGGGAGCGGCCCGTCTCGATGAAACTGATGTGCCGGGCCGAGGAGTCCGCCCGAAGCGCCAGCTCCAGCTGACTCACCCGCCGCTGCTCCCGCCAGCCGCGCAGCAGCGGTCCGACACCGGCGCCGGCGACGGTACTTGGGACGGCGGCGGGACCCGACGGGACGATGCTCATGTGAGGACCGTAGCCGAGGAGCGGCACGTTAACGGTTCCCGGAACCCTTCCTCGGAGGTGGCGGTGGAGCCCCGGATCGGCGCGACACCCGGATGACGCTCTTCACGGTGGAGGACGTGCCGTCGGCAGGCGCACACGCGCGCGATCGGCCCAAAGGAATCGGAGGCGGCCGGTCACGGAAGCCGAGCCGGTCACGGAGGCGGAGTCCCTCGGCGCCGGGCGGATCGCCGGAGGTGGCCGAGTCCGTCGGTGGCCGGGCGGATAGCCGGAGGAGGCCTGGTCATCGGCGGGCCTGGTCGTCATCGAGTGGATCGCCCGGGCAGTCACCCCGGTCGGGTACCCCGTCCGGCCGCCGCAGGTGAGCCGCCGGGCCCGCGTGCCCTGCCGAGGGGTGCCGGCTGTGGCACGCTGGGCGATGGACCCGCTCCGGTCGCCCATCGTCGCCGGTCCGCCCCATGCCGCACCTCGGACCCGCCGCCCCGCACGCCTCACCCGCCGTACGAAGGGATCACGTCCATGGCCGTCGAAGCGCTGGAGACCAAGGAGATCGAGGAACGGCTGGCGGAGCTGCCCGGCTGGTCCCTGGACGGCAACCGGCTCGCCCGTACCTACCGGCTCGGCACCCACTTCGCGGCGACCGCGATGGTCGTGCACATCGCCCAGGTGCAGGAGGAGCTCGGCCACCACTCCGACCTCACCCTCGGCTACAACACGATCGTCCTCACCGTGAACACCCACAGCATCGGGGGTGCCGTCACAGCGCTCGACTTCGATCTCGCCCGCAGGGTGGAGGAACTCGCGCCGGGGCACGGGGCGAGCTGATCCGCGTGCTGGACTACGACAAGGAAGCGGACGGCTACGACGCGACGCGGGGCGGCGAGCCACGGGCCGCCGCCGCTGCCGCCGGCGTGCTCGCGCTGGTCCCCGACGACGCCCGCCGGCTGCTCGACCTCGCCTGCGGCACCGGCATCGTGACGAGCAGGCTCGCCGCCGGGCGACCGGGGCTGAGCGTGACGGGAGCCGACCCGGCCCACGGCATGACACGCCGGGCGGTGGAGCGCCTCCCCGGTGCCGTCGTCCGCGCCGACGGCCGTCGGCTTCCCTTCCCGGGAGGCTCGTTCGACGCCGTGTGCGCCGTCTGGCTGCTGCACCTGCTGGACGACGCGCGCCCCGTCGTCGCCGAGGCCGCGCGTGTCCTGCGCCCCGGCGGTGTGTTCGTCACCACCGTCGACAAGGCCGCGGCCCACCAAGTCGGCAGCGACATCGACGCGTTGACCGCGCACTGCCGAGCCGAAAACGCCGAGGACGCGACCGAACGCGTCACGGCGTACGCCGCCGAGCACGGTCTGGTCCCGAGCGGCACGGCCCTCTTCCGCGGCCACGGCCAGGGCCGGACCCCGCGTGGCGTGGCCCAGTACATCCGCAGCGGCAGGCTCTACGCGGCCGGCGGCCTCCGACTGGCCGAGCGCGTCGAGACCCTGCCAGGCCCTGATGTCCCGCGCCGCGAACCGGACTTCACCCTGCGGGCGTTCCGCAGGATCTGAAAGCGCTCCCCGGCCCGCCGGTCAGGGAACATCCCCGTCTGGGTGACACTCGGCCAAAATGCGGCCCCCGCCGATCCGTCGTCGCTAGCGTCCGGACCCCGACATCGCGCCACCCTGGGGGATCCGTGCGCCGCTCCACCACCGCCCTGCTCGCCGCGGCCGGGCTCGCGCTCGCCGGCTGCTTCGGCTCCGGCGGCGAGGGCGGGCCCGGCGTGCAGGTCTCCGGGGCGAAGCCTTCCGCGGCGTCCGCGGTGCGGGTCCACCAGGATTGCGTGGACGCCTGGCTCGGGGCCATGTCGGCGGACGACTACGACCCCGGCGACGGCTTCAACACCCGGCCCGGTGAGTGCGAGGGGCTGCCGGATCAGCTGAAGATGTTCACGGAGGCCGAACTGGAGCGGGCCACGCGGATTCGGAAGTCTCCGGATGCCTGCGCCTCGGATCCCTCCTGCACGGCATGGCCGCTGTCGTCACCCTGACACGGCGTCACCGTCAGCTGTACGTCCAGCGCCACCCGCCGGACCGGTACGCGCACGTGATCCTGGTGCCGCCCGCGGTGGTCGTGCTGGCGCCGTGGTCGCTGTTGCGGCAGTACTGGCCCGCCGAATAGCAGTTGCCCGCGTTGGAGGTGATCGAGCAGGTGCCGACGCTGGTTCCCCCGCTGCTCCCTCCGCTGCCACCGGAGCCGCTGTTCGAGGCGGCTCTCGCGGTGACGGTGACCTTCACCTTGACCGTCTTCGTCGCGGTCACCGTCACCGTCGGCGCCGGTTCCGGCTCCGCGGTCACCGTCTCGGTCGCCGTCGCGGTGACCGTGACGGTGGGCCGCACCTTGGCGGCCGCGACCTTGGTGGTGTCGTTCTTCTGGCCGCCGTCGTCGCTGCCGCAGGCGCTCACGCCGAGAAGGGCCGCGAAGGCGATCGCCGGCAGCACATAGCGCTTCAGCGACCGACGGGCTCTCGTCCGCTCCGGCCTGGAACGAGGAGCTACGGGCGACTCCTCATGGGCGTGCGGCGGCGTGCTGTTCGACATGGTCCCCCCAAGGATGGTTCGTGGTGGGGTGACGATATCGAGAGATGTGAAGAAGATGTGAGTGAATGATGAAGGAGGATGCGCAGGTGTGATCATCGCGGAGTCGCGTCCGCTCAGGGGCACATGCCCGAACCGGGTGCGCGTCCGGCGGGCATGTGCCCCTGCGGGGGTGGAACAGCGGATCAGCTCACCGCGCAGGTCTGACCCCCCAGCTTGAAGGCCGTCGGCTTCGTGTTCGCCCCCGTCCAGCTCCCCGTGAAGCCGAAGCCGACCGTCGAGCCCGCCGCCACGTTCGCGTTCCAGCCGACGTTCCTGGCGCTCACCGCCGCACCCGGCTGCGTGTAGTCGGCGTTCCACAGCTGAGTGATCTTCTGGCCGTCGGCGAAGGACCAGCCCAGTGTCCAGCCGGTCCAGGCGGTGGAGCCGGTGTTGGCGAGGGACACGTCGGCCTGGAAGCCGCCCTGCCACTGGTTCGTGATCTTGTACGTCACCGTGCAGGCCCCGGTCGGCGGGGTCGTCGGGTCCGTACCGCCGCCGCCGTCACCGCCCCCGGTGTCCGACGTGTCGCCGTAGACGATGCCGCGCCCGTTCGTCGCGACGTACACCCGCCCGTAGATCCGCGGGTCCCCGGTGATGGCCGCGCCGGTCCAACCCCACTGGTGGGCATCGTCGTTGATGCGTGTCCAGCTCACGCCCTTGTCCGTCGAGCGGAAGATCCCCCGTACGCCGCCGATCTTCGCGCTGGTGTACAGCGTCTGGTAGGACGCGCCGGCCGTCGCCTTGCCGAAGCCGATCGTGTCCGCCTGGTCGACGCCGGACAGCTTGGTGAAGGTCGCGCCGCCGTCGGTCGAGTGCCACAGCCCGTACGCGCCGTCGCTCGCCCCGCCCGCCAGCCACACATCGCCCTTGGTGCCGGGCAGCGCCTTGAAGCGCACGGTGTCCCCTGCCGGTAGGTTGCCGGCCGCGGAAGCCGTGAAGGTCGCTCCGCCGTCCGAACTGACGTAGAACTTGCCCGACTTGAAGCCGTAGAAGGTCTTCGGGTCGACCCGGTCCGACTCCACGACCGCGCCGGCGGGTATCCCGCTCGACGCGGACCACGACGTACCGAACCCGGTGGTGTACTGCACCCCGGTGCCCGCCGGGCTCCACACGAAGCGGCTGCCGTCCGAGGCCGCCGCGACCGTCCCGCCGCCGGTGACCCCCGAAGGGTCGCTGCCCGCGAACCAGTTGGCGCCGTTGTCCGTCGAGAAGCCGATGTGCGGACCGGAGTCGAGGTCGCCGACGCGGACCACCGTGTTCGAGTTGGTCTCCGCGTAGTCGAGGCTGGTCGTGGTGGTGAGGTTCGGTGAAGTGAACATCATCGACGGGACCTTGGTGAGATCGGTGTGCCGGAAGCCGCCGATGTCACCGAGCGCGCTGAGCAGCGGAGCGCCCGACGGGGGAGAGGCGAGGTCGTTGACGGCCGTCTCCTCCAGGCCCTGGACCATCGGCTTGACGGTGAACTGGCTGCCGCTGTCCCAGTTGGTGAGGTTCTCGGTGCCGTAGACCGTCGCGCCCGTCCCGTACATCATCCGGGCTGAGTCGAACGGGTCGATCTCAAGACCTTCGGTCATCCAGCCTAGTTTGGGGGTCTGTTCGGGCGGCGAGGGATTCGCGCCGAAGGTCAGCCAGGGCACGGACGAGACATCCATCGTGTAGCGGTTCGAGCGGTTCGGGTACGACGTGTAGTCCCAGGCCTTCGTCCAGGTGCCGCCGCTGTCCGTGGACCGGAAGATCTGGGTGTCCGGCCACCAGGAGCTGTACCCCGTCGCCATCACGGTCCCGGGGTGCTGCCGGTCGACGGTCAGCCCGCTGAAGCCGTAGTAGGTGTCGGCCTCCGCCACCGGGCTGATGTTCGTCCACGTCCCGGTCCGGGTCGCGTACCGCCACAACTGGCCCTTGCCGCCGTCGTACGGGCCGCCCTTGTCGCTGTAGGCGAGATAGAGGTAGCCGTTCACCGCGTCCAGGACGCCCTTGTGGGCGAGGTAGCCCGTCGGCTGCCCCGGCAGCCGCGACCAGGTCGTTCCGCCGTCCGTCGAGCGGTAGACCGCGTTGTCCTTGTCGGCGACCCCCACATAGACCGTCTGCGTGGCGCTCCCCCGGGTGCCGGTCGACTCGTCGAAGGTGACCCAGACGATCCCCTGGTTGTCGGAGGCGTAGCCGCTCGTGTCGGTCGAGTCCTGGGCGTAGTTGCCGACGTTGGGGAAGGCCGTGACCTGCGACCAGCTCGCGCCGGCGTCCGTGGACCGCCACAGGCCCTTGCCGCTGGGCGCGCCGAGATACAGCACGCTGTTCTTGTTGGGGTCGACGGCCAGCCGCTCACCCATGCCGCGTCCCGGCATGTTGCCGCCCAGCTTGAACGGCAGGTCCGCCTTCTGCCAGCTCGCGCCCCGGTCGGAGGAGCGAAGGACGGCCCCGTTCGTCGGGTCCCAGCTGTTGGTGTACGTGCCGACCGCCGCGTACACCTTGTCCGGGTCGACGGAGTCGGAGGCCAGGCTGACGACGCCGGAGTGCCCCCACTCGTTCCAGCCGACCGAGTCGAGCAGAGGTGTCCAGCTCTTCGACGCCTGGACCCAGCGATAGGCGCCGCCGATGTCGGTGCGGGCGTAGGCGAGGTTCTTCTCGGTGCGGTTGAAGACGATGCCGGGGACGAAGCCGCCGCCGTCGACGCGGGCGTTCTTCCAGGTGTACGTGTCGGCCGCGACCGTCGTCCTCGGGGTGCTCGCGGCCAGCGCGGGCGGGGTGCCGGCCAGTAATCCGGCGGCGAGGGCGAGCACGGCCGTGAGGATGCGGGTTCTTCGCACGGTGGGGTCCTCCGGGAGAGTTCAGGGGAAGGGGAGCGCACGTGGAATGTGCAAGGGGAGAGTGGAAAACGTGATGGCCGGGCGGTCCTCAGTGCGATGAGGAGCCGCCCGGCCGGTGGTCCTGCCGTCAGGGACAGGACCGCGTACCCGGAGCCACAGCGGGGACTATTCGAGAAGCTCCGCGTACGAGCCCATGGCGAGGGCGATGTCCGCCTGCGCCCAGAACCGGTGGTAGGTGAAGGAGGGCGCGGCGCCGCCCGCCAGATAGCTCTGGATCTTCGACCAGGCCGGGTCGTTCTTGTAGAAGGACCGCAGCGAGGAGAAGGTCGAGGAGGAGTTGACCGCGTCACCGTTCGGCATCGTGCCGCTGAAGGTGCTCGGCACGTACACGCTGTCGTTGAAGCGGTTGTAGTCGGCGCGGGTCTCCGGGACGGCTATGCCCAGACCGTCCTGGTAGTTGTTCCACATGCCGTCCAGGAGCGCCTTCGCCGTCGTCTTCGCCTGGGTGTTGCCGGACTTCGCGGCGTAGTACGACAGGGTCTTGGCGTACGCGGCGGCCACCCCGACGTCGTTGGTGTAGTCGGCGACGGTGACATGAAGTCCGGTGTTGGCACCGGGACTTGACGCGTTCCAGGTGTCGGGTGCGCCGGACCACTGGAGCGTGGAGGGGATCTGGTAGGTGCCGTCCGGGTTGATCGTGGTCTTGGACAGCGCCCACGCGACCCACTTGTCGAGGACCGCCTTGGCGCTCGCGTTCCCCGTCTGCTGGTAGTACTCGGCGACCCGCTCCATCGACCACGCCTGGAAGCCGAACCACTGGTTGGACGGCGGGTCGTGGTACACCGGCTGCTGGTCGTAGTACATGCCGTAGAACGTCGGCGTCCCGGCGGGAGGCGTCGCGTAACGGCCCGCCCAACTGTTCGTGGCGCCGCCCGCGATGGCGCCCTCGCTCGACTGGAGCCAGCGGTAGAACTCCAGTTGCCGGGTCAGCGAGGTGGCCCAGTCGGTTGCGCCCGTCGCCGACTTGGGCTTCAGGTCGGCGTTGGTGCTGAGCGCGTAGGCGGCCAGCGGGTTCTGGTAGCCGCCGTGGGTGTGGCTGGATCCGATGCGCCAGGCCCAGCCCGCCGAGGTGTCGCTCGCGCCGCCCCAGGCGTAGTACCAGGAGAGCAGATAGTGCGAGGCGTCCTTGCCGGTACCCGCCGCACAGGTCGTCGGGCCGACGCAATTGCCTATTTTCTTGAAGTACTTGTCGTACATGGCGTAGCGCAGATAGTCGCCCATCTTCGCGGCCTTGCCGACGGTCGTGGAGACATCGGCGCTCTTGCCCTGGGCCTTGGCCCACACATCGGCCCAGTACGCGGCCTGCACCGCACGCGCGTCGGCGTCCGGGGCGTCCGTGTACTTCCACTGCTTCGCGTACGAGGAGTCCCCGGTGAAGAGGTCCAAGTACCCGTTCTTCCCGCCGTACTTGAAGGCGTCACAGGTCGGCTGCGGAACCGTCTCCCACACCGACTCCTGCGCGCCGCGCTGGAAGGTGTTGATGTACGACGGACCCGTGGCGGTCGGTCCCGCCTCGCACTTGCCGGGCTCGTTGCCGTAGCCGTAGGTGTTGTCCACGTCCTGGAGCCAGTGCATCCCGTACACGTCGTCCGTGCCGTACGCGCTCTTCAGCTCGGCCGCGATCGGGTCAGGACCGACCGAGACACCGGTGTCGAGCTTCGCCGGATACTCGTTCGGGGTGTCCAGCTCCGGCGCGTAGGTGGCCGGTTTGGACGCGTTGTAGAAGGAGTTCGTCGGCTGGTCGGCGTGCGTGGGGATCATGTACGTCTCCATGGTCGTCCACGCGGCGTTGAACTTGGACCAGTCGCCGGTGACCTTCCCGTACATCGCCTGGAGCCAGATCAGATAGCTGTACGCCTCCGACGTCGTCTCGTGCCCCTGGTCCGGCGCCTCGACGATCAGCGTCTCCACCGAGTGGTAGGGAATGCCCTCGGGGGAGAAGTAGCCGTTCGCCGGGTTGGTGATCTTGCCGTAGAGATCCAGGAAGCGCGCGTCGTACGCTTTCGTCGCGGCCAGTTCCGTCACCGTGACGGTGGCCTTGGCCTGACCGGTCGCCGAGGCCGTGAAGGTCGCGGACCCGGTGCCCGAGGCGTCGGCGGTGACGGTCACCGTCTGGGCCGTGTTCCAGTTGGCCGGGGTGAACGTCAGACTCGAACCACCGGTGACGGACAGCCCGGTGTTGCCGTCCGTGCGAGCCACCGCCACCGTCACGTTCGCGCTCGGCTGGGTCGAGAGCTTGACCGTGAACGTCCCCGACTTGCTCTGCTGGACGCCGAGTTGCGTCGGTGAGGCGACGATCGCCGGCCCCGCCGCGACGGTGATACCGGCCGGCACGGACTCCGCCGACGCGCCCAGGCTGTCGTACGCCTTCGCGACGATGGAATGGCTGCCGACGGCGAGACCGGACGCCGACAGCGTGAACGGTGAGCTGGTGTCGGTGCCGAGCAGGGCCGTGTCGTCGTAGAACTCGACCTTGGAGATCGTCGCCCCGTCGGCCGCCGCCGCGGTCGCGGCCAGCGGGACCGAGTCGCCCTGGGTGTAGACGGCGCCCGCCGTCGGGCTGGTCAGCACGGTGATCGGCGGCTGATGGGCTCCGGCGCAGGTGGTGCCGTTGACGGCGTAGGACGCGGGAGCGGTGTTGGTGCCGCTGTAGGTGAACTGCGCGCCGGTGGTCACGGCGGTCCCGGCGGCGATCGTCCCGTTCCAGGCCGCGTTCTTCACGGTGACCGTCTTGCCCGACTGCGACCAGGTCCCGTTCCAGCCGTTGGTGAGGGCCTGGTTGCCCGTGTAGCCGTACGTCAGGGTCCAGCCGTTGATGGCGTCGGTGCCCCGGTTCGTGATCGTCAGGTCCGCCGTGAAGCCGGAGCCCCAGTCGTTGGTCTTGTAGTCGACGCTGCACTGAACCGTGGCCGCGTGTGCGGAAGTCGTACCGGTCGCCAGAGTCGCGAGCGGAAGGGCCAAGGCGGCCACGACGGCGGTCCAAAGACGTCGTGAACTGCTACGACGTCTCAATCGAGGGCTGGGATCCATGGTGCTGGTTCCTCCTTGCGGCTCGGAGAATGGGGGGAGGAGCAACAAGCCTTGAACCAGTGGGAGCGCTCCCATATTGGAGAGAGGGGTGTGAGCGGTCAAGGTGCTTGAAGAGTCGAAATGATTCGACAGATCGACTGTGCAACTCCTCTGGGCAACGGCGGCACTTGGCGCTAGCTTCATCCGCACCAGTGGGAGCGGTTCCATCAGTCGACGCGTCTGTCACGGCGCGCCAGATCTGCAAGGAGTCGCTTCATGCGTCACCCCCCGCGTTTGTCTCTCTTAGTGATCGGCGCCGCCGTCGCCCTGGTGGGCACGGCTGTCGCGCCGGTCGTCACGGCCTCGGGAGCAACTCCCGCTTGCACGGTGGAGTACTCGGTCACCGGCCAGTGGGACACCGGCTTCCAGGGCGCCGTGAAAATCACCAACAACATGGCCGCACTGAGCAGTTGGAGCCTCGGCTTCGACTTCCCGAGCGGTCAGAAGGTCACCCAGGGCTGGAACGCCAAGTGGTCCCAGTCCGGTACGACGGTGACCGCGGCGAACGAGAGCTGGAACGGCTCGCTCGCGAGCGGTGCGAGCGTCAGCGCCGGCTTCCTCGCGTCCTGGTCGGGAAGCAACGCGGTGCCGACGGCCTTCCGGCTCAACGGCACCACCTGCAATGTGGACACCCAGCCGACGCCCACACCCACGCCCACCCCGACCGATCCGCCGCCGGCCGGCGGTTCGGCGCCGAAGCTGCGTGTGTCGGGCAACAAGCTGGTGGACTCCGCGGGAGCCACCCGCAGGCTGCTCGGGGTCAACCGCTCCGGCGGCGAGTTCATGTGCGTCCAGGGCTACGGCTTCTTCGACGGTCCCGTCGACGACGCCTCCGTCAAGGCGATCGCCGACTGGAAGGCCAACACGGTCCGCATCCCGCTGAACGAGGAGTGCTGGCTGGGCCTTTCCAACATCAAACCGGAGTACGCCGGCGCCAACTACATCACCGCGGTCAAGGACCTGGTCGCCAAGGTCGAGGCGCACGGCATGACGCCCGTCCTCGACCTGCACTGGACGTACGGCCAGTACACGGGCAACTCGGCGGGCTGCTCCGACGTGCACGCCACCTGCCAGAAACCGATGCCCGACGCGCAGTACACCCCGTCCTTCTGGTCCTCGGTCGCGAGCACCTTCAAGGACGACCAGGCCGTCGCGTTCGACCTGTTCAACGAGCCCTACCCGGACCGCGCGACCTCCACGGCCACCCAGGCGTGGACCTGCTGGCGCGACGGCGGCACCTGCCCCGGCATCTCCTACCAGGTGGCCGGAATGCAGAGCCTGGTCGACGCGGTACGCGGCACCGGCGCCAAGAACGTGATCCTGGCCGGCGGTCTCGCGTACTCCAACGACCTGAGCCAGTGGCTGACGTACAAACCCAGTGATCCCACGGGCAATCTCGTCGCCGCGTACCACGTCTACAACTTCAACACCTGCGCGAGCGAGAGCTGCTGGACCTCGACGCTCGCCCCGGTCGCGGCCCAAGTCCCCCTCGTGGCAGGGGAGATCGGGGAGAACACCTGCTCCCACTCCTTCGTCGACACCGTCATGAAGTGGTTCGACGACCGGGGGCTCTCCTATCTCGGCTGGACCTGGAACACCTGGGACTGCTCCTCCGGTCCTTCGCTGATCTCGAACTACGACGGAACTCCGACCTCCTACGGCATCGGGCTGCGCGACCACCTGCGCGCCCTCAACGGATAAGGAACCCGCACATGAGCCGCGCAAGAACAGCGATTCTCGGCGCCCTCGCCCTGATCGCCGCGGGATCGGGCGCCGCCTCGGCGGCGGTTCCCGCTGACGTCGGCGCGAGCGCCGCCGCCTCCATCCCCTGCACCGTCGACTACAAGGTGCAGAGCCAGTGGGACACCGGCTTCACCGCCGCCGTCACCGTGACCAACAACAGTGCCGCGAAGTCCGGTTGGTCGGTGAAGTGGGCGTACGCCGGCAATCAGAAGGTCACCAGCTACTGGAACACCAAGCTCACCCAGAGCGGCACCGCCGTCACCGCGAACAACGAGTCGTACAACGGCACGCTGGCCACCGGCGGTTCGGTCAGCTTCGGCTTCAACGGCTCCTACAGCGGCACCAACGCGATCCCGACATCCTTCACCCTCGACGGCGTCACCTGCAACGTCGACGACGGAGGCGGCGGCGGGGGAGGGGGTGGTGGGGGCGGCACCGGCACCCGGGTCGACAACCCGTACGCCGGGGCCAAGGTGTACGTGAACCCGGAGTGGTCGGCGAAGGCCGCCGCCGAGACCGGGGGCAGCCGGATCTCCAACCAGCCCACCGGCGTCTGGCTCGACCGCATCGCCGCGATCAACGGCGCGTCCGGCAGCATGGGCCTGCGCGCCCACCTCGACGCGGCACTCGCCCAGAAGGGCACGGGCGAAGAGGTCGTCCAGCTCGTCGTCTACGACCTGCCGGGCCGTGACTGCGCGGCCCTCGCCTCCAACGGCGAACTCGGCCCGACGGACATCGACAAGTACAAGACGCAGTTCATCGACCCGATCGCGGCGATCCTCGCCGACAGCAAGTACGCCTCGCTGCGTATCGTCACGACCATCGAGATCGACTCGCTGCCGAACCTCGTCACCAACACCGGCAGCCGCGCCACCGCCACCGCGAACTGCGACACCATGCTCGCCAACGGCAACTACGTGAAGGGTGTCGGCTACGCGCTCGCCAAGCTCGGCGCGATCCCGAACGTCTACAACTACCTCGACGCCGGCCACCACGGATGGCTCGGCTGGGACGACAACTTCGCCCCCGCCGCCACCATCTTCAAGCAGGCCGCGACCGCCGAGGGCGCGACGGTCGACGACGTCCAGGGCTTCATCACCAACACGGCGAACTACAGCGCCCTCAAGGAGAACAACTTCACCATCAACGACACGGTGAACGGCACCTCGGTGCGCCAGTCCAAGTGGGTGGACTGGAACCGCTATGTC
This sequence comes from Streptomyces sp. NPDC005281, assembly GCF_040607495.1. Taxonomy (NCBI): domain Bacteria; kingdom Bacillati; phylum Actinomycetota; class Actinomycetes; order Kitasatosporales; family Streptomycetaceae; genus Streptomyces; species Streptomyces sp. NPDC005281. The sequence continues at coordinate 36,259 of NZ_JBEXGX010000011.1, read as the reverse complement.
GACGAGCTCTCCTTCGCGCAGGCCTTCCGTACCCAGCTCGTCTCGGTCGGCTTCAACTCCGGTATCGGCATGCTGATCGACACCTCCAGGAACGGCTGGGGCGGTACCGCCCGGCCCACCGGTCCCGGCGCGACGACCAGCGTCGACACGTACGTCGACGGGGGCCGCTACGACCGCCGTATCCACATCGGCAACTGGTGCAACCAGTCGGGCGCGGGCCTCGGCGAGCGGCCGCAGGCGGCACCGGCCACCGGTATCGACGCCTATGTCTGGATGAAGCCTCCGGGCGAGTCCGACGGCTCCAGCACGGCGATCGCGAACGACGAGGGCAAGGGCTTCGACCGGATGTGCGACCCGACCTACACGGGCAACGCCCGCAACGGGAACAACCTCTCCGGCGCGCTGCCGAACGCCCCGCTCTCCGGGCACTGGTTCTCCGCCCAGTTCCAGCAGCTCATGAAGAACGCGTACCCGGCCCTGTGACCGGCTGACCGCGCGCGGTCCGCCAGGGGTGTGTTGCCCTTCCCCGACCCCCTGGCGGACCGCGAACCACCGTGGAGGGGGCCTTCGGTCCTGCGCGGGCGCATCCGGATTCCGGCTGCGCCCGCTTTTGCCGTTCGAGCAACACGACTGGCCGTTTCCGGGAGTGGCGGCGCACGCTGTCCTCATACCGAGAGAGAGGCTTGTCCCATGGCGCAGGACCACGACCACGGCAGCGGCCACGACCACGGCGGCGGCCCGGCGCCCCATCAGGGCGGGGCGCACGACCACGGCCACCACCACGACTCCACGCCGAGTCAGGGGCACGGCGGCCTCCACGACCACACCCACATGGACTTCGGCCAGATGCTGCCCATGCTGGTGCAGGAGGCGGAGCTGTTCACCCCGGCGTACGTCCAGGCAGCCGAGTGGCTGCGCGAGCAGCGGCCCGATCCGGGGCTGATCGTGGACGCGGGAAGCGGCCCCGGGGTCATCTCCGGCCTGTTCGCCGAGAAGTTCCCCGGCGCGAGGGTCGTCGCCGTGGACGGAGCCGAGCCCCTGCTGACGGAGGCCCGCGCCCGTGCCGAGCGGCTCGGATTCGCCGACCGCTTCAGCACGATCGAGGCCGAACTCTCCGACGGAGTAGGTGACTTGGAGTTTCCGGTGGACCTGTTGTGGGCGAGCAGGTCGCTTCACCATGTCGGCGACCAGCGGGCCGCGCTCACGGGCTTCGTCCGGAGCCTCGCCCCCGGCGGCACCCTCGCCCTGCTGGAGGGCGGCCTGCCCACCCGATTCCTCCCGCGTGACACCGGCATCGGCCGGCCCGGGCTCGAGGCCAGGATCGACGCGGTGCACGACGAGTGGTTCACCCGGATGCGGACCGAGCTGCCCGGAGCCGTGGCGGAGACGGAGGACTGGCCCGCGCTGCTCAGCGCCGTCGGCCTGCGCCACACGGCGACCCGCACCTTCCTGCTCGATCTGCCCGCCCCGGTCTCGGACGAGGCCCGCGCCTTCGTCGTCACCGCCCTCACCCGCAGGCGGGAGGGGCTCGCCGAAGGGCTCGACGCCGAGGACCTCGCCACGCTCGACCGGCTCCTCGACCCGGACGACAAGGCGAGCGTGCACCACCGTTCGGACGTGTTCGTCCTGACGGCCATGACGGTGTACGTGGGGGTCAGGCCGGAGTAGTCCCGGTGACGCTCCCGCCGCGGCGAGGGCGGTCGGCGGACCTTGACATCGAGGGCGCTCCAAGTGATGAACTCCCGGAGTTCCATGCGCAGTCGGCCCGTTCGGGGCCGGACACTCCTGGGGGTACACCATGACCGATTCTCCTGTCGCGCTCATCACCGGGGGCGGAAGCGGCATCGGGGCCGCGGTCGCCCGCCGGCTGCTCGACGCAGGGCACCGGGTGGCCGTCACCGGTCGCGGAGAGGAGCGGCTGAACGCCTTCGCCGAGGAACTCGGCCGCCCCGAAGGGCTGTTGACGATCGTCGGGCACGCGGCCGAGTACGACCAGGTACGGGCCGCCGTCGAGACGACGCTCAAGGAGTTCGGGCGGATCGACATCGTCGTCGCCAACGCCGGTTTCGCCACCCACGACACGGTCGCGGACGGAGACCCGGCCGGCTGGTCCGAGATGGTGCTGACCAATGTGCTGGGTCCCGCGCTGCTCATCAGGGCGTCCATCGACGCGTTGAAGGAGTCCCGCGGTCGTATCGTCCTGATCGGCAGTGTCGCCGGGCATGTGAACACGCCCGGCAACATCTACGGCGCGACCAAGTGGGCCGTGACCGGACTCGCCGAGAACACCAGGCGCCAGGTCACCGAGTACGGCGTGGGCGTGACCCTGATCTCGCCCGGCCGTGTGGAGACCCCGTTCTGGGACAGCTACGGAAGCCTGCCGCCGGGGCATCTCCTGACCGCGGACCAGCTCGCCGACTCGATCGTCTGGGCGGTCGGGCAGCCGACGGGTGTCGATGTGAACACCGTCGTCGTCCGCCCGATCGGCCAGCCCGTCTGATCCGTGCCGGGGCGCGGGCGACTCCGCGCCCCGGGCGTTCAGTTGTTCGCGAGGAACTGCCTGGCCAGCGAGTCCCCGAGCGACACGGCCGCGCTGTGGCTCTCGATCGGGGACACCTGCGAGTTCTTGAACAGTATGTACGTCACGCCGCTGTCGGCTCCGCCCGTCTCCGGGTCGGGGTCGATACCGAGGGCGTTCGCGGTGGCGTACGACGCCTCGCCGATGATCTTCGTCGGGCCGGTGTCGCCGACCACCGCGTACTCGACCTTGCCGTTGTAGACGACCGCGACCGCACCGCCGCCCTTGATTCCCGAACTCGTGTACTTCCAGATGCTGCTGGAGCTCGGCACGACGACATAGGGCAGCGAGTCGGCGCGCAGCGGTCGGCCGTCGGACTGGTGGAAGGCGGTGTCGTCCTGGAACCAGGGGTCGGTGTCGGCGCTGCACTTGGCGGTGACCTGGCCGTCGCAGTCGACGTCCATGTCGGCCTTCCAGAACACGGCGCCGTTCTTGCCGCAGACGGGGATCGTGGCCGAGGTCTCGTCGTCCGACTTGTACTTGCCGTTCGAGATCTGCGAGCAGGACGTCACCTTGGCGAGGAGGGCGGCCGCGCTGACCGAACCCTCCTGTGCCGAGCGGGGTTTCGCGACGGCGGAGGCGTCGGCCGGGAGCGCGGCGAGGGTGAGCAGTGCCGCTGAGAGAGCCGCGGACAAGGTCAGTGTTCGAGTACGCACTGTGGGGGAACCCTTCTGTTAGGAAACTTTCCTTACCGGGTTGCGTACAAGGTGGCCCTGTTTGCATGACCGCGTCAAGACCCGTCACCGGGTTGGTCCGGTCCAAGGCACGAAAAGGCCGTCGGCCCGGATGCGGTGAGCATCCGGGCCGACGGCGTGCTGCCGGGCGGCGAGTTCGGTCGGGGCCGGTCGGCGCCGGGGCCGGTCGGCCGGCGCCGACGGAACCCGGGAACGATCTGCCGGTGCCGGTGCCGACGGCGACCGGGAACGGTCAGCCGATGTCGAACGCGGCCGGGTCGGGTCCGATCCGGCGGTCCTCGTTCAGGGCCGAGATCGCCGCGATGTCCTCGGTGTCCAGCGAGAAGTCGAAGACGTCGATGTTCTCCTTGATCCGGGACGGGGTCACGGACTTCGGGATCACGACGTTGCCCAGCTGGAGGTGCCAGCGCAGGACGATCTGGGCCGGGGTGCGGCCGTGCTTCTGGGCGATGGCGATGATCGCCGGGACTTCCAGGAGGCCCTTGCCCTGGCCGAGCGGCGACCAGGCCTCGGTCGCGATGCCCTGCTCGGCGTGGAACTCGCGGGCCGCGCGCTGCTGGAGGTGCGGGTGCAGCTCGATCTGGTTGACGGCCGGGATGACGGACGTCTCGTCGATCAGCTTCGCCAGGTGCTCCGGCAGGAAGTTCGAGGTGCCGATGGCCTTGGCGCGGCCGTCGGCGTAGATCTTCTCGAGGGCCTTGAACGTGTCGACGTAGCGACCGCGCGACGGCGTCGGCCAGTGGATCAGATACAGGTCGACATGGTCCAGGCCGAGCTTCTTCAGCGAAGTGTCGAAGGCGCGCAGCGTGGAGTCGTACCCCTGGTCGCTGTTCCAGAGCTTGGTGGTGACGAAGAGCTCCTCGCGGGCGATGCCGGAGGCGTTGACGGCCTTGCCGGTTCCCTCTTCGTTGCCGTAGATCGCCGCTGTGTCGATGCTGCGGTACCCGGACTCCAGCGCGGTGGAGACCGCCCGCTCCGCCTCGTCGTCCGGCACCTGCCAGACGCCGAAGCCAAGCTGCGGCATCTCGACGCCGTTGTTCAGGATGATCGGGGGGACCTTGCTCACGAGCTCTCGATCCTTCAGTCGTCGGGTGGTTCTCGTATCGTCAACGATCACGGGCCGTGATGCATTCCTGACCGGGCTCCGGGCGTGCGAAATCGAAGATTGGCTGAAATAGTCCGATCAATCACGCCGGAGTTTGCGCCGGGGCCCGGCACGGGTCCCTTTTCGCCGGCCCTGCCGTCCACCCGGCAGCGGGGCCGCACCCCGCGCCGCGCGACACGATCCCGACGACCCGACGACCCGACGAACGGGTCCTAGGTCCGGTAGAGCGCGTCGACCTCCGTCGAGTACGCCTTCTCGATCGCCTTGCGCTTCAGCTTCAGCGACGGCGTCAACAGGCCGTGCTCCTCGGTGAACTGGTTGGCAAGGATCCGGAACGTGCGGATGGACTCGGCCTGCGAGACCAGGGTGTTCGCGGCGACCACGGCGCGCCGTACCTCGGTCTCCAGATCGGGGTCGCGCACCAGATCACCGGCCGACAACGACGGCTTGCCACGCATCTGGAGCCAGTGCTCGACGGCCTCGGAGTCGAGGGTGACGAGCGCGGCGATGTACGGCCGGTCGTTGCCGACCACTATGCACTGCGCGACCAGCGGATGGTCGCGCACCCGCTCCTCCAGCACGCCCGGCGAGACGCTCTTGCCGCCGGAGGTCACCAGGATCTCCTTCTTGCGCCCGGTGATCGTGAGGTACCCGTCCTCGTCCAGGGAGCCGAGGTCACCGGTGGCGAGCCAGCCGTCGTGCAGGGTGGCGTCGGTGGCCTTGTCGTTGTTCAGATAGCCCTGGAACACGTGGGCGCCGTTCAGCCAGATCTCGCCGTCGTCCGCGATGTGCACCGTGGTGCCGGGGATCGCCTGCCCGACGGTCCCGAACCGGGTGAGTTCGGGCGGATTGGCGGTGGCGGCGGCCGTGGACTCGGTGAGCCCGTACCCCTCGTAGATGATGATGCCCGCGCCCGCGAAGAACAGCCCGAGCTGCCGGTCCATCGCCGAACCGCCGGACATCGCGTGTCTGACCCGGCCGCCCATCGCGGCCCGCACCTTGGAGTAGACGAGCTTGTCGAGGACCTGGTGCTGCATGCGCAGGCTCGCCGAGGGGCCGGGGCCCGTACCCCAGGCCTTGGCCTCCACGGCGTCCGCGTAGCGCACCGCTACGTCCACGGCCTTCTCGAAGGGGCCTGCCTTGCCCTCCCTCTCGGCCTTGCGGCGCGCGGAGTTGAAGACCTTCTCGAAGATGTACGGCACCGCGAGGAAGAAGGTGGGCCGGAAGGCGGCGAGGTCCGGCAGCAGCGCGGCCGCGTGCAACTGGGGCTGGTGCCCGAACTTGACCTTCCCGCGGAACGCGGCGATCTGCACCATCCGCCCGAAGACGTGCGCGAGCGGCAGGAACAGCAGGGTGCTGGCCTCGTCGCCGCGCTTGGAGTGGAAGACGGGCTCCCAGCGCCCGATGACGGTGTCGGCCTCGAACATGAAGTTCGCGTGCGAGATGACACAGCCCTTGGGGCGTCCGGTCGTGCCCGAGGTGTAGATGATCGTCGCGATCGATTCGGGGGTGACCGCGCGGCGGTGCCGGTGGACCACCTCGTCGTCGAGGTGCGCGCCCGCCTCGTACAGCTCGTGCACCGCGCCCACGTCGAGCTGCCACAGCTTGTGCAGCTGGGGCAGGCGGTCGACGACCGTGGCGATGGTCATCGCGTGGTCCTCGTGCTCCACCATGACCGCCGACACCTGCGCGTCGTGCAGCATCCAGAAGACCTGCTCGGCGGAGGACGTGGGGTAGACGGGCACGACCTGGGCGCCGATCGTCCACAGGGCGAAGTCGAAGAGGGTCCACTCGTAGCGGGTACGGCACATGATGGCGACCCGGTCGCCGAAGCGGATGCCCTGGGCCAGCATGCCCTTGGCGAGCGCCAGGACCTCGTCCCGGAACTCGGCCGAGGTGACGTCGCGCCACTGCCCCTGCTCGTCCTTGCGGCCGAGGGCGACGTGGAGCGGGTCCAGATGGGCGTACTCGAACACGGCATCGGCCAGGCCGCCCACCGGCGGCGCCGACGCCGGCGGGGGGTTGGTGAACTCGCGCAATACCGCTCCTCGTGGCCTCCGCACAGCGCCGTGAAAGCTACCCCACCACGCGAGCGTGCGGGAGGGGGTTCGAACCGCCGGGGGGCCTGGCCTCCGCACAGGTCAACCACGGAAAATGCCCGCACAAGGGGAGGGGCCGGACAGAATTCCCTACGGGTCCGTAGGTTTCGACTCCTTAATCTCCACGGAATCGCTACGACCCGGAGCCGGTGTCCGACGACGTGGAGAGCCGATATGGAATCCATCGTTCCGGGCCATGTGACCCATGGGTCCCGGGCGGCCCGGCCGTAGGTACCGGGCCCTCGCACCCGCCCCCTGGGGCCGTCCCGGCCGGCGCCCGCCGCCGTGCCGACCCGACGGACCCCAGCCGTGCTGCCCCCGGTGCAGCCGGTCCTTGCCTGCCGCCGTGCCGGCCCGACGGACCTCAGCCGTGCTGCCCCCGGTGCAGCCGGTCCTTGCCTGCCGCCGTGCCGGCCCGACGGACCCTAGCCATGCTGCCCCCGGTGCAGCCGGTCCCCGCCCGCGAGGATCGCCGTCGCGAGCGCGTCCGCGGCGCCCTGCGCGGACGGCCGCCGCCGGCCGTGCACGAGTACGAAGTCGACCTCGCCGAGCTCCGGGAGACCCGCCCTCTCCGGCACCCGGACCAGACCCGGCGGCACCAGCCCCCGTGAGTGGGCCATCACGCCGAGGCCCGCGCGGGCCGCCGCGATGAGACCGTTGAGGCTGCCGCTGGTGCAGGCGATGCGCCACGGACGGCCCTGGCGCTCCAGCGCTTCGAGGGCGAGCGCACGGGTGATGCCCGGGGGCGGGTAGACGATCAGCGGGACCGGGCGGTCCGCGTCGAGCCGCAGCCGCTGGGCGCCGATCCACACGAGGCGGTCGTGCCAGACGAGCTCGCCGCGCGGATCCTCGGGCCGCCGCTTCGCCAGCACCAGATCGAGATGCCCGGCGGCGAGCTGCTCGTGGAGAGTGCCGGACAGCTCGACCGTGAGCTCCAGATCCACCTCGGGGTGGTCGGTGCGGAACCCCTCCAGGATCTCCGGCAGCCGGGTCAGCACGAAGTCCTCGGACGCGCCGAAGCGCAGCCGGCCACGCAGCCGTGTCCCCGTGAAGAACGCCGTCGCCTGTTCCTGCACCTCCAGGATCCGCCGCGCGAAGCCGAGCATCGCCTCACCGTCCTCGGTGAGCTCGACGGAGTGGGTGTCGCGGGAGAAGAACTGCCGCCCGGCGGCGTCCTCCAGCCGGCGCACGTGCTGGCTGACCGTGGACTGGCGCACCCCCAGCCGCCGGGCGGCCCGCGTGAAGCTCAGCGTCTGGGCCACCGCCAGGAACGTACGCAGCTGGGAAGGGTCGTACACACCCTCACGTTATCGCGATACGTGATGACAGTCAGAGCGGTATGACGGATTCCCGATCGCCCACCGCGAGAGGACGATGGAGAGGGCACGATCCGCCCCCGACGGCCGGCCTCACGCACCGAGGCCCGGCCGCCCGGCCGTCCAGACGCACCGAACCGAGCAACCGAGCAGTGGAGCACCGTGAAACGCCTGAAGTGGCCGAGCTGGATGCCGGTCGACCCCTACATCCTGCTGCTGCTCGGGACCGTGGGTCTCGCCGCCCTGTTCCCCGCGAGCGGAACGGCCGCGGACGTCGCCTCGGGGGCCTCCACCGCCGCCATCGCCTTCCTCTTCTTCCTGTACGGCGCGCGCCTGTCCACCCGTGAGGCGACGGACGGCCTCAAACACTGGCGGCTGCACGGTACGGTCCTGATCTGCACCTTCGTGGCGTTCCCGCTGCTCGGTCTCGCCGCCCGCGGCCTGGAGCCGGTGCTCCTGACGCACGACCTCTACACCGGCCTCCTCTTCCTCACGCTCGTCCCCTCGACCATCCAGTCGTCGATCGCGTTCACCTCGATCGCCCGCGGCAACGTGCCCGCCGCCATCTGCGCGGGCTCCTTCTCCTCGCTCGCGGGCATCGTCATCACCCCGCTGCTCGCCGCGCTCCTCCTCGGCAGCAGCGGCGGTGGATTCTCCGCCGACTCGCTCGTCAGGATCGTGCTCCAGCTCCTGGTGCCGTTCCTGGCCGGACAACTGCTGCGGCCCTGGATCGGCGCCTTCGTCGCACGCCACAAGAAGGTACTCGGCTACGTCGACCGCGGCTCGGTCCTGCTCGTCGTGTACACCGCGTTCAGCGAGGGGATGGTGCAGGGCATCTGGGGCCAGGTGAGCGCCGTCCGGCTCGCGGGGCTCCTCGTCGTCGAGGCGCTGCTGCTCGGCGTGATGCTCCTGCTGACCTGGTACGGCACGAAGGCGTTGCGCTTCGGCCGGGAGGACCGGATCGCCATCCAGTTCGCCGGATCCAAGAAGTCGCTCGCCTCGGGCCTGCCCATGGCCGGCGTCCTGTTCGGCGCGCACGCCTCCCTCGCCGTGCTCCCGCTGATGCTCTTCCACCAGATGCAGCTCATGGTGTGCGCGGTGATCGCCAGACGCCGGGCCCGCGATCCCGAGGCGAGCGTCCGGACCGGCCCGGCCGACGAGCTCCCCGGTACCGGGGGCGGCACGGGAGGCACGGCGGGTGGAGCGGCGGGTGGAGCGGGAGGTGCCACCGGCACGGCCCGCTCCACCGGATCCCGGTCCTCCGCGGTCGCGACCGCGGAGCGCTAGGACCTGCGCTCCCCTTCCCTCCCCGCGCCTCCCCGGGCCGCGCCTCCCCGCGCCGGCCCGACCCGATCGGAACGACAGTCCCTAGCGGTCACCGCTCACCTGGTCCAGGGGGAGCCACAGGACGGTGTCCCGGCTCGCCTTCGGTGAGGGCGGCGCCGACAGTTCGTCGTCGCTCAACGCGCGGTCGTAGACCCGCACATCGTCGATCGCTCCGGTGAAGTAGGCCCGGCTGTCCATCCGCTGGCCGACGTGCACGCCGAACGGAGAGTTCCGGCTCACCGATCCGGGTACGTCGGCCGCGGTCACGGTCGTCCCGTCGATGAACAGGCTCAGCCGGCCTCCGCCGCGGCGGAGCGCCAGATGGTGCCACTGGCCGTCGTTGAAGGCGCCGGTGGTGCGCACGAACGCCGTGGCCGGGGCCGATGCGCCGTTCCTGGTGGTGATGAGACCGGTGATCCGGTTGGACGCGGGCTCCCCGCGCAGCCACACCTGCGGCTGGGTCGTACCGATCCCGCCCATCCACAGCAGGGGCTGCTCACCGCTGGTTGCCGTGTAGCGGAACCACAGGGACGCCGTGAAGTCCTTCGTCCCCAGCGGCAGCCGGTCCTGATACGGCAGGCGTACGGCGTCGTCGGTGCCGTCGAACTCCAGCGCGCCGCCGAGAACGCCGGAGGTCTCGCTCGGGCCGCCGAGGACCGCGGCCCGCCTGGTGTGCGCGGCGAGGTCGGCCGTCGTCGGGTCCGGGCCCCGGCGCGGCTGGAGCCAGTCCTCGGTGAAGCGGGCGAAGCGGATCTCGTCGCGCGCGTCCACCGCGCCGCCCTCGTACAGCAGGCCCACCGTGCCGCCGTCGATACGCACCAGGTCCGAGTAGCCGGACCAGTCGGTGGTGACGACCGTTCCGCGGTCCACGCTGTCCCAGGTTCGTCCGCCGTCGTAGGAGGAGCGGATCATCATGGTCCGGCGGCGGTCGGGGTCGGCGGGGCAGGACAGCAGGACGCGGTCGCCGACCCGCAGCGTCGAGCCCTGCACCTGGGGCGCGTAGAGGCCCGGGATGTCACGGAAGGGGGCCAGGAAGCTGTCACCGCCGTCCCCGCTGACCGCCTGGGTACGGTGGCCGAGGTCGGTGCCGTCCTGCTCGCGGCCGCTGACCAGGATCGATCCGTCGGCGCGCTCGGCGAGCGTCATCTCGGACGGCTTCTGCCTGAAGGTGCCGTCGGCCGCGATCGGCCAGGAGTCCCTCGCCCCGATGTCCCAGTGGTCGCCGCCGTCGTCGCTGGTGATGAGGGCGGCGTTGTTGGCGGTGACCCGGCTGCCGTCCCAGGTCTCGGTGTTGACGGCGAACACCAGCCGTCCCGCGTGCCGGCCGCGGGTGAGCTGGATGCCGTGCACCGGACCGGTGGCGTACCAGGAGTTCCAGTCCGCGGGCAGGATCTCGTCGCTCAGGTCGCGCGGCGGCGACCAGCTGAGACCGTCGTCGTCGCTGTACTGGAGGTGCGGGGTGCGGTCGCAGGGCACCGAGCAGCTCGCGCTGTCGGTGCGGCCCGTGTTGTAGGTCTCCGCCAGCACGATCCGGCCGGTCTCCCGGTCCACGACCGGTGTGGGGTTGCCGTGGGTGTCACCGTTCCCGTCGTTGACGACCTGGAGCGGACTCCAGGTGCGCCCCCCGTCGGTGGAGCGCTTCACCACGATGTCGATGTCGGCCGCGTCGCCGCAGTTCAGGACCCGTCCCTCGGCGAAGGCCAGCAGCGTCCCCTTGGCCGTGCGGACGACGGACGGGATGCGGAAGCAGGCGTAGCCCGCATCCTGGGAGGCTTTGAACAGCACCTGCTGACCGAACTCGGCGACGCCGGCCGACGGCTCGGCGCGGGCTGTGCCCGGGAGCGCGACCAGCGAGGCGATGCCGATGAGGGCGACGAGGAGGGATCTCAGACGGGTGGGGAGGCGTGACGGCATGGTGCGACCTGCCCTTCGTACGGCGGCTGGGCATTCCGGATTCTATGGACATCCCACGTCCAACGTTCGCGCCGCAGAGGCTACTTGGGCGTTCACACACCCCACAAGGAGCAGGTACCGGTCGTGTTCACGCCAGATTTGCGCGCTGGTGCGGCCGTCCGGGGAGGAGCCGTTCACGGGCTTGTCGATCCGGATTTCCGGTACGGACGGCTGACGCGGGCTAACGTTCCGTCATGACCGCACCCGAAGCCGAACCCCGCCTCGCCCTCGACCCGGCGCGCACCGCCCTCGTGCTCGTCGATCTGATGGAGCGCATCGTGGCGTTGCCCCTGGAACCGCACAAGGGGACCGAAGTACTCGCCACCGCGCAGGAGTTGGCGGAATCCTTCCGGGAGGCCGGCGCTCTCGTGGTGCTCGTCCGGGTCGAGCGGTCCGGAGTGGCCGAGCAGCCGCCCGGGAGCGGACTGGCCGCCGGACTCGTCGCGGAGGGTGATCTGGAGATCGTGAAGCGGACCATCGGCGGGTTCCAGGGCACAGGACTCGACGAGCGGCTGCGCGAACACGGCGTCTCCACCCTGGTGTTCGGCGGAATCGCCACCAACCTCGGGGTCGAGTCGACCGCCCGTGCCGCCGGCGACCTCGGCTACGACCTGGTCTTCGTCAAGGACGCGATGTCCGCGTTCACCCCGGCCGAGCACGACGCCTCCGTCCGGCTGGACTTCCCGCGCCTCGGCACCGTCGCGACCGCCGCGGAGGTGCGCTTCTCGGCGCGATGAACCCGGGGCACGGCCGAAGCCCGTCGGGCACGGCCGAAGCCCGTCGGGCACGGCCGAAGCCCGTCGGGCACGGCCGAAGCCCGTCGGGTACGGCGCGGTGGCGGGGGCCTTGGCAGTGGCGGGCCCCCTCCGGCGCAGGGGGCGCTCCCCGCCGTTCGGGGCCCCGCCGCCGTGTCGCGGGGAACCGGTGTCAGCCCTGGCCGGCCGTGGCCCGCAGGGTGATGCGGTGCTCGCCCGCGTACACGTTCATGTTGGCGCCGCGCAGGAAGCCGACCAGGGTCAGGCCGGTCTCCGCCGCCAGGTCGACGGCCAGCGACGACGGGGCGGAGACCGCCGCGAGCACCGGGATGCCCGCCATCACCGCCTTCTGCGCCAGCTCGAAGGAGGCCCGGCCGGAGACCAGCAGGATCGTCCGGGACAGCGGGAGCGTGCCGTTCTGGAGAGCGCGGCCGACCAGCTTGTCGACCGCGTTGTGCCGGCCCACGTCCTCGCGTATGTCGACCAGCTCGCCCGCCTCGGTGAACAGGGCCGCCGCGTGCAGACCCCCGGTCCGGTCGAAGACCCGCTGGGCCGCGCGCAGCCGGTCGGGGAGGCTCGCGAGCAGGTCGGGCTCCAGCCGCAGCGGGGGAGTGGTGCCGTCCAGCGTGTCGTCGATGGTCCAGCGGGCCGTCGTACGGACCGCGTCCAGGCTCGCCTTTCCGCACAGACCGCACGACGACGTCGTGTACACATTGCGTTCGAGCGTGATGTCGGGGATGACGACACCGGGCGCCGTCCGCACGTCGACGATGTTGTACGTGTTGGATCCGTCCACCGTGGCGCCCGCGCAATACACGATGTTCTGCAACTCCTCGGCCCGGCCGAGCACCCCCTCGCTCACCAGGAACCCCGCGGCCAGCGCGAAGTCGTCACCCGGGGTGCGCATGGTGATCGCCAGGGGCTTGCCGTTGAGCCGGATCTCCAGGGGTTCCTCGGCGACGAGGGTGTCCGGGCGGGTGCTCACGGCGCCGTCCCGGATGCGGATCACCTTGCGTCGTTCCGTGACTCGTCCCATGTCCTGATCAGTCCCGCTTCCGTACGTGCGGCCGGCCGGATCGGGCCTGGCGGTCACCGGTTGACGTTCGGGTCGCCCGGGCCGTGGTGCGGAGGCGACCTCCACGTTTCATTGTCCTGCACCCGCGGAGCGGGCCGCGTGCTGCCTCGCCGGGGGCGCGGCCCGCCCCGCTCTCACGCCGTCGTCCGCAGCGCGAGCAGATCCGAGATGGCGTACACGGTGCGCAGCGTCGGGACCGGCACCCCGGTGATCTCCGCCAGTTCCACGACGGCCGCGAGCAGCACGTCGAGTTCCAGCGGTTTGCCGCGCTCCAGGTCCTGGAGCGTGGAGGTGCGGTGGTCGCCGACCCGCTCGGCACCGGCGAGGCGCCGCTCGATGGACACCCCCACCTCGCAGCCGAGGGCCTGGGCGACGGCCAGCGTCTCGGCCATCATGATCTCGATGACCCTGCGCGTTCCGCCGTGCAGGCACATCTGCCGCATGGTGGCGCGGGCCAGCGCGCTGATCGGGTTGAAGGAGATGTTCCCCAGCAACTTGAGCCAGATGTCGTTGCGCAGGTCCGGTTCGACGGGGCATTTCAGGCCGCCCTCCCGCATGGCGTCGCTGAAGGCCCGGCAGCGTGCCGAGACGGAGCGGTCCGGTTCCCCGACGGAGAACCGGGTGCCTTCGAGGTGGCGGACGACACCCGGTTCCTCCAGTTCGGTCGCGGCGTAGACGACGCACCCGATCGCCCGCTCAGGGGCCAGCACCGCGCTGACCGCGCCGCCCGGGTCCACGCTCTCCAGCCGGTGCCCGTCGTGGGGTCCGCCGTGCCGGTGGAAGTACCACCAGGGAATGCCGTTCTGGGCCGCGATCACCGCCGTGGTGTCGTGCAGCAGGGGCTCGATCAGCGGCCCGCACGCCGCGTACGAGTTGGCCTTCAGGCCGAGGAAGACGCAGTCGACCGGACCGATCTCGGCCGGGTCGTCGGTGGCGTGGGCACGCGCGGTGAAGTCCCCGCGTGGACTGAGGACCTGGATGCCGTGCCGCCTCATGGCCGCGAGATGCGGTCCGCGGGCGACGAGATGCACGTCGGCGCCCGCGCGGTGCAGGGCGGCGCCGACGTAGGCGCCGATCGCACCGGCGCCGAGAACTGCGACTCTCACTGTGTGGCGCTCCGTTCGGTCGAGGGTACCGAGGAACTGCCGAACTCTGTCGACGAAATATTGTCTACAGGATGGAATGAAGGCCGACAAGGGGCCGGACCGGGTCCGCCGTCACGGTGGGGAGTCCCGGCCGGGCCCGGACAGGCACTCCACGCCTCTGCCGGGCCCGGACAGGAACCAAGGCGCGGCGACGGCCGACTCGGGCGGCCCGGGGAGCCCTGGGCGTGGCCGGACCGCCTGGGGTGCGCCGGCCGCCGTCGGGCGGTGGGACCGCCGGCCCGCCGAAGCGCACGGGATGCCGCCGGCCCGCCGGACCGCACTGGATGTCGCCGCCCCGCCGGGGCTCATCTCACCGGACATGGCCGAACCGCCCTCTGTGCAGTCGGCGCACCGGCCGCGCAGCGACCGTTCGTCGCGTCAGGGATACCGCTCATCGCATACGGTCGACGAGTTCGCGTCGCGCCGCTTCACAGCCGGGCGGCGCGTTCCTATCGTCCCGGATCATGAGCCCTCCTGTCGCACCGCCCGGTTGGAGCCGCTGGCTCGTCCCGCCGGCCGCCCTGTCGGTCCATCTCTCCATCGGCCAGGCCTACGCCTGGAGCGTCTTCAAGCCGCCGCTCGAATCCGCGCTCGGTCTCAGCGGAACCCAGAGCGCGCTGCCCTTCCAGCTCGCCATCGTGATGCTCGGCCTGTCGGCCGCCTTCGGCGGCACCCTCGTCGAGCGCAACGGTCCCCGCTGGGCCATGACCGTCGCCCTCGTCTGCTTCTCCTCCGGCTTCCTGATCTCCGCGCTCGGCGCGGCCACCGAGCAGTACTGGCTGATCGTCCTCGGCTACGGCTTCGTGGGCGGCTTCGGACTCGGCATCGGCTACATATCCCCCGTCTCCACATTGATCAAGTGGTTCCCGGACCGGCCCGGAATGGCCACCGGCATCGCGATCATGGGCTTCGGCGGCGGCGCCCTGATCGCCTCGCCCTGGTCCGCCCAGATGCTGAAGTCGTTCGGTTCCGACTCCTCGGGGATCGCGCTCGCCTTCCTCGTGCACGGTCTGTCGTACGCCGTGTTCATGGCGCTCGGTGTGCTGCTGGTGCGCGTGCCGCGCGGCGAGAAGCCGGCCGCGTCCGGGCCGAGCGCGCTCGACGGAGTCCAGGTCTCGGCCCGCAACGCCGTCCGCACCCCCCAGTTCTGGTGCCTCTGGATCGTGCTGTGCATGAATGTCACCGCGGGCATAGGCATCCTGGAGAAGGCCGCCCCGATGATCACGGACTTCTTCGCGGACACCTCCACCCCGGTCACCGCCTCCGCGGCCGCCGGATTCGTCGCCCTGCTCTCGGCCGCGAACATGGCGGGCCGGATCGGCTGGTCCTCGACCTCCGACCTGATCGGGCGCAAGAACATCTACCGCGTCTATCTCGGGGTCGGCGCCCTGATGTACGCGCTCATCGCCTGGCTCGGCGACTCCTCGAAACCGCTGTTCATCCTGAGCGCGCTGGTGATCCTCTCCTTCTACGGCGGAGGCTTCGCCACGATCCCGGCGTACCTCAAGGATCTCTTCGGCACCTACCAGGTCGGTGCCATCCACGGCCGGCTGCTCACCGCCTGGTCCACCGCCGGCGTCCTCGGACCACTGATCGTGAACCGGATCGCCGACCACCAGGAGGCGGCGGGCAGACACGGCTCGTCCCTGTACGGCCTGTCGTTCCTGATCATGATCGGGCTGCTCGCGGTCGGCTTCGTCGCGAACGAGTTCGTACGGCCCGTGCACGCCCGCCATCACATCCCCGCACCGAGGGAGGCCACCGATGTCGCACGACAGCAGCCCGAGTCCGCCTGACCGGCGGGCGCTGAGCGTCCTGGCCTGGCTGTGGGTGGGCGCGCCCCTGTGCTATGGCGTCTACGAGCTCGTACAAAAGGCCACTCAACTGTTTTCGGGGTAGCTGTTCGGACGTCCCAAGGTCTGACAGAAGCCGACAAGCCTGGCGCCGCAATCCTGTGGCTTCACCTGCCGCCGTACTGGTGAGTCACTGATCAGACTGGTGGATCCCGCTACCCGAAGCACGAGGGGGACCACTCATGAACGGCTCACGGATCGCCGCCGTCGGCCACTACCAGCCCGCCAAGGTACTCACCAACGAGGACCTGGCGGCCCTGGTCGACACCAGCGACGAGTGGATCAGGAGCCGTGTGGGCATCCGGACCCGTCATGTCGCCGGGCCCGACGAACCGGTCGACGAGCTGGCCGCGCACGCCGCCGCCAAGGCGCTCGCCTCGGCCGGTCTGGCGCCCGGCGACATCGACCTCGTCCTCGTCGCCACCTCCACGGCCGTAGACCGCTCCCCGAACATGGCCGCCCGGGTCGCCGCCCGCCTCGGCATCCCCTCGCCGGCCGCGATGGACGTCAACGTCGTCTGCGCCGGGTTCACCCACGCCCTCGCCACCGCCGACCACGCCGTGCGTGCCGGGGCCGCGACCCGGGCGCTCGTCATCGGCGCCGACAAGATGACCGACGTGACGGACTGGAGCGACCGCACCACGTGTGTCCTCGTCGGGGACGGCGCGGGGGCCGCCGTGGTCGAGGCCTGCCCCGCGGGCGAGGAGCCCGGCATCGGGCCGGTACTGTGGGGCTCGGTGCCGGAGATGGGGCACGCGGTGCGCATCGAGGGCACCCCCTCGCGGTTCGCGCAGGAGGGCCAGAGCGTCTACCGCTGGGCCACCACCCAGCTCCCGCCGATCGCCCGGAAGGCCTGCGAGCGCGCCGGCCTCACGCCCGAGGACCTGGCCGGAGTCGTCCTGCACCAGGCCAACCTGCGCATCATCGAGCCGCTCGCCCTGAAGATCGGCGCGGTGAACGCCGTCGTGGCACGCGATGTCGTCGACTCCGGGAACACCTCCGCCGCCAGCATCCCGCTCGCCTTCTCCAAGCTCGTCGAGCGCGGAGAGATCTCCACCGGCGACCCCGTCCTGCTGTTCGGCTTCGGCGGCAACCTCTCCTACGCCGGGCAGGTCGTCCGCTGCCCGTGAGGCGGCCCGAACCGCTCGTCCGGCCCTCCGTGTCCCTGGTGTGACAAGCCCAACTCCCCTGTCTGCGGCGCGTTTGTGCGCCGTAGACTGTAGGCGAAAGACAATTGATAATCGACTTTCCTATCGCGGCGACGACGCCGCCCAGGGAGGGACCGTGATGTTGTCGACCAGCCTGCCTTCGGGAGCGGTACCCAAGCTCGAGCGGCCCGGCCCGCTCCGTGACCGCGTCTACGAGGCGCTGCTCGAACTCATCACCACCCGTGCCCTGAAGCCGGGCCAGCACCTCGTCGAGAGCGAACTCGCCGGTCATCTGGGGGTGTCCCGGCAGCCCGTACGGGAGGCGCTCCAGCGGCTGAGCACCGAGGGCTGGGTCGATCTGCGGCCCGCCCAGGGCGCGTTCGTGCACGAGCCGACCGAGGAGGAGGCCGACCAGCTCCTCACGGTCCGCACGCTCCTGGAGGCCGAAGCGGCCCGTCTCGCCGCCGCCAACGCGGGCCCCTCCGCAGTCGGCGCGCTCGAGGACCTGTGCGCGGAGGGCGAGCGCGCGGTCGCCGCCGACGACGTCGACGCCGCGGTCGCGATGAACGCACGGCTGCACGCCAAGATCATGGAACTCGCCGGCAACACGGTCCTCGCCGAGCTCGCCGCACAGGTCGACCGCCGGGTCCGCTGGTACTACACGCCGGTGGCCAGGCAGCGCGGGCGGCAGTCCTGGATCGAACACCGCGAACTGATCGCCGCGATAGCGCAGCGCGACGGACAGCGGGCCACCGACATCATGCGGGCCCACACCGAACACACGCGGAAGATGTACCACGACCGCGCGAAGTAGCCGGCCGACGGGTTCCGCTTCCGCCCCGGGACGGTTTCACGGGTCGGCGCCGGCGCGACTCTCCACCACGGTGGCTGGCCCGTCTCGACCGACGTGTGGGTGGACCCCGTCAAGCCGTGCGCGGGCCGCACCGGCGACTACACGTGCAAGATGACGCCTACACGACCGTCAGGACGGTCACGTCCGGTACGGACGGCGCCCTGAAGGCCACCGTCCCCGCGATCGCCGAAGGCTCCCGGCGCTGGGTCTTCGCCGGCACCGGCACCACCGGTGCCGCCACCTCCACCGCCGACCACGTCGTCGTGAAGTAGCCGCCACCCACCTGTGGCGGACGCGAGGGTGGCCCTCCCCGCCGACTCGCAGGTGAGGGCCACCCTCGCGTACGGGTGGTGCGTCGGCGACGCCCGCGCGGGCCGGCCGTGCGGTGTTCCGGGCACGGCCGCCCACGGGTCACCCGGCTCCGGGTGGCCCGTGGACGCTCAGCCGACCGGCTGCGGCTGTGGCGAGGAGGTGTCCGCCGTGCTGTGCCCCGGCTGCCGGAGCAGCAGGGCGATCGCGGCCGCCACCATGGAGATGCCGCCGGCCAGCGCGTAGGCGCCGTCGTAGCCCCAGGCGGCGACCACCATCGAGCCGAGCCCGCCGCCGAACAGACCGCTGACCAGCTTTCCGCTGTACACCAGCCCGTAGTTGGTGGCGTTGTAGTTCTCGCCGAAGTAGTCCGGGGTCAGGGCCGCGAACATCGGGTAGAAGGCGCCGCCGCCGAACCCGGAGAGGAAGGCGAAGAACAGGAAGAGCGCCTCGCTGTGGATGTCACCGGCCCAGATCACGCCGAACTGCGCGAGTCCGAGGACCACGATGACGAAGACCAGGGTCCGCTTGCGCCCCCAGGAGTCGGACAGCCAGCCCACCACACCCCGGCCGACCCCGTTGACGACCGCCATCACGCCCATCGACGAGGCCGCCACCAGCGGGCCGAATCCCACCTCCTTGGCGAAGTCGACCTGGAAGGAGATCCCGAAGATCGACACACCGGCGGTCATCACCAGCGCGATCCACATCAGCGGGAGCACGCCGGTCCTGATCGCCTCCTCGGGGGTGTACTGCTTCACGGCGGGAGGGTTCTTGGACAGGCTCGCGGCACCCTTCCCGGAACCGTCGCGGGTCAGCGGGTCGATGTCAGCGGGCCACCAGTTCTTCGGCGGGTCCTTGAAGAAGAACGCGGCCGTCAGCACCACGACCATCACGTAACAGCCGATGAGGTCGAGGACGCGGTGGTAATTGGCCGTGTCGAACGCGTAGTTGAAGATGAAGATGAACGGCAGCGAGCCGTACGCGAAGCCGCCGTTGACGAATCCCGTACGCGCGCCACGGCGTTCGGGGAACCACTTGCCGACCATGTTGATGCAGGTCGCGTACACCAGGCCCGATCCGACACCGCCGATGACACCGAAGCCCAGGATCGCGAGCAGGACATCGCTCAGGTGCGAGAGGGCCAGGAAGCCGAACGCGCACATGACCGATCCCGTGTACATGGCTCCCCGGGCCGTCAGGATGCCCCTCTCCCGCAGCCAGCCCGCCGGGAAGGCGATACCGGCCTGGAAGAACACCCAGATGCTGAGGATCCAGAAGGTGTTGCTCTGGGACCAGCCGTGGGCGTGGGACAGGGTGTCCTCGGCCGAGCCGTACGCGTACTCGAAGACGCTGATGGCCATCATGGCGGCCCAGGGCAGGTAGACCATGAACGAGCGTGAGTGGCCGAGGATGTCCCGGTCCGTCTCGCCGACCCGGTAGACACGGCCGCGGGCGTCCGTGATTTCCCGGTAGGCGCGCCCCGGGGCGCCGTGGTCGTCCGGCGAGTCCTTCGCCGCGATGGGTTCCGCCGTCATGACGCCATCTCCTCGCCGAGCGGGTGCGGATTGGGAACGATGCTCCGGGCACCGGGCCGGCCCGGTGCCCTGAGGAACAGGGCCAGTACGGCGGACGCCAGACCGACGGACCCGGCGAGCACGAAGGCGCCGTGGTAGTCCCAGGCGCCGACGACGACCGCGCCCATACCGGAGCCGACGAGGCCCGAGATCAGCTTCGAGCTGTAGACCAGCCCGTAGTTGGAGGCGTTGTTGTTCTCGCCGAAGTAGTCCGCCGTCATGGCCGCGAACAGCGGGAAGATCGCGCCGCCGCCGAAGCCGGAGACCATGGAGCAGATCAGGAAGAACGGCATGCTGCCCATCCGGCCGGACACCAGCACACCGAACTGGGCCGAACCCAGCACCAGACACACGATGATCAGGGTGTGGCGCCGGCCGACGCGGTCGGAGATCCAGCCGATGACCCCGCGCCCGGTGCCGTTGACGACGGCCTTCAGCGACATCGCCGTGGCCACGATCCCGCCGGTGAAGCCCATGTCCTTGCCGAACGGGACCTGGAAGGCGATGCCGAAGATGTTGATCCCGGCCGTGCACAGCAGACAGAACCACATCATCCACAGAACGGGGGTACGCGCGGCCTCCCTCGGGGTGTACTGCCTGACCGCCGGCGGGTTCTTCTCCAGCGCCCGCCGGATCCTGGGGTCGTCCGGCACCTTCAGCGGGTCCACGTCCGGCGGCCACCAGCCCTTCGGCGGGTCCCTGAAGAACCAGCCGGCCGCCGCGACCAGCGCGCAGCAGACCAGGCCGGTGCCCACCAGGACGCCCCGGTAGTTGCCGAGATCCATGTACGAGGTGAACAGGAAGACGAAGGGCACGGACCCGTAGGCGAAACCGCCGTTGACGAAGCCCGTCTTGCCGCCCTTGCGCTCCGGATACCACTTGCCGACCATGTTCACGCAGGTCGCGTAGACGAGACCCGCGCCGATGCCGCTGCACATGCCGAAGCCGAGATAGGCGACCGTCACATGCGGCGCGAAGGCCAGGGACACATAGCCGAGCAGGGTGCCGAGCGCGCCCAGCAGCATCGCCGTACGGGCGGGCAGCCTGCCGCTCTCACGCAGCCGCCCGGCCGGGAAGGCCACGGCCGCCTGGAAGAACACCCAGACGCCCATCAGCCAGAAGATGTGTCCGCCGCTCCACAGATGTGCCTCGTGGAGCGTGTCCTCCGCAGAAGTGAACGCGTACTCGGCCGAGCTGATGCCCAGCATGCCCGCCCAGGGCAGGAAGACCATCCAGGCGCGTTTTCGGCCCATGATGTCGAGGTCGGTCTCGCCGACGCGGTACACGCGTCCGTTGCGGTCCGTCACCTCGCGATGAGGGACCGGGGTCGAGTAGCCGGTGGTTGTCATGTCGATCGAGATCCCCTTGCGTCGAAAGATCTGGTCAGCGCCCCCTGCCAAATGCCTTTCGTGCGCCCGCGGGTCCCGGGGCCGGCCGACGCGCACCGTCGGCCGCCCCCGCGCACACTCATGTCATGGACGGCCCCCCAACAGCCCTGCCGCGCGCGCCCAGCGGTACTTCGCGCCGAGGACGGCCACCGGCATCTCGGTGGTGTACGGGTAGGCGACGACGCCCCGTTCGTACAAGTACCGGCAGGCCTCCTCCACTTCGACGTCGCCCGCGAGCGAGGCCACCACGGGCTTCTCGACGCCGCGTTCGCGGAATTCGGCCACCACGCGCGCGGTGAGCTCGGCGAAGACCATGGGAGGGGTGACGATCGTGTGCCAGTAGCCGAGGACGAGCGCGTGGACGCGCGGGTCCGAGAGACCGAGCCGGATCGTCGCCTCGTACGTCGACGGAGGCTCGCCGCCCGTGATGTCCACCGGGTTGCCCGCGGCCCCGAAGGGCGGGATGAACTCCCGGAAGGCGGCGTCGAGATCCGGCGGGATCTCCATCAGGGACAGCCCGTTGTCGGTGACCGCGTCGGACAGCAGGACACCGCTGCCGCCCGCGCCGGTGATGATCACGACGTTGTCGCCCCGGGGAGCGGGCAGCACCGGCAGGGCGCGCGCGTACTCCAGCATGTCGTTCAGCCCGGGAGCCCTGATGACGCCGGCCTGCCGGAGGATGTCGTCGTACACGGCGTCGTCACCGGCGAGGGCTCCGGTGTGCGAGCCGGCGGCCCGCGCGCCGGCGGCGGTCCGCCCGGCCTTCAGGACGATGACGGGCTTCTTCGGGACGGTGGCGCGGGCCGCCTCCACGAAGGCGCGGCCGTCCTTGAGGTCCTCCAGGTGCATCGCGACGCACCTGGTGCGAGGGTCCTCGCCGAACCAGGTGAGCAGGTCGTCCTCGTCCAGGTCCGCCTTGTTGCCGAGCCCGACGATCGCCGAGACGCCCGTCTTCGTGGTCCGCGCGAACCCGAGGACGGCCATGCCGATCCCACCGGACTGCGAGGTGAGCGCGACTCCGCCCTTCACGTCGTACGGTGTGCAGAACGTGGCGCACACGTCCTGCCAGGTCGAGTAGTAGCCGTAGATGTTCGGGCCGAGCAGGCGTATGCCGTATTGCTCGCCGATCGCCGTGATCTCGTCCTGGAGTCCTTGTTCGCCGGTCTCGGCGAACCCGGAGGGGATCAGGACCGCGTTGGGGATGTTCTTGCGTCCCACCTCCTCCAGGACCCGTGGCACCGCTCTGGCGGGGACGGCGAAGACCGCGACGTCCACCTCGCCGGGGATGTCCGTGACACTCGCGTAGGCCTTGCGGCCCTGGATGTCGTCGGCCTTGGGGTTCACCGGATGGATCTCGCCCGCGAAGCCCCCGTCGACGAGGTTGCGCAGCACCGCGTGACCGATCTTGCCCGGGACGTCGGAGGCGCCGATCACGGCGATGGACCGCGGCCGCATCAGCCGGTCCATGGAGGCGAGGATCTCGGCCCGGGTGTACCGGCGCCGCCCGGCCACCGGGCCCGCGCCGAGGATCACCCGGATGTCCGCCGCGATCGCGCCCCGCGAGGTCGCGATCACCGGGTTGAGGTCCACCTCGGCGATCTCGGGGAAGTCCGTGACGAGTTCGGAGACCCGGCGGATCTGCTCGGCCAGCGCCGTCCGGTCCACCGCGGGAGCACCGCGCACCCCGTGCAGGACCGGCGCGGCGCGGATCGAGTCGAGCATCGACAGCGCCTCGCCCGCGTCCACCGGCGCGAGCCGGAAGGTGACGTCCTTCAGCACCTCGACCAGCACACCGCCGAGCCCGAAGGCGACGATCTTCCCGAACGTCGGGTCGGTCACGGCGCCGACGATGACCTCCTGCCCCGGCGGGATCAGCTCCTGCACCTGGACGCCGTCGATCCGGGCGCGGACGTCGTACGCACGGGCGTTCTCGACGAGGGTCCGGAAGGCGGCCCGGACCTCGGCCTCTCCCTCGATACCGACCAGCACCCCGCCCGCGTCGGTCTTGTGCAGGATGTCGGGGGAGACGATCTTCATCACCACGGGGCCCCCGAAGCGTTCCGCGCAGGCGACCGCCTCGTCCTCGTCGCGGGCGATCTCCTCGCCGGGTACGGCGATCCCGTAGGCGTCGGCGATCCGCTTGCCCTCGGGTGCCGTCAGCGCGGTGCGCCCCTGGCGCCGTACGCCGTCGAGGAGCGCCCTTACCCTCGCCACCCGGTCCTGTGCCGCCATCTCAGATCACCCCGCCCGACTTCAGGAGCCGCAATTCCTCTTCGCCGAGGCCGAGTTCGCCGATGTAGATCTCCTCGTTGTGCTCGCCGAGCAGCGGGGAGGCGGTGATGTCGACGGGGGAGTCGGAGAGCTTGAGGGGGCTGCCGACGGTGACGTAGGAGCCGCGCTCGGGATGCTCGACCTCGACGACCATGTCGTTCGCGGCGAGCGAGGCGTCCTCGATGATCTCCCTGGTGGACAGGATCGGTCCGCACGGGATGCTCTCGGCGTTGAGCTGTTCCAGTACCTGCCACTTGGGCAGCGTGGTCGTCCACTCCTCGATGAGCTGGAACATCTTGGTGAGCCTCGGCAGCCGGGCCCGCGGGGTCGCCCAGCCGGGGTCGTCGGCCAGCTCGGGACGGCCGATGAGCCGGGTGATCGGCTTCCAGCCGGCGGGCTGGACGATGACGTAGACGTAGTCGTTGGGGCCGCCGGGCGCGCACTTGACGGCCCAGCCGGGCTGGCCGCCGCCGGAGGCGTTGCCCGAACGGGGGACCTCGTCGCCGAAGTCGTCGTTGGGGTACTCGGCGAGCGGTCCGTTGGCCAGGCGCTGCTGGTCGCGCAGCTTGACCCGGCAGAGGTTGAGGACGGCGTGCTGCATGGCCACGTTGACGCGCTGGCCGCGTCCGGTGCGGGTGCGCTGGAGGAGGGCCGCGAGAACGGCGGCGACGGCGTGGACGCCGGTGCCGGAGTCGCCGATCTGGGCGCCGGTGGCCAACGGGGGGCCGTCCTCGAATCCGGTGGTGGCCATGGAGCCGCCCATGGCCTGCGCGACCACCTCGTACGCCTTGAAGTCGGTGTAAGGGCCGTCTCCGAAGCCCTTGATGGAGGCGTAGACGATCCGCGGGTTGATCTCGCGGATGCGGTCCCAGGTGAAGCCCATGCGGTCGACCGCGCCGGGGCCGAAGTTCTCCACCATGACGTCGGAGCGGCGGATCAGCTCGGTCAGGAGCTGTTTTCCGCGCTCGGTCTTGGTGTTGAGGGTGATGCTGCGCTTGTTGCTGTTGAGCATGGTGAAGTAGAGGGAGTCGGCGTCCGGGATGTCCCGCAGCTGGGTGCGGGTGATGTCACCGGCCGGCGCCTCGAGTTTGACCACGTCGGCGCCGAGCCATGCCATCAACTGGGTCGCCGAGGGACCGGACTGAACGTGCGTCATGTCCAGGACCCGGATGCCTTCGAGAGCCTTGGTCGTCACAGGTCACCTCACTTGTCCGTTGCCTTGAGCCGCCCGGTGGAGCCGGCGGTGAGTCAGGTTCGTACATTGCATACAGTCGACGAATACTGTATGAAGATTGTTATCCCGCATCCGATGGGTGATGTCCAGGGGTCGTGCACCACTTTCAGGACAGGAGCCGAAACGTGGATCTGTACGAACATCAGGCACGGCGACTCTTCGAGGAGTACGGCGTTCCGGTGCCGCACGCCGAGGTCACCGACTCGCCCGGCCGGGCGCGCGGCATCGCGCGCCGACTCGGCGGCCGGGTCGTCGTCAAGGCCCAGGTCAGGACCGGCGGGCGCGGCAAGGCGGGCGGAGTGCGGCTCGCAGAGGACCCCGCCGCCGCCGAACGCGCGGCGCGCGACATCCTCGGCACGGACATCAAGGGGCACCCCGTCCGCACGGTGATGCTCGCCCAACCGGTCGACATCGAGAGCGAGTTCTACGTCTCGTACGTCCTCGACCGCGCCGCCGGACGCTTCCTCGCGATCGCCTCCGCCGAGGGCGGCACCGAGATCGAGGAGGTGGCCGCGGCCCGGCCGGAGGCGGTGGCGCGTGTCCCCGTGGACCCGGCGCACGGTGTCACCCCGCAGAAGGCGGCCGAGATCGTCCGGGCCGCCGCACTGCCGCCTCGGACCGCCGACGTCCTCGTGCGGCTCTGGCAGGTGCTCATCCGCGAGGACGCCCTCCTCGTCGAGGTGAACCCGCTCGTCCGCACCGTCCAGGGGCAGATCGTCGCCCTGGACGGCAAGGTCACCCTGGACGACAACGCCCGCTTCCGCCAGCCGCGTTGGGCCGAAGGTGAGGACTCGCACGGCGACCCGCTGGAGGCCGCCGCCGCGGCCAAGGGCCTCAACTACGTGAAGCTGGACGGCGAGGTGGGTGTCATCGGCAACGGAGCCGGCCTCGTGATGTCGACGCTCGACGTCGTCGCCGGCAGCGGCGCCCGCCCCGCCAACTTCCTCGACATCGGCGGCGGAGCCTCCGCGCGGATCATGTCCGACGGACTGTCCGTCGTCCTGTCCGACCCCGGCGTCAGATCCGTCCTCGTCAACGTCTTCGGCGGCATCACCGCCTGCGACGCGGTCGCCGACGGCATCGTGCGGGCGCTGGACGCCGTACGGCCGACCAAGCCGCTCGTGGTCCGGCTCGACGGCAACAACGCGGCCCGGGGCCGCGCCGTCCTCGGCGAGCGGGCGCACCCCCTGGTGCACCAGGCCGCCACCATGGACGACGCGGCCCGCCTCGCCGCCCGACTGGCCCACATCGGCTGAAGGAGCGGGACATGGCCGTCTTTCTCACCAGGAATTCCAAGGTCGTCGTCCAGGGCATGACCGGCGCCGAGGGCATGCGGCACACCCGGCGCATGCTCGCCGCCGGCACGGATGTCGTCGGCGGCGTCAATCCGCGCAAGGCCGGCCTGGCCGTGGAGTTCGACGTTCCGGGCCCCGGGGGCCGTGAGAGCGTCCGGAGGACCGTCCCCGTCTTCGGTTCCGTGCGCGAGGGGATCGAGGCGACGGGAGCCGACGTGAGCGTCGTGTTCGTGCCGCCCGCCTTCGCCCGCGAGGCCGTGATGGAGGCCGCCGACGCAGGGATCGCGCTCGCCGTCGTCATCACCGAGGGCATCCCCGTCCACGACTCCGTCGCCTTCCGCGCGCACGCAGCCGCCCGGGGCACCCGTGTCATCGGCCCCAACTGCCCCGGCCTCATCTCGCCGGGACAGTCGAACGCGGGCATCATCCCCGCCGACATCACCGGGCCCGGACGCATCGGCCTGGTCTCCAAGTCCGGCACCCTCACCTACCAGCTCATGCACGAACTGCGGGACATCGGCTTCTCGACCTGCGTGGGAATCGGCGGGGACCCCGTCGTCGGCACCTCTCACATCGACTGTCTGGCGGCCTTCGAGGAGGACCCCGACACCGAGCTGATCATTCTCATCGGGGAGATCGGCGGCGACGCCGAGGAACGGGCGGCCGCGTACGTACGCGATCACGTCACCAAGCCCGTCGTCGGCTACATCGCCGGATTCACCGCCCCCGAGGGCCGGACGATGGGGCACGCCGGCGCCATCGTCTCGGGCTCCTCGGGCACCGCCCGGGCCAAGAAGAAGGCCCTGGAGGCGGCCGGAGTGCGGGTCGGCGACACCCCGACCGAGACCGCACGGCTGGTCCTGGCGCGGCTGGCGGAGGGCGGCGGCGAGTGATGTCACTCATAGTTGATGTGGGGTGACTGTCGGAAACCGTCGGACCCCACTACGTTCCCTCATGTACGCGACGACTGTTCGCGCGGCCTGTGCGGCCTGCCGTCCGGCAGGATCCGGGCCCCCGCCCCCGACTGTGCACCGAGAGCGGAGACAACCGATGCCAACCCCCGACCCCACCCCTCCCGACCTCACGCCACCCGGTCCCACCCCTCCCGATCCCACGCTTCCCGGCCCCACCCGTCCCGGACCCGGCTCTTTCGACGCCGCCCCTCTCGTCCTCAAGTCGGGCACGTCCTGGGCCGACGCCTGGCGGAGATCCCTCGCCGTCGCCCCCGAGGCGTTCCGCGACGAGCGGGTGCTCAACCTCTGGAACTCCGGCTGGCAGGCCGACGGCCGGGCGCTGCCCGCCACCAGCCCCGTTGACGGCAGCCCCGTCGCGGGACCGCCACGGCTCGACGGCGTCACCGCCCGCGCGGCCGTCCGCGCCTCGCTCGACCAGCACCGAGCCTGGCGCCATGTTCCCCTCGCCGAGCGCCGGGCCCGCGTCGCGGCGGCCCTCGACGCCCTCACCGAACACCGCGAACTGCTCGCCCTCCTGCTCGTCTGGGAGATCGGCAAGCCCTGGCGGCTGGCCCGGGCGGACGTGGACCGCGCCATCGACGGCGTGCGCTGGTACGTCGACGGCGTCGAGCCCATGGTGGAAGGCCGGACCCCGCTCGACGGACCCGTGTCCAACATCGCCAGCTGGAACTACCCGATGAGCGTTCTGGTCCACGCGATGCTGGTGCAGGCGCTCGCGGGCAACGCGGTCATCGCCAAGACCCCCACCGACGGCGGTGTCGCCTGCCTCACCCTGGCCTGCGCGCTCGCCGCGCGCGAAGGCCTCCCCCTCACCCTGGTCAGCGGGAGCGGAAGCGAACTCTCGGAGGCGCTCGTGCGCGCGCCCGAGATCGGGTGCGTCTCCTTCGTCGGCGGCCGGGACACCGGCGCCGCCGTGGCCACCGCCGTCGCCGACCTCGGCAAGCGCCATGTCCTCGAACAGGAGGGCCTCAACACCTGGGGCGTCTGGAACTACAGCGACTGGGACGCGCTGACGGCGGTCGTCCCCAAGCTCTTCGACTACGGCAAGCAGCGCTGCACCGCCTACCCGCGCTTCGTCGTCCAGCGCGCCCTGTTCGACGACTTCCTCGCCGCGTACCTTCCGGCCGTACGCACCCTGCGCACCGGTCACCCGCTCGCCGTCGAGCAGCCCGGCGACCCGTATCCGTCGCTGGACTTCGGCCCGGTCATCAACGCGGCCAAGGCCAAGGAGCTGAAGGACCAGATCGCCGAGGCCATCGACCGGGGCGCGGTCCCGCTGTACCGCGGCAAGCCGTCCGACGCCCGCTTCCTGCCCGGCCAGGACACGGCGGCGTACGTCCAGCCCGTCACGCTCCTCAACCCGCCCCCCTCCTCGCCGCTGCACCACGCCGAACCCTTCGGCCCGGTCGACACCATCGTCCTGGTCGACACCGAGGCCGAACTGCTCGCCGCGATGAACGCGTCGAACGGCGCGCTGGTCGCCACGCTGTCCACGGACGACGAGGCGACGTACACCCGGCTGGCACCCCAGATCCGCGCCTTCAAGGTCGGCCACGGCAGGCCCCGCTCCCGCGGCGACCGCGACGAACTCTTCGGCGGCTTCGGGGCCTCGTGGCGGGGCGCGTTCGTGGGCGGGGAACTCCTGGTGCGAGCGGTGACCCGGGGCCCGGCGGGGGAGCGGCTGCCGGGGAACTTCCCGGATTACCACTTGATGCCGTGACCTCGTGAGCCTCGTGAGCCTCGTGAGCTCCGAGCCTTCGTGATCCTCTGCGGAGCCGGAGCCGGAGCCGGAGCCGGAGCCGGAGCCGGAGCCGGAGCCGGAGCCGGAGCTGGAGTGCGAGTGGGAGCGGGCGTGGGCGGGGGTGGCGTCCGCGACCGGGCGCCGCCCCGCGGGGAAGTCCCGGTGTGCCGGCCGGTCAACCGATGCCCTGCCGGTCCGGTCGCAGGGCGAAGGCGCGGTCCGAGGCCTCGGCGACCGAGCGCTCCACGGCCTCGACTAGCAGCGCTCGGTGCCGGAGAAGGGGCTCACGCCGGTCCGCGGGAGCGATCACGGCCAGATCGTCGAGCCCGGCGACGAGGCGCCGGGTGACCTGCGGTGTGCCCGTGGCACAGCCCCGGATCTCGGCGAACCCGAGATCGACCAGCTCGGTCCACCCCGGCACGGG
Organism: Streptomyces sp. NPDC005281; assembly: GCF_040607495.1. Classification (NCBI taxonomy): domain Bacteria; kingdom Bacillati; phylum Actinomycetota; class Actinomycetes; order Kitasatosporales; family Streptomycetaceae; genus Streptomyces; species Streptomyces sp. NPDC005281. The sequence continues at coordinate 7,145 of NZ_JBEXGX010000011.1, read as the reverse complement.
CTGCACCAGCCGTACGTTCCCGCTCCGGTCGCGATGGAGAGCCGCGTCGAGGGGCCGGCCGGCGACGGCGGCCAGGAACTGCACGATGCGGTCGATCGCCTGCACGGCCGTGGTCGGGTCGTTCACCGCGGCCGACAGCGCCCGCAGCCCGATGTCGGACAGCTGGCGCAGTCCGAACGCGAAGTCCTGGTGGAAGGTGCGCTCCACCCCGACGGACACGGTGCGATTGAGCGGCCGCCCCGCCGGGGCGGATCCTCCGTACACGGCGAACAGCGGCGTGCCCGGTACGACGAAGTCTCCGATCCGCGGGATCAGCCTCAGCACGACACCTTCCCGCCGGGCCGCCCTCACCAGCCGGGCGATGTTCACATCCCGCAGGACCCCGGCCCGCCCGTGATGGGTGACCAGGGCGGTCTCGGGCCCGAGCGTGTCCTCCTCGCCGGTCGAGCGGCCCACGGGCATGCGCGCGACGACCTTGAACGCCTCGCGGGTGATGCGGTCGATGACATGGGTGATGCGCATGAGGCGCAGGGTCTGGTTCACGTACAGCACGAAGAGCAGGAGACTCAGCCCCAGCATCGTGAGCGTCAGCACCGACTGGATCAGCGGGATCGAGGTCACGTACCGCGCCTCGGCCTGCCCCTCGTACGAGGTCAGTACGAGCAGCGACAGCAGGAACGTGGCGAGGAACACGGCGAACGTGGCCTTGGTGATCCGGCTCCGTACGAAGATCCGCACCACGCGCGGACTGAACTGCCCGCTCGCCATCTGCACGGCTACCAGCGAGATGCTGAAGACCACACCGATGAAGGTCATCATCGCCGAGCTGACGACGGTCACCACGGCCTTCGCGTCGTCGGCCAGCCGCAGCAGATCGTCGAGGGTGTCGAAGTCCCGAGCGTCGCGCAGCGAGTCGACGATCGCGGTGTCGATCTCCGTCGCCACCGCCCACACCACGAAGACCAGCACCATGGCCGCGGTGGGCGCGAACCAGAACGTGTCCCGCAGATGCTCCCGCCACGGCGACAGCGCCCTCGGCCGCCGCCCTTCCCGCAGACCACCGGTAGTCATCCAGTCACCCATGGTGAGACTGTATGCGCACCCCCACCGTGTGCCGCGGACCCGCTCCGAAGGCCCGGATATGCAGGTGAGAGGCACTCCGAAACCTTGGTATTGTTGTCCATGTCGCCGCGGGGAACACCTCCGGCCAGGCGGCAGACACCCTGTCCGGGTGGCGGAATGGCAGACGCGCTAGCTTGAGGTGCTAGTGCCCTTTAACGGGCGTGGGGGTTCAAGTCCCCCCTCGGACACATTGTGGGACGTTCACGAGATCGTCCCGAAGCGTTCACGAATTACCGGTCGAGTCATGTGACTCACCGGTTTTTCGTCGTTCCTGAGGCCTTCGGGTCGCGTGATCGACTCGGTGAGGGGTTGGTGCGGTGGCGGTCCGGGTGCTGCGCCTCTCACCTGCGGAAACAGGACATGCCTGCGCGACGGCTGGTAGCCGTGGCGCAGGCATGTGGGGTTTTCAGGGGGCGCAGCGCGGCGGGGATGCGTCACTCACGTGGCGGAGGCTTGCCCTGCCCGGTCGGAAGCGGTTCCGACCGGGGTGGGTCGGCGGGTCGGCCGCTTGGGGATGCGGTATGCGGCGTGCTGATTCGGCGCGGCTGGATGCCTTGGTCGCGGCGGAACCGTTCGATGGCTCTGAGATTCGCCACGAAGATGATCACGGCGTTGAGCAGTGTCTGCGCGACGCGGCCGTGGGGCAGGCGGAACTGGGGGTTGTCGATGCTGTCGAGGGTGGATTTCTTAAGATTGCCGTTGCCGCCTTCGTTCTGACTGCGCAGTCCGGACCAGGCCTCTTGCCACAGAGGTGTGAACAGGGCGTACTTCTGCCGCCATTTGGCCAGCACGGCGCCCGGGACAGTGATGCTCTTCCCGGTGCAGATGTCGGGGTAGGCGCTGGTGTCCCGCTTGGGCCGGGGGATGGTGGGCAGGGCAGCTGGGGTGCGGACGGTGGGGGCGTCGAGGTCGACGATCGTGGACGGTCGCGGTTGGGGGCGGCGGTAGCAGGTGACCGTGGCGTGTGGTCCGAGGGCCGGGCACTGTCGACGCTGGTCACCCGCGGGGCCGTACTCCTTGACCTTGGTCTGGAAGTCCTTTCGGGACTGGATCAAGCTGAGTGCGTGGGCGCGGTCCTCGTCCGTGCGGCTGTTGATGTAAGTGGTACCTGCAGTCACGAGCGGGGTCGGCATCATCGGGCAGTAGAACTCGCCGCCGACCAGCTCCATGCCGCGGAACTCCCCTTGCCGGTCGACCTTGTCGTCGTTGTAGTGCTTCACCGCGTTGAGGCCGAGTTCGAGCAGCTGCAGATGCAGGTTGCGGGGCTTGGCTTGGGAGATGCCCCGGTCGGCGCAGAAGAGGTCTTTGACCATGCCTCGTTCAAAGGCCGGTTGGATGGCGCGCAAGGCGGCCGGCCCCGGTTCGGTGCCCGGAGTGTGGAGGATCATGCCGAGACAGACCGCAGGGTAGGCGCCGGCGAGGTCGCCGTGGCCGTGGCCGGGGAACGCGGCCATCATGGCGTAGCGGAACTCCTTCTTCTCTGGTGCCTTGGTCTTCTTCTGCGTCGGTTTGGTACTGCGAGTCGCTGGCTTGTTCGCGGTGCCGCGTCGGGTGCCGGTGTTCGTGGGGGCCGCAGCTCCGCCGGGATCCAGTGGCCGCTTCGGCGCTCCTCCCTTCACGTACATCCCCGCGGTGATCTCAAGCGAGGCCCGGTCCCTGCGGTAGTCAGGCCCTTTGCCCCAGATCGGAACCGGAGTGTCGTCGACCGCGACGTGACCGTGCCAGCGAGCGAAGTCGCCGCGCTGGTAGGAGGCCAGGACCGGGGCGAGAACCAGGTCCTGGGCGATGGCTTCCAGGTTGCGCACGGTGTCCCTGCTGGCGCGGGCATTCCACCGTCGCCGGATCTTCTTGGCCTCGCCGAGTGTCAGCCGTTTGCGGCGGTCGTGCGGCGCCGGGTCGAGGCGCTTGGTCATCGATGTCCAGGACCGGTAGACCCGCTTCGACATCGCGTACTGCTTGTGCGCGATGTGGTCGATCTCTTCGCCGGTGGCGCCCTCAGGGATGTTCAGGTCGATGTCGGGAACGTCGAGCAGGGCTTTGGCCCCTGGAGACAGCGCGAAGAAAAGTGTCTCCCAAGCGTCGTCGATGTTTGCGCTCTTGCCCGTGTACTGCGACAGGATCAGGCCGATCAATACGGTGCGGAAGGGCATGCCCTTGGGCCCCGGCCTGTGGTTGTCGGAGGGGAGGCGCTCCAGTGCGCCGCTGTGCCGCACAAGATTGAAGACCTGGTTCACGACACGATCGTTGAGGGTACGGCCGGGGGCTTGCGGTGCGGGGCGTAAAGCGAGGCCGGTACGCCGACAGGGTTTGTTCTCCGGGTTCTTCCTGCTCACGCCGCTGCTCCCCGCAACAGATCGGATGCCTCTGCTTCGGATACGTCGTGGAGGAAGACGAGGTAGCGCGAGAGGCTGTGCAGCGTCGCGAGCCCCGATGCTTTGAGAATCACCTTCAGTGGAATGCCCGCATTCAGCAGATCGACAATCCAGGTCGTGCGCAGCCGCTGGGTCTGCAGCACCGCGCCGTCGCAACGGCCGATGATGCGTGGGTACTTGGCGAGCCAATCCGATGCGATGTGCTTGCTGGTGCGGTCCTGCCAGTCTGGCCGGAACACGTACGCGTCTGCCGGGATGTCTGCAGCCTCCGCCAGGAGCAGTTCCTCGTAGGCGTAACGGCACACGACGGTCCGCGGCCGGCGCCCGTGAACCTTGACCAGTGCCCGCCCGGTGGGGCCCGCGTGGATGTCCCGCCCCTGAACGTACACAAGATCCTCGACGGCGAGGCCGCACCCGATACCGAGGCAGAAGAGCAAACATGCATTGCGCCGCTGGGCCGTGGTGGGCAGGCTCTGCGCCCAGATCAGCCAGTGGGCGACTTCTGCCCGTGGGTAAGGCGTCATCGGGATTGCGGCAGCCTTCAGTCGAATCGGCGGATGCTGCCCGAGCTGATCCAGCAGGAGCGCTTCGGAAGCCCGGCGCAGCTGGCTACTGCAGGTCCGCCGACTGTTGGCGGCCATGCTGCTGCAGCCGACGAGGATGAACCGTTCGACGGTGCTTCGGTCAAGGATCACCGAGGGTTCCAGCGGGAGGCCCTGGGCCTCGGTCCAGGCGACCAGCCGTGCGAGCGGCGTCATGATCACGTCCGGGCCGTAGGGGCCAGCCGCAACGGCCAGGAATCCCAGCGAGCGGACGACCGGCGCGATGCGTCGCCACTGGGCGGGCGGCACCGTCTCCGTTTTCGGCGAGTACGCCAGCAAACGATTCGACACAGCGACCTCCAGGCGCAAGGCCCATGACATCTGGCCGGTTAACCGGCCGCTGATGTCAGTGTCGATCACGATCTGAAGGAGCGCATCTTTATGACCGGAGGCCGAGCGCGCACGGCGTCGCCACGGAATTACGCCGTCGACCCGGACGAGTGGCCTGATGCCAGGATTGTTGGGGAGCCCGCCGCAGCGGTGGTCCAGACGATTGCCCGCCGCCTCACCGCCGCCCTGGGGGAGCGACCGAAACTCTCGCTGCGCGCACTGGCTGCCCAGAGCGATGTCGGCAGGCAGACCATCGGCGATCTGCTGGCGGGCGCCAGCTGGCCGGATGTCCTGACGGTCTGCCGGCTGGAGCACGCTCTGGGCCTTGCGCTCTGGCCCGGATCGAATGCGACTCAATGTGCCCATGACTGATCCTCAATTGCCTGTTTGGGGTCAGTCGTGCACGGTCCATTCTATGACGGCGCAGATTCTCTCTAGCGCTACCGTCGGCGGCGCTAGAGTGAACGTGCACGACGGACCGGAACCCTGCTAGGAGAAGCGTCCGTTCGTGCGTTTGGGCGGCCTCCCTCGACCGATAATCGAGGGAGGCCTGCTTATTGGGTTGAGGTCGTGCTCAGGTGGATCAAGCAACTCGGGATGACAGCACGGCCCGGAACATCCCTGGCGCTACGTTTTCCACCTCGCCAAGTTGCTTCATACGGTTGAGGGTTTTCCCTACGGATGAGCGGACCGTCGCGTCCGCTCCCGGGCGCACGGCCGCCGCGATTTCGGTGATCGACATCGCCTCTTGGGTGGCGCACAGGAGCGTGAGGATCGCATCACGCATGCTTCCGTTGCGCGGAGGCCCCAGGGCCTGGGTACCAGAGCTCGGAGGCGCCTCTTCTGTCGACGGATCCTCGTCGGAGACAGAATCTTCGGACGGTGCCCCCCCGGAGGGCTGGACGGTCGCCGTGTCCTCCTCGGTGGCCGGCCGCTCTTCGTGAACATCGGTGGATTCGACTTCCTGGCACATCATCGCGAGGACCGCCTCCAGCGTGGCCAACTCGCCACGCAGCGAAGTGATCAGTTCCTCCACGGCATGCCGGGCCAGGCCGACATAGACACCTTTGCTCGACGCAGGCGCGCCTGTCCGGTATCCCGCCATGGTGAACTCCTCGAGGAAGGCCGCTGCCAGTGTAGGGACGGCACACTGTGGCACGCCCACAGTTCCTGTGAGGTGACGCCAAACGGTCAGCAGCGCACCCAAGTGCGGTAAGTCCAGTTGGAGTTATCGCAGAAATCGACCTGCCTTGGCGAAGAAGTGACTCGTCGGAATCCTGAGAAGCCGTGCTGGATCCGTGAGGCGTGGCACCGCAGAAATCTGGCGGTGTGGATTCTGTCGAAGCTCCCGGTCCCTGGGAGCTTGTGGGCGCTACGGTTCCATCATGGTGGATGCTAATCATCTGTCGGCGACCGAGGCCTTGGCGTCGGTGACGAAGGCTCTGGATGTTCTTGTCCTGGCTCATGACCGGGGGAAGATCGGTGTCATGGAGACTGCCCGGGAACTCGGCATGTCCCGCTCCACCGTGCATCGCATCCTGGTCACCCTGACGCGCACGGGTTTCCTGCGGCACGATCTGGGGCAGCGCGGATACTCACTGGGGCCGCAACTCGTACGCATGGGACTGGACGCCATCGCTCAACTGGACGTCCGGAAGCAGGCCCGCAGACCCCTCGAAGAACTGTCCGAGAAGCTGCAGGAGACGGTATGCCTGTATAGCTTGGACGCCGCTGTCGTCCGGCTGCTCGACGGAGTCGAGTGCCGGCAGGTTCTGCGAGTCAGCGCTCCACTCGGCCAGTCTCTTCCCGCGCATGTCACAGCGGCGGGCAAGGCCCTTCTTGCGCTCCGCGACCCGGCACAGGTGCGCGCAGCTCTCCCGGCTGCACTCGCCGCAACGGCGGCAGCAAGCATCACCGAATGGCCGCTGCTCGAGGTGGAGCTGGAGGAAATCAGAGGCCGGGGATGGGCGGCAGACCTCGAAGAAAGCGCGCACGACCTGCACAGCGTAGGGGTGGCCGTCCGGAACCGCATTGGGGAGCCACTCGCTGCGATCGCCGTGCACGCACCCGCCGTACGCCTCCGAGAACAAGATATGCCCGCAGTCGCCACGGCTCTGCAGGAGACCGCCACCGCAATCGTCGGGACAGCGTGAGCGATCAAGGCCCCAACGTGATCCGCCCGTCCGGGATCCACCCGTCCAGGTATCCCGTCAACAGCGCATCTACATCGGGCAGATCACAGTGAGCGCATAACTCCGGCCACTGGTCTGGTCCCGCCCAGCGTACTGGCCTCTTCCCAGGCAGATGCTTTGGCGGACCGCCGGCCACCATGAGGCGAAAGATGAACACGTGCGCCTCTCGACGGCTCTGGCCGACGGGTACAGGAACTTGAGCCCAACGGCACCCCTCAACGGTGCCACCGCGCGTTGGCATCGTGCCGACCACATTGTGGACTAGTCGCATCGCCGCATCATGGTAGGGCTCCGTAGCCTGGGCGGATCCTGAAGGAAGCACCCATCGGGCCGGGCGTCCAGGAGATTCGTCAGGTACCAGGGCGAGGGTCCGCTCCGAGCTCAGCACCGCGACGAACACCACCCGACGCATCCTCGGAGCCGGCACGGTAGTGAGGTTCCCCCTGTCGGCCGGACAGGTTGATACTGGGACGGATGGTCCCGGAGGAAGCAGTCACAGGAGTGAGTAGCAAGAGCAACATGAGTAA